>DAOLPD010000042.1:0-18728 GCA_035417425.1 Bacillota bacterium
TTTTTCCTGCCTGAAAGGATTAAACCCGCCGTTGTATATACCTTCATATGGATAATACTTTTACTGGCCTTTGAAATTCTGAGCCTGTATGCAAGGACAATAGTGTTTACGGGCTGGAGGATTGTTCCCTGGTCCATAGTAACATATATCTTCACTTTTGTCTGGGTGAACCTTTTGTTCAGATACCAGAAAAAAAAAGGCCTGTAATCAGGCCTAAAAAGGTAATCTTCGACATTAACCCTATTCCGTTACCGCTCCTTCCGAATACCTGTTTCCGGCATTCCAAAGAAGATATTCCCCAATACCGTTCTCCTCAAGAGCGCTTATTTGTTCCTTTACCTGCTTGTCCGAATACGTGATATGCCCAGGTACCCAAGGTGCAGTAAAATCCTGTATCCATGGCCTTATGGTCCCAGGTGTCTCTATATTCTTGTTCCGGGCTGCAGAATCCTTGGCGGAATGGAAAACAGTCTCGTATGGATATGCATCAGGGACCGGAAGTCCATAAGTGCCGTTGGCATAATGGCTTGGATACATCATCGGACAAATATAGTCCACTACATTGCTGACCGCTTCCCAATACTGTCCCAGCGACATGTCATCCGCTACCGAGCCTACAAGGCCATATACGTCGGCCGATATATATACATTCAAAGGAGCCAGTTTCTCCCTTGCATATTTCAGGTAATCCTGTATAGCCTGCGGTTTTGATTCTCCTTCGGTATTCCTGTAGTCCAGGGATTTGTCCAATTTCCCTCCGTCCGATGCAGGGAATCTTACATAGTCAAATTGTATTTCATTAAAACCTGCTTCCGCTGCTTCCTTTGACACTTCCAGATTATATTCCCACAGAACCTTGTCATAGGCAGATGCCCAAATCAAACCGTCGCTGTTTGTAAACGGCTTTCCGCTATCCCTGTATATAATGGCTCTGTCCGGATGATGGCTGGTATAAGTGGGATCTTTGAAGGATACTATCCTGGCAACTGTATATATATTGTTTTCCTTAAGCTTTTTCATCAGCGCTTCTATGTCCTTGACAGTAGCATGCTTATTGGCATCAGGGCTGTACTTCTCTGCGGCTTTGGTGGGAAAAAGCATATGACCCTTATCATCCTTGACATCTATTACAAATGTATTTATCTTTGTCCTTTTTGTCATTTCAATAAGCTTGTCCAGTCTATCATTTGAAGCTGAATATTTGGTGAGATATATTCCCCTTGCCTGTACCCTGGGGTTCCCCGGATATTCATAGGTCTTATTCTGAGGTGAAAAGTCAAGCTTCCTCAGGTTTTCATCCAGAAGCTCGGTCCTGTCCCTGACTGTATACTCGGCAGCTATCCAGCCCTCATTACTTCCTTTTATATCGTCATAGCTTATCCTGTACCAGGTCTTCCCCGATTCATCCATTTTTTCTTCAACTATATCTGCAGCAGTGCCTTTGATAAGATTATCCAATACCTTTGCATCAGTTCCCGCTGACTCTCTTACCTTGAGTTTACTGGCACTTATGTATACCACTCCAAGCTTTTCATCCTGATCTGATTCTTTAGGATCCGGAGCCTCGTATACTTCGGAAACAGTTGTCTCTTGGGGTTGTTCCGCGGCGGCTGGTATGGGATTTGTGGTTATTGCCGGTGCAGCTTGATTGTATGTACAGCCGACAGTAAGCATTAATACGAATAGTAGTGTAATAATTACGGCAAAAAACTTCTTCTCTTTCATAGGCACCTCACAATTTAAAATATATTGCTTTATAAACTAATTATAGCATGAAATATGACGTTTTCTGCCATGATATTGTTGCAATTTGTCATGTAAATAAATACATTTTATTTAAATTATGCAAAAAAAAGAAGACTTCGTATGAAGCCTTTACCCTTTTTCCGTAATTTTTACATGGTGTTTGCCTACTTCCAGCAGGAACCTGTCCTTAAGCTCCTCACAGTTTTCAACAAATGATACCGGGATTTTCTTAGCCCTATTGAAATTCACATCCAGATCCAAGCACTCCTCCTTTAAAGACATCTTAACAACTTCATCAAAAGGAAGCTTGGGTTTTATACCCTTTACTGTATAACCCCCCCGGTATCTCTGCTTTACAAAAGCATAAAGCAGGTATTTACCGTCTTCAACACAGTGTACGGCACATAAAGCCACATTCTCAAACTTGATTGCCACTCTGGTAAAAGGTCTTATTATAACAATTTTCTTATCGCTTATTTTTATTTTTAGTATCAAGCCGCTATACACAGGGGGAATAAACAGCAGCAGCAATCCAATAAAAAAGTAAGCCCAGAAGCCACGAGGGGCAAAAGCATATATAAATGTTATTAATGCAATTATTGCAGCTATCACTATTAAAGGTCCCCTTATCGCTTCCCAGCGTCCCCTGTATTCAGTCACATTCTTTCCTCCTTTGTATTATGGTGAGCAGCTGCAGCTTGCCGCTGTTCTACTTTATTATAATTAATACTGCATGTTTAGGCAATAGCGGATTCTGCTCCATGATTATTATCATCCCTTTGTGTGATATATATCACATCCATAAGCTGATTCTTTTAGTAAAATCCAATTAAATCAAAAAAATATATTATTAGGAGGAAACAATATGTTCTGTAATCAATGTGAACAAACCCCCCACGGCGGATGCACAAAAGTGGGAGTATGCGGAAAAAATGAAGATATAGCTGCACTTCAGGATACAATGATATTCGGCTTGAAAGGCATAGCTGCCTATGCTACCCATGCAAGGGAAATGGGTTACATCGACCCTGAGGTTGACGGCATAACTCACCAAGCTCTTTATATGAGTCTGACAAATTCAAACTTCAATCTGAAAGAACACATTGACATGGTTCTCAAAGTAGGTTCTGCTGCAGTTAAGGTTATGGAACTTTTGGACAAGGCTCATACGTCAAGATTAGGTGTACCGGTTCCTGTTACAGTATCACAGGACAAAATCCAAGGTCACTGCATACTTGTTACGGGCCACAATCTTTATGCGTTAGAGGAACTTCTCAAGCAGACAGAAGGCAAGGGTATCAATATTTATACTCATTCCGAAATGCTTCCTGCTCATGGATATCCTGAACTTAAGAAATACAGCCACCTGAAAGGCAATGTAGGTAAAGCCTGGTATGATCAGAGAAAGCTTTTTGAGGAATTCCCGGGTGCCATACTGGGAACTACCAACTGTCTCATGCCAATTAGAGGAACATATTCAGACAGATTCTTCTCTTACGGAACAGCAGGACTGGAAGGAATACAGAAAATTATTAATGATGATTTCTCTCCCATTATAGAAAAAGCACTTTCATTGCCGGAAGTTGATATTGAATCAGATAAGACCCTTATTACAGGTTTCCATCATCAAACTGTCCTCTCAATAGCACCCGAAATAATCGATGCGGTAAAAACCGGTAAAATAAGAAGGTTCTTTGTCATTGCAGGCTGTGATGCTCCAACCAAAGGCAGAGACTACTACAGAGAGCTTGCTCTTTCACTGCCGGCAGACTGTGTGCTTCTTACCACTTCCTGCGGAAAATTCAGGTTCAATGACCACGATTTTGGAACAGTACCAGGTACAAACATACCAAGGTATATAGACCTGGGGCAGTGCAACAACTCAGGCTCCGCAGCAAAAATAGCCATCGCTCTTGCAGAAGCCTTCAACTGCTCTGTTAATGACCTTCCTTTAAGTATTGTACTATCATGGTTTGAGCAGAAGGCGGTAGCTGTACTTCTGGGTCTTCTCCACCTGGGTGTGAAGAATATCCATATAGGGCCAAAAGCTCCTGAATGGTTCACCTCAAATGTAGTTGAAGTACTTCAGAAGAACTTCAACCTGCAGCTTATAAGCGGTGATGCAAAAGCAGACTTAGAGAAAATGCTTGGATAAGGAAAGAGCTGCCTTTACTTGGCAGCTCTTTTTTCACCCTTTTTCTTCACTACCTTCAGTCTGAAAAAGTCTTCCCTTTCACGTTCCTCCAGTACTTCCAGTATCTTGCCCACTATTTCCTCATATTTGGGTATCTGAATATTTTGCAGTGCATTTGTCCTTTTCTGAGTCCTTTTTACCTCCATTGCAAGCTTGTAAACCGAGTCCTCAATTTCCGAAAGCTCATAAAGCAGCAGCTTCACCTCGTGGAATTTCTGCATTGCCACATCAAGAGCCGTATTGGTATGATAAAAGCTATAGTAGTGGATAAGCTTCTCTTCCTGATGTTTTATTTCAGGTATTTCAACACCCATTATACTTTTATCCAATATTTCGAAGCCTGATGCCTCCGGTATGGACTGGGCAATTTGCTCTATATTGCTTATCCCCATAGTAATATTTGCAGTCTGAAGTGCCTCATAGGCATCACCGAATACTACTGCTACTTTTTTCTGAATCTCTTCAGCCTTTTCAATAAAGCTCATCATGGTCATAATAAGTACATTTCTTTTTTTATCCAGCAGCTCATAGCCCTTTTTAGAAAGCTCAAGGGAATTCTGTGCGGCTATGAGGCTGGTTTTGGTATAACTGATTTCCATTGTTTTCACTACCTCTTGCCATAGTACTTATCAAGCAGTTCCGGATTGACCCTGTCAAGCTCGGATTTTGGAAGCAATGTCAGAAGCTCCCACATGATATCCAAGGTTTCCTCCATGCTTCTGTTCACCTCAAAGCCTTGGTTCAGGAACTTCTGCTCAAATTTTCTCCCAAACTCCATATATTTCTTATCCATTTCAGAAATGTCATCTTCACCTATTACCTGAGCCAGTGACCTTACGTCCTGAACATGGGAATATGCCGAAAATACCTGATTGGCGACATCAGGATGGTCCTCCCTGGTAAAGCCTTCGCCTATGCTTTCCTTCTGCAGTCTGGACAATGACGGCAGCACATTGATGGGGGGGAATATTGCCCTCTGGTGAAGTTCCCTTGATAAAATTATTTGCCCTTCGGTAATAAACCCTGTAAGATCCGGCACCGGATGAGTTATATCATCGTTAGGCATTGTAAGTATCGGTATCTGAGTTATACTGCCCTTTGAACCCTTTATCATTCCTGCCCGTTCATAAAGACTTGCCAGATCAGAATACAGATATCCCGGATAGCCTTTTCTTGAAGGCACCTCTTCCCTGGATGCCGAAAGTTCTCTTAAAGCTTCACTATAGCTGGTCATATTGGTCATTATTACCAGTATGTGCATATTATGAACAAATGCCAGGTGTTCTGCTGCAGTCAGTGCGCATCTGGGCGTAGTAATTCTTTCTACAATGGGATCATCTGCCAGGTTTATATACATTACCACCCTGCTTGCAACCCCTGACGACTCAAACTGCTTTCTGAAAAAATCAGCCTCATCATGTTTTATCCCCATCGCAGCAAATACAACGGCAAAATTGCTCTCATCATCCCCTGATATCCTTGCCTGCTTAACTATTTGTGCCGCAAGTTCATTATGGGGCAATCCGTCACCTGAAAACAGCGGCAGCTTTTGTCCTCTTACAAGAGTCGCAAGACCGTCTATTGAGGATATTCCTGTCTCTATATAGTTTCGCGGATACCTTCTTCCTACGGGATTTATAGGACGCCCGTTAACATCATACTTACTGTCCGCATAGAAGCCTGCTCCATCTATTGGCTCACCTATACCATTAAAGGCTCTTCCCAGTATATCCCTTGACAGGGGTATCTCCATTGGTTTCCCTGTAAAGGAAACACTGGCATTATTGAGAGATATCCCGGCAGTACCTTCAAAAACCTGTATTATAACTTTGTCTCTGTCAATTTGTACGACCTTACCTTTCTTGTGTACTTCCTGCTCCACCTCAATGTCTACGACTTCTCCAAATACAGCGTCCTTGACCCCACTGAGAATTATAAGAGGCCCTTCTACCTTTTGCAGCTTTAAATATTTTAATCTCATTGTCTGCTCACCTCTCTGCCGTACATGGTTTTCAGGCTGTCATAGAAGCTGTCAATCTCATTTATCAATTCATCAAACATCTCCAGTTTGTCTTCTGAAACATTATATTTCATAGTTGTAATCTTGTAAAATAACTCATCATTCTTTGCCTTGGATATTGGGACACCATTTTTTACACAATTATAGGCTTTATCATACAGCCTGTCTATTACCCTAAGCATTCCATACTGCTTTTTCAGGGATACATGGGCATCATTCTTATGATAGGCGTTCTGCTGAAGATAGCCTACCTTGATAACCCTGGAAATTTCCAGTACCAACCGCTGGTCATCGGGTAATATGTCCTCGCCCACCAGCTTGACTATTTCCATGAGCTTTTCCTCTTCCTGAAGCAGCCTCAATAGCTTTGCCCTGAGCTCAAGCATATCCGGAGCAATGTTTTCCTCATACCACGAGCTCAGATCAGTAATATATCCGCTGTATGACTTCAACCAGTTAATGGCGGGATAGTGTCTGGCATAAGCCAGTGACTTATCCAGAGCAAGGAAAGTGCTTACAACCCTCTTGGTATTCTGAGTAACCGGCTCTGAAAAATCTCCCCCCGCCGGTGACACGGCCCCTATTATTGTAATAGACCCGTCTCTGCCGCCTAAGGCTTCCACATCTCCGGCTCTTTCATAGAATTGGGCAAGTCTTGAGGGAAGATAAGCAGGATATCCTTCTTCAGCAGGCATCTCTTCAAGCCTTCCGGAAATCTCTCTTAAGGCTTCAGCCCATCTGGAGGTAGAGTCTGCCATTATTGCTATGTTGTAGCCCATATCACGGAAATATTCAGCTATAGTTATTCCGGTATAAATTGACGCTTCCCTGGCTGCCACAGGCATGTTGGAGGTATTTGCTATCAGTACTGTCCTCTCCATAATTGATTTTCCGCTTTTAGGATCGATTATCTTCGGGAAATCCTCGAGCACTTCTGTCATTTCATTTCCTCTTTCTCCGACACCAATATAAACAATAATATCGGCATCACTCCATTTTGCAAGCTGATGCTGAGTTATTGTCTTACCTGTTCCGAAGCCTCCCGGAATGGCTGCTGTGCCGCCCTTTGCCAGCGGAAAGAAGGAGTCTATTATTCTCTGGCCCGTAATCAGCGGTTTTGCTATGGGGTTCCTTCGGCTTACAGGCCGGGCATCTCTTACAGGCCACATCTGATACATTTTCAGCTCGTGAGTTCCCGTCTCCGTTTCCAGCTTAACAAGTACGTGCTCAATATTATAGCTGCCGCTCTTTTCTGCAAAAACCACCCTCCCGCTAATGCCGGGAGGAACCATAAGCCTGTGCTCAATAAGCGATGTCTCCTGTACTTTTGCATATATGTCCCCTGAGTTAAGGTAATCTCCGATTTTTACAATTATTTCCGCATCCCACAGTTTTTCTTCATCTATTGTAATCATACCGATTCCTTCAGGTATGAATGCTGTGCCTGCTTCGTACATACTAAGAAGCGGACGCTCTATACCGTCAAAAATATACTTTATTATTCCGGGCCCCAGTTTTACCGATAAAGGCCTTCCAGTGGAGATTATACCTTCTCCTCTCATAAGTCCTGTGGTCTCCTCATATACCTGTATAGTGGCTGTCTCATTATCAACAGAGATCACTTCCCCGATCAGCTGCTTGCGTCCTACCAGAACCATTTCCCTCATCTTAAGGTCGTAGGCCTCAGCAACCTTAACTACAGGGCCGTTAATATATACAATTTTTCCTTTATTAGTGTCCATTGCCTTACACCTCATCAAGCCTGCGGGATATATTGCTCCCAATCAGCTCACGATTTTCCTCAATCAAGGATCTTAATGTATAATCCACCTGTATTTCCCGTTTCTCATCCTCCGCATAAAAGCCTCCTATTATATTCTTTTCTGATTCTTTAAACTGACATCTGTCCTTCAAAACTCCGGAGGCTATTTCCTGTTCGATAAATTCCTTTAAGGTTCTCAAATCCCTCTTTGTAAAAGCAAATTGTACTGAAGCGGCATTTTCAAAAACGACGGCAGCCTTCTTCAGACTTGCTGTCAGATATTCCTTGTAGCCCTCCTCAGATACAAAGCTGTCGGCTTTCCGAATCAGCATCTCTGTTACTTCATTTATGAACTGCTGCCTTTTTTCAAGCAAACGATGCTGACCCTGAGACTTTGTCTTTGCTATAAGCTGCTGTTTCTCTTTCTCCGCCTTTTTCTCCGCTTCTTGCATTATCTGATTCTTTCTGATCTCAACTTCCTGCAAGAGTCTGTCCTTATTCTTATTAAAGCCTTCTGCAGCTTTATGCCTTCTATCATAAGCAGACTCTTCTATATCCTTGAATATTATGTTTCTGAAAAGCTCTATCTTATCTTCAACCGATACTGACAAAACTCATCACCTCAAATCTTCAGCCCTATGGACTCTTTAATGTAGCTTGTTATATAATCTCTTCTGCGCCTTTCCCCATGCCTGTCGGGAATAATAGTAATTATAGGCTTGGACGCGTCCAGCCTTATAGCCTTAACTTCCTCCGGAACCTTTTCTGCCAACAGCTCCGTCATTAGTATTATTCCGATATCATTGCTGCTGCATGCTTCATCAAAAGCAGTAAGTATCTCTTCTCTTTCATGAACCAACACACCATTTATTCCTGCAAGCCTCATTCCCGTCAAAGTATCTACATTGTCGCTTAATAAGAAAAATTTCATTGCCGTTCTCCTCTTTAAGGTGGCTGAAAGCAAGCCGTTCTATAGTGCTCCCAATATCATTATTGATACAATAAGCCCGTAAATTGCTATACCTTCAGCCAAGCCTACGAATATTAATGTTTTCCCCAGTATCCTCGGGTTCTCTGAAACTGCTCCCAAAGCTGATGAACCAACTGCTCCGACTGCATAACCGGCTCCTATTGTGGCAAGGCCGGTGGATATACCTGCAGCTATGAAGCCCATGCCTGCGCCGGAATCTCCTTCCTGCGCAGCATGTACAATGTCAGGAGTAAGAATGAAGAGAAATAAAGCTATTAGAAACATATAAGAAACCAAGCTGGCTCTTAAAATGTTTCTGACCTTTCTGCCTTGGATATTGGCTGCCGAACGGTATAATACGACTCCCAGACCTATTGTAAATATGACAATCCCTATTGAAATTCCCAATATTGTATTCATTTATATGCCTCCTGTTTATATTTGTTTTATATTTGAATTCATCTAACCGGAATCATACCATCTCATTTCCGGAGTCTCCTTTTCCAGACAAGCCTGCCGGCTTGTATTCAACTCCGTAGCCGGAATAGTATTTACTGAAGAGCTCATAGTACTCAAGCCTGAGACTTTGTATAAACACTATAAGCCCCTCCAAGCCAATAATAAATATATTTCCAATAATAAGAACCATTATTCCTCCTGCTTTTGAGTTCAGCATTTCAGCCATGGTAGCAAAGGCTATATACAATCCTACATGGTTCAGAGCAAAAGCTCCTACCCTTATGAAAGATATTATATTGGATGCAACAGAAAGTACTGTCTCTATGACCCCGAAGCCTGCTTCTATATAATAATCTCCGGGAGACTCCTCATAAAGCCTGCGGCCTGTAAGCAAGCCTGACAGCGGTTGTTTAAACACCATTACAAGCAGAAGCACAACCATAGCACCTAATGGCAGGCCTATCCCTACAGTCAGTTTTCCTGTGGCCTTTCCCAATGCTCCAAGTATCAGAGTCAGGAAAAACAGGAATCCTGCCAGTCCTTCCCTGCCGAAAAGGCCCTCTTCAATATTCCCCGAGCTGTAATGATTCAACAGACTGTATATATAGCTTATGGTTATTAGTATGATTCCCAATACTATTGCACTTACGAGCATTGTATTTATATTCGCCATTGGCCTTATAAGCAGTGCCCCAATCAATTCCTCCGACCCGAAAACACTTCCGTATAATGCCCCAAAAATCATGGAACTGGCCCCCAGCCTTGTCAGTATCCCTCCAAAGCTCTTATTTGCCGTTCTATAACCTATAAACAGACCTGCCAAAAGAACTATCAGTCCTTGTCCCAAATCTCCAAACATTGCTCCAAACATAAGCATATATGACAAGGCGAAAAACGGTGTAGGATCCTTCTCTCCGTAGCTGGGCATCCCATACATGCTTATCAGTGACTCAAAGGGTCTGAATAATGAAATATTCTTCATTTTAGTCGGAGGGGCATTTCCCAACCTTTTATCATCTACATTGTCAGCTATAAATATAATACTATCGCCGAAATATTGCTTCAGTTCAATGCGAACACCTTCAACTTCACTTTCAGGCACAAACCCGAACACAAAAAACATGCTGCTGCCCAAAGCTGTTTCCTGCTTTAGCTTTTCCGCCTTTTTTTCTAGTTCAAGCAATGTATATGCCTTGGACACGGTACCACTGTACGTTCGGCTCAGCTCTGCCACGGATTCTCTAAGTTCCTCAACCTGTCTTTTTTCATTACTGATCTTCGCATTTATCTGATTTATTACATCCTCTATGGTTCCGCTGAATTCCTGGGGCAACTCCAGTTCCTTGTAATTCAATGATATGAAAATTCTTTCCGCCTCTTCCTCCAGGCTCTTGGGTGTGATCGAAGCAATTACTGTATTTCCGCTTAAAACTGCTGCCTGAAATATTATTGCGGGCACATTTTCAATATTCAGCTTAAGCTTTTTGAAATTCTCATTAGAAAGCATCAACAGTCTGAATTTCATAAAATTTAAATTATTTATTTCTTCCAGCCTTAAATCAGTATTCCTAAGATAACTCACATTATTCAGATATTGCTGAAGCTTCTCAATATTGGCTGCTCTCTCTGCCATGTCTTTGGAAATATGCCTGACATCTTCATGCACCTTCCTCAATTCTGCCATAGTATTTTCATAATCATCACCGACACATAAATAATCCTCGCATATCTTCAGCTTCAGATTGAATAAGTCCTGAAATGATCTTATTATTCCTTCGTCCTTGGAAAAGTCCCTCTTTGAAATATAAGGCTTGATATGTTCCAATTCCTGAAGAGTCTGCATATGCTTCTGTGAAGCTGACAGGTTCAGGTTATTGGAATTCAACTCTGAAATAGCATTCAGTATATGAGTACTGCCGTTTATCACAATTAGTCTTGATACTTTGTCCAGGTCTGTAAGCTTTCCTATTATACTCGTGATTTTCATTCTCTCAACAGCCAATGATTTTCACCTCCTATCAGATCTTCCTTACGATATATTTATAGGCTTGATCCGCCGGTACTTTATACCTTATGGCTTCAATTATTGATATTATGTCCTTTACCTCAAACTGCAGAAATATTATGAATGCAAAAGCGCTAATAATAGAAAGAGCATTATTTTTCATCATGGATTTGAGCTCAAAATATATATAGCGCTCCATCCTTCTTTCCATATAAATATCAGTGGTTCCGTCATCCTTCAGCATAAAACCATACCTGGTGGATTTTACAATTCTATTGAATTCCTCCAGACTTTTTGAATAGCATAGAGTCTTCAGCATATTAAAATCCAGCCTGTAACCGATATTAATGGTATAGTTCAGCAGCTCTTCCGGGCTAAGCCTATAAAACTTAATACCCCTATATATCCACTGAATATTCAGCAGGTCGGCAATAATTCCCTGAGCCTGCTCCAATACCTTTATATCCCGCTTTTCAAGCTTGCTCCATTTCTTCTGCAGTATAGAGTAGTAAGACATATCCATGACCATCTCGAATCTGAAAGGATTCTCGGAAAAATCTCCGTCAACCAAAGGTATCAAGAACTTATAGAACTCAGAGCCTTGAAGTGCATATATGATATCTCTTATATACTTAGCCTCATAAATCTTACTTGTATCAATCCTGCTGTGCTTCCCTAAAAAGACATTGTTGCTGAAAGCAGCTGCATCCTTTCCGTTATATACTGCTCTTGCTAAAATCTTTAATTCCTCGATTTCATATTTTGCATAGAGGGTTTTGACAAAGCTCTTATAATCCCCTGTAAAGTAATGAATTATCCTGTCAATGCTCTTTACCATCTTCTGCTTGATCAGGTTCTCCAGCATGCCTCTATGGATAGTTCCCGTGTCCACTTTTGCAAGAACTTCAGAATAGGCAGTCCTTTCTTTAAGGTATCCGGCTACTTCTGTTACCGATTCCAGTCCAAGCAGTAAGGTATAATCCTCATCCTTCAGGAGTTCCCCCTCCATTGATTTTATCTTGGTATTCACAGCAGCGAACCTGGTAATATTATCCATCAAACTTACCTCTCAATTGCAAGAAGCTGCTTCCAAATATTCCTTGCAGCATCTTCTTTGAAGTTCTCAAAATGGGTCTGAAGCTTATCAATCTTTAAATTTACGGCTTCCTCCATCTCTCTTGCCTGAAGCCTGCCGGCCTCAATTATCTCATCCCGTCTCTGCTTTGCCTTAATAACGGCTTCCTCCAACTCTTCATCCAAGTCCTCAAGCTCATTTTTACCTCTCATTTCCAGTTCCGAAATCTCTGCATCCCTTTCCTGCTTAAGCTTCACAGCCCTTGAGTCGAGTTCTATAAGCCTTTTTATATATACATCTATGTTTTTATCCATATATATCACCTTCAAACTGTTTAATAACAATTATATCATTATGTAGTATTTAACAATGAAAGTCAATCGCGCTAATGATATAAGTATTTCTGTTTATGTTTAATATTTCAACTTTCACCCTTTTATATCCGTAATGGATGTATTTAGCTCAATTCTTGCCAAAATGCTCAAAGTGGCGAATTTTTTACCCATGCTTTATTGACAAAAAACTTGTGAATTCACAGGCAGCATGATAGAATTGTTATAAAATCTGTAATTCGAGGTAATATTATGGAAATATTTCATAACGAATACTTTTCACTTGTCAGCGATAATGATGAGCTGTATATTTGTGTTTACCTCAGCGGATATCAGATACGTGAATTCAACTACCTCCTTATGGATATGCCGTTCTTACAGCTTAATAGCTTTACAAACCTGAAAAAAGCATTGGATGAAGCTTCCGGGCTCAGGGTACTCATAGGGCAAATTAAGCCAAGAGTGGAAGTGGAAATATCTGCGGACGAGATGGAAGCATCAATAAAACTCAATATAACAGCAAAGGAATTTGCCGAAAACAAAGTGCCGATTTCTTCAGAAATAATTGAGGCACTTGATAAGGCAGGGGTTGTTTTCGGCCTTGATAACATTTTTAAGAAACCTATTACAGTTCAGAAAAAAATAAAAGCCGCAAGGGGTACCAAGCCGGAAAATGTCAAAGATGCAGTAATCAGGTATTATGAATTCCAGGATAAGAAGCCAATTATAAAAGAAGACGGCACTGTGAACCACTATGAGCTTAATTTGATTGATAATGTCAAAAAAGGAGATTGGCTGGGAGAGAAAATCCATCCCACAGAAGGAAAACCAGGCATGACTGTCACAGGTAAAGTATTGCCTGCCCGAAGAGGAATTGACTTAACACTTAAATATGATAAGAAAACAATTGAAGAGCACGTAGAGGAAGGCAAAACCATACTCAGGGCTAAAACAGACGGTGCCGTAAAATTTGAGGGGGACAAGATAAAGGTTGATAATCACCTCATAATATCAAAGGACGTAGACTATGAAACAGGTAACATATCCTTTGAAGGATATGTTACAGTTAAAGGTACAGTAAAGGACGGTTTCTCCGTAACAGCTAAAAATGATATATCAATACAAGGCAGTATGGGCTTGGGGGTAATAAATAAAATAACCTCAAAAGAAGGAAGCATATATATAAAAGGTGGTATTTTCGGTAAGAACATATCTGTAATACAGGCAAAACAGAGTGTATTTATTAAGTACTGCAACGAGTGTAAAATTGTTGCAGGAGAAGATATCAATATTGGTTTTTATTCTCTTGACAGTCATCTGGAAGCAAAAAAAGTAATTATGGACCCTAAACACGGTAAAATTATAGGAGGTTCCATAAATGCAGAAATCCAGGTTGTTACCGGTATAATAGGAAACAAATCAGAGAAAAGAACATATATAACCGTCTCAGGTTTTGATAGGGAAGCTATTCAGAAGGAGCTTCATCAACTCTTAAAAAAATATAATATTGCCTTGGATGAAGTTGCTAAGGCAAAAAAGCAAATCGAATCCTTTGAACTCAATATCCCGGGATCTGAATATGTAAACAGCAGAGAATACCATCAATACCTTAGAAAATACGAAGATATTCTGGATGAAATAAAGCTGTTGGATGAATATAGGAAAAGACTGCAGCGGATTCTTGAAACCAAAGGCGAAGGTGAGATTGATATTTCAAAAGCTGCATACCCGGAGACCTATATTCAGATCAAAAATATGCAGAAAAGAATCGATTCAATAGTCAAAGGCAGTTTTTATGTACTTGATAAAGAGCTTCATCATAAATGAAATGGGGATGGAGACATGGGGACGCGAGAAACGTCCCCGTGTATCCCCGTGTATCATGAAGCATCATTCTTTAATTTTTATTCTGTGATATGTCTTCTTGCCTTTTTTTATGATAAGCTTGCCGTCCTTAAGATCCGCAGTTCCTAAAACCAGATCTATGCTCTCAACTCTGGTATCCTCAACTAATACTCCACCCTGGTTTATAAGTCTCCTGCCCTCTCCTTTGGAAGGAGCAAGTCCGGTCATAACCAGAAGGTCTATTATGCTTATTCCCTTATCCAATTGCTCTTTTGTCAATTCAGTTGTAGGGATATGCTCCGAGTCGCCGCTGCCGCCGAATAGGGATTCTGCCGTTTTCTGAGCCTTTGCCGCCTCTTCTTCCCCATGAACCATCCTGGTCAGCTCATAAGCAAGAACTTTTTTCGCTTCATTTATCTTTTCACCGGGCAGGCTGCCCAATCTTCTTACTTCATCCATGGGCAGGAAGGTCAGCAATGCAAGACATTTTTCTACATCGGCATCATCGACGTTTCTCCAGTACTGATAGAATTCATAGGGGCTGGTCTTTGAGCCATCCAGCCATATTGCCCCTGATTCCGTCTTGCCCATTTTCTTTCCTTCGCTGGTCGTCAGCAGAGTAAATGTCATCCCGTAGGCACTGGCCCCTTCAGCTCTTCGTATAAGATCCGTTCCGCTAATTATGTTTGACCATTGGTCATCGCCGCCTAACTGCAATTTACAATTGTATTTTCTGTAAAGCTCCAGAAAATCATAGGACTGCATAAGCATGTAGTTGAATTCCAGAAAGGTAAGTCCCGTATCAAGCCTGCTCTTGTAACATTCGGCGCTGAGCATCCTGTTAACTGAAAAATGTACTCCTATTTCTCTCAAAAAATCAACATAGTTAAGGGGCAGCAGCCAATTAGCATTATTTTCCATGATTGCCCTGTCGTTGGTGAAGTCCAGAAATTTCTCAAATTGTTTCTTGAAGTTTTCCGCGTTGTGCTCAATCATTTCTAATGTCAGCATTTTTCTCATATCGCTTTTACCGCTTGGATCTCCTACCATTGCTGTTCCTGCACCGAGAAGAGCTATTGGCCTATGGCCTGCCTTTTGCATATGGGCCATAACGATTATCTGCAGGAAATGACCGACATGAAGGCTGTCTGCAGTGGGATCAAATCCGATATAAAAGGTTATGCACTCTTTGCCGAGGAGTTCTCTTAATTCTCCTTCATGGGTAACCTGCTGTATAAAGCCTCTTTCTTTTAATACATCATATACATTATATTTAGGTACCATCGTCATAATAAACACCTCCAAAAATTAATAAAGGCCTTTCGCCCACAAAGGGACGAACGGCTCGCGGTACCACCCTATTTGGCCTTGCAGATATAAAAACTGCAAAACCCACTCTGGAATACTTACATATTCCCTTCCCTGTAATAACGGAGGAAGCTTCCGGCAAGGCCTACTTGCAATGCTTTCAACCCGCAGTTCAGAGGTGTATTTCATAAGCTTCAGCTGCCGGCTTGCACCTGCCGCCGGCTCTCTGGCCGTGATATGCATCTGATGCATATGCACGCAAGCCTCCGCATATTACTTATCCTCATCATTACTTTTAGAAATATATATAGATTAATTATATAGTCGTAGTATTGCTGTGTCAATAAAAAGTATACAATAAATGCATTAATTGATATTTGTTATTATATGCTATACAATAGATTATACATAATAATTTATACATAGCTTAGGAGAGAACAGACCATGAAAAAATCACTTAAAGCGGACCTGGCTTTGCTTCTTGTAACTATATTCTGGGGAGCAGGCTTCCCTGCAACAAAAATTGCCCTTCAGACAATGACCCCATATTATCATATAGGAATAAGATTCGCAGTGGCGAGTCTGCTGCTTTCCTTGCTGTTTTTCAAGAAGCTGCGCAACTTAAATAAAAGCCTTATAAAACCTGCGCTGATACTGTCATCATTGCTTTTTGCAACCTATGCGTTCCAAACTGTAGGTATACAGTACACTACAGCTTCGAAATCAGGCTTCTTTTCGGGTCTTGCAGTGCTTATAGTACCTCTTTTCTCAATATTTTACCAGAAAACAAAGCTGGAGCTGAAAACAATAATAAGTGTAGTTACGGCTACCTTGGGCTTATTTTTGCTATCATATACAGGCAGCGATTTTAACTTTAACATTGGGGATTTTCTTACAATATTATGTTCGATATGTTATGCCTGGCAGCTTCTATTCACCGGAACCTATGTGCAGAAGCATGACGCGACATTGCTTGCCATTGTTCAGTTATTTTTCGTATCATTGTACGGGATGGCCTTTGCTGTTATTCTTGAACCCATTCCGGCAAATATGTCTGTTCCCAGCTTCTGGTCTTTAATGTTCTCGGCTGTGTTCTGCACGGCCTTTGCATTCTGGATGCAGACTACGGCTCAGAAGTTTACAGCCGCATCACACATTGCCCTGATTTTTACCATGGAGCCGGTATTCGGAGCACTGACCTCTTTCCTTCTGCTGAACGAAGTGCTTGGCGCAATGGGAATAATCGGCGGCATACTTATAGTATCTGCTATGATTATTTCTGAATTTCAGTGGACTAAAAGCCAAACTACATCTTCTTAGGCTGGAAATATCCACCCAGAGAGGACCTTACATCCATTGTGGTAATAAATGCTCCGCAGTCACATCCGTCGACTATTTCATAAAGCGTTTTCACCTGTTTTCTGTCAAGTATTATATTCAGCATATAGCTTTTCCCTTCTTTGCCTTCGCCCTCAATAATAGTGACTCCAAAACCTGCTTCCCTCAGACTCTCTACCAGCTCCTCCAAGGCTTCCTTCACTATTACCTGGACGACCAAACGTCCGATGGACAATCTCTCTTCTATCTTGCTTCCGATTATATTGCCGGCAGCGTAGCCGGAACAATATGCCAGAATGAGCACAGGTTTGTCGACATTTCCTACTACCTTCCCCAATACAATAAGATAAATCATTACTTCAAAAAAACCCAATATCGAAGCTATTCTTCTCTGACCTTTAACAAGCAGTATGGTTCTCATGGTTCCTATTGATACATCAGCGATTCTTGCAAAAAAAATAAACAATGCCTGTAATAGAATGCTCACTCTTTTTCCCCCTACATAATTTGTTCAATAATATGCCATAGAATTATTAATTCTACACCTTTCTGCTTTCTTCCTTCAATTTTTGCACTTCTGCAAAAATTGGCGTAATTGGAATCAATATTTTATTGCATTTGATGTCAAAATATATATATGAAAATAAATTATATTGAATTCTAAATTACCTTAGGAGGGAAATTAGTCATGAAAAGATACAAAATCCTGTTTTCAGCAGCTGCAATACTCCTTTTGATTGTTTCCTCTCTTGGCGGCTGTACTTATGATCCGGCAAGAAGATACATCCAAACCGACCCCAATGCCAATAACATGGCTGCGCCGAATACTCCTGCCATTCCGGGCAATGTGGTCGGAAGGGCAGATAATAGCGCTGACGGCAACAAAATATCCGCCACTTATGAGGTAGTGGATTTCAGCTACATTACATGCAATACCAATAACCTAAATGTAAGAGCGGGAGCTGGAAACAAATTCCCATCCGTCGGTACTTTGAAGTCAGGACAAAAAATCAGAGCCCTCGGAAAGCTGGATGGCTGGTATGTAGTAAAGATGCCCGACAGCGGCAGAATCGGCTGCATACCGTCTGCAAGCGCAAAGCCTTACGGTACTTCCGCAGGTACCGGTACTACAGGTGCCGGGACTGCTACTCCTTCTCCCGATAAGGGTGCTGCTCCCGGTGCAGGCACAGGTACAACCGGAGCAGGCACTGCAGGCGGAGGAGCAGCAACGGGATCAGGTACCATGAGCTCTGACGAATCAAGAATACTACAGCTTGTTAATGCAGAAAGGGCAAAAGCCGGTGCAAAGGCTCTCAGCTCCAGCAGTGACTGCACAAAGCTGGCAAGGATGAAATCACAGGATATGGTGGATAACAATTATTTCAGCCATCAGTCTCCAACTTACGGCTCACCCTTTGATATGCTTAAATCTAATAACGTCAGCTATATGTACGCAGGAGAGAATATTGCAATGAACCAATCTGCTGAAGCAGCCTTCAAAGCATGGATGAACTCGGAAGGTCACAGGAAAAACATCCTGAATCCCAACTTTACCGAATTGGGTGTTGGAATTGCGCCCAAGGGTAACGGGAGTTATATCTATACTCAGTTGTTTATTGGAAGATAGAAAAAAAAAGCGGCTTTCGCCGCTTCAGACTGAAGACAAAGTATAAA
>DAOLPD010000043.1:0-18277 GCA_035417425.1 Bacillota bacterium
TAATAATTCTCCTTATAAATAAGCTCAGACACCGGCACTATCTTGTACCCTTCCTTCTGCAGGTTTTCAAGTATAATGGGAAGTGCATCCGCCGTATAGGTGGCATTATTGTGAAACAGCACTATCGATCCGCTCCTGACCTTCGAGAGCACCCGCTTTACTATTGCATCAGCCCCGTAATCCTTATAATCAAGAGAATCCACATCCCACTGTATAACTTGTATACCCATAGCTCTTGCGGTTTCTATAAGCCTGTTGTTATAATCACCGAAAG
Source organism: Bacillota bacterium (assembly GCA_035417425.1). Taxonomy (GTDB): domain Bacteria; phylum Bacillota; class Clostridia; order Lutisporales; family Lutisporaceae; genus BRH-c25. The sequence goes on from DAOLPD010000043.1 coordinate 275, forward strand.
GAGGGCGGAATAAAGTCACCTTTTTATTTGTAATAGCTTCAATTTTCTCCGAGGTCTTTGCAAGCTCATCTATGATCTGCTCTTTTGAGAGCTGTGACATATGCGGATGCCTTGATGAATGGTTGCCGATTTCATGGCCCTCCTCATCAATTCGCTTTACCATCTCGGGATATTTATCCACCCAGAATCCAACCAGAAAAAAAGTAGTCTTCACATCATAATTCTTAAGTATTTTCAGCAATTTTTCCGTATAGTCCGCCCCCCATGCCGCATCGAAGGATATTGCCACCTTCTTTTCCGGGGTATCCACACAGTATATGGGAAGCTCCCTGTTGTTGTTTCTGAATACATTTAAAATCCGGTCGTATGCTGCATAATTGTATATCAGCGAAACACTGACAACAAGGATAACCAGCATTATATTCAAGATGTATCTATTCTTCGTGAACTTCAAATTCATAAAGCACCTCCTGATATATTATTTAATATTAATCTATTCAGAATATCAGGAAGTAGAATATTTTCATGCATAAACAGCATAATTTGGCGCGAAATTTTAATTTCGCGCCAAATTCTATCATAATAATCAAATTTTCTACAATTTTTCAATGCTTTTGTTCAGCCTTTACAAAACAAATAGTGAATTGCAAAAAATAAAGGACACTCACTTCATCATGCTGCCCTCTCGGGAAAACAGCACCGGCCTGGCCTTATTAGCGGCTATGGCGTGTAGCCTCATAGGCTCCTCCATGAGTGTCCGTTTTTTCTATCTCAATCATCTATCAAGCAATGATTGTATGTATCAGCTCTAAAAATTCCCTCGGAGTGAATTTCGCATAGTTTACCAGCAATACCGCTGCCAATGCAATAGCAACCAACCTGATCAATGTTGAGATTGTAAGGGTGCCCATCACTTTAAACACATACTGCAATGTTCTTTTACAACTGCGTTTCATAGTGATTCTTTTCCCTCCTTTCACACCAGGCCGGGAGGTGCTACAACAAGACTATGCTTGTCTTTTTTATTATATCAGCCTTTCATTTTTTGAATAAGCTGAGCAAGTACTATTTTTACCATGACTTTATTACCATTTTTATACATATTTATAATTTCTCTATACATACCGCAATTGGAGGACAGTTTATCTGGTTCACAAAATCACATACAAGTACTGAGTATTTTCTGCAGTCAATAGTCCTTATATACTCCAGCACTGCCTCCTTCTCTTCAAAGCCGCTGTCCCCTCCGTAATATATGACCATCGTAATGATACCGCCGTCCATAAGCAGCTCCATGGACTTTTTCAGTGCTTCTATAGTTGTGCAGGCCTTTGTGCCGATACTATGGTCCCCCTTGGGAAGATAGCCCAAATTGAACATTACCGCTTTTATTCCTTTGGGTACATAGGCATCGATATTCTCATGGCCGTCCTTTATCAGTTCAACAATATCCGAGACACCATTTTCCTTCAGCTTTTTCTCTGTATTTATCAATGCCGCATCCTGTATATCAAAGGAATACACCTTTCCGTTCCTACCAACCAGTCCTGCGAGGAGCAATGTATCATTTCCGTTTCCCATTGTGGCATCTGCAACAATATCTCCCTGCTTAACCACTTTTCTGATAATCTCATGGGAAATAGCCAGTGAATTGCTAAGCAGCATATAAAAGCTTCCTTTCTTTAATATCCGTACCTTCCTGAATATTGGAAGGCATCCTTAATCAGATTTATCCTGTAATTATCCTCACCATCAATTAGTATTTCCATTACATCAAATCTGCACATGCGGTTCTGATATCCGTTCCGCTGCATATAATAAAGAGCCGATGTGACCAATTTCTTCTGCTTGTGTGTGCTTATTGCTTCCGCAGGCAATCCGTACCTTTCACTGCTTCTTGTTTTTACTTCAATAAAAGCAATTATTTCCCCTTCCAAAGCAATTATATCAATCTCACCTACCCTGCAGGCAAAATTCCTTTCCAGCACTCTGTAACCGCATTCTTCAAGGTATTCACATGCCCTGTTCTCGCCAAAGGCTCCCAATACTTTATTGTTACCCATTCATATCCCCTTTCAGCTTGTCTATATTCGAAACATAGACCAGTACCTCAGCCACAACGGTGTACAGCTCCGGCGGGATCTGCCGCCCAATATCAAGCTGCAGCAATGCATCGACCAAGCTGCTGTCTTCAAATATTGGCACGTCATTTTTCTTTGCGGTTTCAATAATACGGTGGGCTATCTCACCTTTACCCAGTGCCGTAATCCTGGGAGCGTCATCTCCGGCCTCATAGGTGAGAGCCGCTGCTTTTTTCAGCTTCTTATCCATACTATACCCTCATATCAAAATGTATTTTTTCATATCCGCTTTCATTTATCATTGCTTCAAGAGAAAGAAGGCTGAAGGGCTGCTCAAGGTTTATCACCCTAATTGGGCTGAGATAATAGCCTTTTTCCACCAGAGCTTCTTTCAGCATACGTATATTCTTTTCTATCATGCCGCCTATGCCCTTATTTTCTGTTCTGAAGGTTATATCAACTGTTTTGCCCTTAACCCTTATCATGCTCTCCAAATGACCCAGGTTCATCAGGTCCAGGGCCACAACAACGGTTGCATCCTCAGGGTCTATCCTTTTTTCCCTCTTGCCGTCCTTAAATACATACAGCTTCGCTGCTGTTGTATTATCATTTATAAGCAGCGGAATTTGAAGAAAATTATTATGCTGATTAACATTGCGTATGAAATCAATACAGTCCTTTAGGTTTGAAAGTGCCTCCCTTATTTCAGGGTCGTTATCCCTGCCGGTTTTCAGATAGCTTTCCAGCTTTTCTCCTAGGTTTGCAATATCCTTAAGCTGCTGGGCAACCGCTTCCCTGTCCTCTATTTGCCTTGGCTCAAGAAACACTTTCCTGATGGATTCACTTATTGCTCTAAGTTTCGGATTATCGTCGCGACTGATTTTATCCTGGAGCTTATCAAGAAACCGGGATATTACATCACTGTTCTCGATATTCTTTATAAGCATGCCCAGATTCTTGGGTGTTATCTCCATTTCCTTTGAAACCAGATAAGTAATGGCTTCCATATCGGTATTTTTTATTGAAGCCAGTATACTTTCGACTTTTGCCGCAAGCATTTTTATCTCGCTTTCCGTTTCAATTCCCAGTCCGGCTAATGCCCTGACCAGTTCAACTCCTTTATTGCTCACCGGTACATCCATATTGCCCGCGGGACTTACTTGCCCGGCAGTTCCGGTTGGTGTCTCACTCCTGCCTGTTATTGCAGCCTCTCTGGGAGTCTCATTGTTTTCAGTTATTGCAGCCCCCTCAGAATCGTCACTGCTGCCTGTTATTGTTATAACTGCAGCCTTAACCGGATTTTCTGAAGCCTTGCTGCCATTGACCGAACCTGAAGTTGCCTGCTTTATAATGGCTGCCGTATTTGCGTCCGATTTCTGACTTTCGTTTTCCTGTATTGCTTCAAAAGCTGCGAAATCAGCCGGCCAGTTGAGTACAACCCTATTCAATACATCAACGGGCGTATCCTTTATATTGAGTCTCGAAAGCATCAGTCCCATCTTCTCTCCGGAGCTGTTATTCAGATTATCAATGCTTTTTTGAAGCCCTGTGATATTACTGATTGTTTCCCTGTTCAGAGGAAGCTTATACTTTAGCAGGAGCTTTGCAGCCTCCATATTTTTCTCATTAACCGGCAGATTGAGCTGCTTTAAGAGCTCGGAAACCTTTATATCCGGGTCGGAAGGCTTATCCTCCCCTTTCAGCTCCGCAAAAATCTTCCCGTCTTCTATATCCTTGATAACCAGTTCTACAAAAGCATCCTTAGGTATATTTGCCCCATCATGAAGAACGGCAGTAAATATCTCTCCGCTTTTTGCCCTTATCAATATGCTGTTTCCCAGAGCTTCCAGCACCCTGCCTTTCAGTACATCTCCAACCTCCAGGCTCTTAAGCATTTCCATAAGCTCCGGCTTTATGAATCTTAAGCTTGAAGCATCGATCTTCATTGTAATCACCCCTGAAAATTCTTGGTAAAGGATCTCCTGTGGATGGGCAGAAGCCCGTATTTCTTAATGCACTCAATATGCTCCTTTGTTCCGTAGCCCTTATGTTTGCTGAATCCAAAATGAGGATACTGCTCATCATAAGCTGATACCATCCTGTCCCGTTCCACCTTGGCAATAATAGATGCGGCAGCAATAGAAAGGCTCAGGGCATCTCCTTTTATGATTCCTTTCTGGGGGATGTCCACATCCTTTAAGGTAACGGCATCCAGAAGTATGTAATCCGGTCTTTCACTCAGCCCATCCAGGGCTTTCTTCATAGCAAGGCAGGCAGCATTCAGAATATTTATTTCATCTATGATTTTTTCATCAACAATTCCAATGCTCCAGCACAGGGATTTGGACTTTATTTCTTCATAAAGGTATTCCCTTTTCTCCGCCGACAGCTTCTTGGAGTCATTCACTCCCGGTATGAGTACTCCCTCTCCAAGTATAACTGCAGCTGCTACTACAGGCCCCGCCAATGGGCCTCTTCCCACCTCATCAACCCCTGCAACCAGCTTGTAGCCTTTTTCATAGCACTTCCGTTCATATTCCGTCATCCGGATCAGCCGTTCCTTTTCCTTATCGTCAAACTTTATCCTTACAGCCATTTCTACACCTCATTCGTATATATAGAATTATCGGATAATTCCTCATAAAAATATAAGCATATACATTCTGATGTACATGCTTATTATAGCATATTGTTGTGGTAGTGCAGGAGTTTGAGGTATTTAATTCTGAGTCAAGTTAGTGGAATAGTGCATATCAGTGATTTTATGGGTAATGGGAAGCTTTGCATTCCTGAAGATACTGTATGTAATAAACAACCAATATATATAATCACCACATAATTCTGAAAGACTTAATTGCTTTTCTACGTTATGAAAATTAAATTAATAATTGTCTTTCTTAATCATAATCATACAAACACTTTTCAAAAAACTTAAATGCAATATTATACATTAATTCATCTTCATCCGAAATAGTTCTTCCATGATCTCCTGCACCTCTTGAACTATTAATTACATCAAAAAATTGCTCAAACTTCACTTTATCACTGAATATATTTTGATAATCCTTCCAATCCTTTAACATAATATGCTTAAGCTGTGAAAAGTAAAGTTCCTCCATAGCATCTAATAGTTTTTTCTCATTTATTTTAGAAAATTGCGTTTTGTCTATGGTCGTTCCTTCTATGTATTCAATAAGCTTTTGTTTTGCCTTTTTCCCATACTTTGATTGAAGATTATAAAATATTATCTTTCTAAGCTTATTCTCCAATTTTTCTCTACGAATATTTATTCTAGATCGTTTTTCACTCTGACTATTCAGACTTTTATCATAGACAAATTTATCTTTAATGTATTCTTCAATTGACTTAATTTGTTTTCTTCATGTGATGTATCACTATATTTTTCTTCTATTTGCTTTATTATTTGCTCCAAAAATTCATTCCATCTATTATGGTGATACTGAGAGCAATCAAAATATATTGCTGCACCGTTTTCTTTTTCTATTCTTAATCGAAGCAAATTTAACACAGATGTTTTTCCAATACGTCTTAATCCAAATAAACCGCCTTGCTCACCTTGCATATATTTCCCATATAGTTCAGATATTATATTTGTCCTATCTTTTCCAAAAAACAGAGTATCGCTATTCAATGGCGATGCTATGCCAAATAGGTCTCTTTCATATAAAAAATCTCTTAATCTGTTCTGCAATTCATCTTCACTAACACCATTGCTTAACTCATTATAACAAAATGGTACAATTAGTCTTGCATCCGGATTTTTAATTCTGTCTTCCTTAACTATGGTTACTACATTTTCGTTAGCATCAAATAAAAAACAAGTTATTTTATCTAATCTATTTTTAAATTCTTCACTTGTAATCAATAAGTAATCCAAAAAGTCCTTAGTTCTACTTATAAACTCATTCATACCATCATTGCTACACAAGATTAAGACTTCATTACCTAGGTTGTACAAATTTTTTAGTTGAGAAGATGGTTTAAAGAAATGAATTGTATAATAGCTGCTCTTAAAATATTGTTCTCTCGAAAATGTAATCAATCCATACCTCGAAATACTTTTTATTGCATTTACTATCTGTACTCCACCTTTAATTTCAATTTCTTTTCCAGTACGCCTATCCTTAGATATTCCTACTCTATCATTTGGATTTACAAGTTTCATGATTCTCCTCCTATCATACAGATAAGTTATTACTATTACTGCAAAAGTTCCATTCTTCCTATTGCAGACATAACCAACACCAAAACATTGTCGTATATTTCTGCTCAATTCTATTTAATTCAGGATTTACAGCATTGTCTCACTAGTTTTTTATACAATCTTCGACAATATAAATTAAATCATTCACAACAATTACTATAACTTAATTTACATTATTCGATATTCGTTCCCATATTCCTCCATATTTGTTAAAATAATATCAAACAAACTTTAATCAATATATTTACACGCATTATAATGCGCATTATAATATAGATATAGGGGGTACTCAGGTGAAGTCATATTCTTCGCGAGAAGTGATTAAAATACTAGAAGAAAACGGATGGTATTTTATTAGGTGTGTTGGAGATCATTATCAGTTTAAGCATAAATCAAAATCAGGTAAAGTAACAATAACGCATCCGGTAAAAGACATACCCATTGAAACTCTGAAAAACATAGAAAAACAGGCGGGAATAAAATTCAAATAATTCCTGCTCCTTTTATAAAAATAAAATATAAATAATTATAAGGAGATATTTCTTATGAAAAAAGATCATTATATTTATCCCGCAGTATTCAACTATGCGGAAGACGGAATTTCCATTATATTTCCAGATTTGCCTGGTTGTTTGCCCTGTGCATCTAATGTTGATGAAGCAATACACAATGCTAAGGAAGCCTTGGCACTCCATTTATATGGAATGGAAGAAGATAATGACTTAATACCCGAGCCTACAGCTATAAATAAGATTAAATTGAAGCCGAATCAAGCAATTGTTCTGGTTGAGGTACACATGCCCCTCTATAGGGAAGCAATAGAGAATGAATATGTCAGAAAAAACGTGACTTTACCCTATTGGCTTGAGAAACTTGCTGAAAAAAGAGGTATAAATTTTTCTCAGTTACTTCAAAAATCTTTGAAGGATGTTCTTGGTATTGAAGAGTATAAACACTCTTAAAGCTTTACTTTCCTTAGAATTTTTCCATATGGGTGAGATGCATCTTTATCTGCAACAATTTCTAATTCGCCATCAGCTATCATCTTTTTAATACGTAAGGCATACCATCCATCTCCAACTCCTAAGGGATATTTCCCCAAAATAGTCCCAATAAGTTTAGCCATAACAAATTCCTGGTCGGGTATGTTTTTAATAATGATATGGTCATAAAAATCTTCGGGAACAGAAATCAGCTTACCATTGACTAGTGCCCGCAATGGCGCATTTTCAGCTCTTAGATCATTCCAAAGACTGCTTTGCATGCGTTTTTCATTATTAGATATCTCACGTTCCAAAGTCAAGAATCTATGAAAATGACCAGGTAAAATCTCTGTCCAATCAGCGTAGGATTGTATCGTGTTATCAGAGATTTTCCAATACTCAGGCAGTGAAATAGTATTGATTTTGCATTCAATGTTTCGCAAAGCGTCACAAAGAAAAGCAAAAGCACAAGCCGAATATGGTGTATTACTTTTCCAAACTCGTATAGGTTCTCCGCTTTTTGCGTTGATAAGCAGTTTTTCAAAATCTTCACGCTGAGAGTTGAAATATCGTTCTATTTCGTTGTCCTCAAAGGTTACTGACCCAAACACTTTTTTAAATACATTTTTACGAGCTTCACTATCAATTCCGCCGGCAATATCACCTATATCCAGGTTAAATCCAATGCAGACTACATCTTTGAAATTTCCTCCAAGGGCTTTGCCTTCAAACTGTTTTTCCGATTCCTCTTCTGATGGCTTCTTACCTATATATCCGACAGCACCATTAAGCATATTTTGTTTGTTGTAGTTTTTTGCCACTTTCATTGCACCTTTTGCGCTATCACTGAATACGACTTCTAACATATAATCACCGCCTATTATATAATTATTGGGGTGTCTAAAAGACGCCCCTACGCATAATCTATATACTGTTTAAGTAATTATTGTATTCTTGCGCGGTACTAAAACCTAATTCTTTTAAATAGCAGTTGAAAGTTCCTGTTGGTACATCTTTACCACCGCTATTCTTGTTTATCATTATTCTAGCAAACTTGCCTTTTACAAAACCTTTCCATAGTATACCATTTGTTTTCGGGACACCCTTTAAGCCCAAGGCTTTACACACCCTTTCCAGGTCGCGAAAACTCGTTGTTAATATTGCCACTTCGTTTACTATACTAGGTTCAACACCCTTAATAACTCTGATTCAGTTTTACAGTAGCTAATTCTCATAAAGTAAGGATATTGCTTTTTTTGGGGATCCATTCTCATGTATAGCTCTATATCTTCAAAAAAGTCTTCCGTTAATGCCATAACGTTATCCAATACAATTCTTATAGCTTCTTCCTTTGTATCCCCACTTCCGAATGCATTTATTTCTTTTAAACAGATTTCGTGCTGCTTCGTTTCTCCATCGTATGTTATTTCAGGATTAAACTCGTATTTTTCTAATATATCTTTTAACAGGTCTGTTGAAATAATTGATACTGTCGGGCCTCCCTTTTTCACATTACCGGTTAAAACAACCTGAAAGTTGTTTATAACCTTGAAGATTATGTCAGATACATTATTTCTAAAGTCTTTAAGACCTATTATTTTCATACCCCCGATATTTTCCACGTTCATAAATCCTCCTTTTAATAAAGGCCTCGCCTCGCCTTTGTTGCCTTCCTGACTATCGTCCTTTTTAAATCTGGTTTCCCTGCAATTTTTACAATTGTTTATTTCTCTATTCCGTTTGCCATTATTTTTTTCCATATTAGTATTACCCTGCCTTTATTATAATTTTATGTTTACGTCGTGTCTATAGTGTACACTATGTATACTATCCTTTTTAAAATATTTTACTCTGATTTCATTGGGTAATAGAAAAGAATCAGCCGCTCTTTTCAATCAAGAGCGGCGGTTATTTTATCTGGAAAAATGGCTGGCATGTATTGATAACAATTTAGATACTCACTTTATTAGGGTCGGGGTGTATGTACAAAACTCATATTAGAAACCGTAAATGTACCCATTTCTTCAATATCACTATTCTCAAAAACAAATGTAAGCTCTCTCATATGCCTCCAGTTGCCGATTATATCATTAACATCCCTAAGACAAATATTTACCTCCCGAGAATTTTTAGTGAGATCAACTATATATTCGCCTATTTTAGTCAGTTCTTTATCCGGAAATCTATTTTTGAATTCTACCTTCATGGCTTTAATAGTTCTGAGTGCGTCTACTCTAAATGAAAGAGAGCTATTATTGGCAATTAATCCTGTCCAGTCAGTATCTCTCAAATCGAAATAAAAACCTACATAATTTGGGTTTGATGTACTGAAATCTATTTTTATTCTAATCCTTTCATTGTCACTTTGCAGGATGCGCAGTGTATTTGAATTGCCATCCGCATGAAAAGCATAGCATCTCGTGTAATCAGGTAATGGGGGAAGCTCAGCATGTATTTGACCAATATTGAATAATGTTTCTTTAAACTCAGTCTCAGCATCTATTTTTTGAGTCAAGTTTATTTTACGGCTTATTTTTGATAAATCCGTATCTCTTTTTATATTCTCCACAAATTCAGATATACTTTCCTTATCTCTTAGGTCAACAAACCATGCTTGTATTCCCATAAGCGGAGACTCTAATAAATCTTCAAACTTGCATGGAGCAACTAATATCAGCGTTATATTCTTATCTAACCCCCAAGCTGCACCCAATTCGCATAAACAATATCTTCTTTTTAATGATCCTGGTGTAATCATAATAATTGCTCTATCACATTCCGTTATTATTTTCCTTATATAATCATTGAAGTTAACTCCTGTCGGAATTATATTTCTGCCTACATAGCAGTTATACATTTGCTCCAAATCAATTTCATACATTTTATTTAGAAAAGCCATTAAGCTGTCCACAAGTTCTCTGTCTTCCTTCGAACACCCGAAAAACAATCTCATCTCCACAAACCCCCTTCTATTATTTAGGTATTTTCCAATATTATACTATTTGATTTAATATATTAGTACATCATAATTGAATCTGTCCATTATTTCCAAGATTACATCTATCTTTCAACATATGAAGTTATTACAGTTAACTATGCAATCAATATGTATACCACCCCCCCAAATGTTGTTATTGACTCCTGCTCTATCCGTTTGCCTCTCGAACAATAACATCAATTACCTCAAGGTAATTTATATTATTCGCTTTTTATTTCCATAATCCTCCATAAATGTTAAAATAATATCTGACAAAATTATAATCAATATATCTGCAAGCATAAACCTTTATCAGGTGCTTCTGAATGCCTTAAAGGATAAACTGGGCATTGGGGAATACAAATAGCCGTCATTCTTTTCCAATTAAGAATGACGGCTATTTTTTATGTTCTAAAGTTCAGTGCCTGGAACTTATCCTTTTCTGCTATGTGAGAAATAATGTGACATTACCCCATTGGCTTGACGACTTTTTCTAAAATAACCCCTAAAGATGGCTGTTAGCAAGCAAGACAAGGTGTGCAAGGCTAAAAACTCGGAGCGCGGAGTAGAATAGATTGTATTTATCTTTAGTTTAGTTATTGTTATAACCAAAGATTCTTGTTTGCAAAGTTTCTTTCCACCATGATTCTCTTTCTAATACGACTTGGTCATCTACTTTTGCATTGTAATTTTCAAGAATAGAAAAGTGAAAGTTAGCTTTTATGTAATCAAAACCTTTATTTTTCACCAATTCTTGTAATTCAACATTCCCACCATGACCATTAGTTACATAACTTCTCCATCGTTGTAACAGCATTCCATAATCACTTGTAGCAGATCCTACATACATTTTTCCATTGCTTTTATCTGTCAGTAAATATACTGCTTTTTGATTTTCAAGTGCCGCAATCCAGTCAGACTTGCCACTCTTTATAATTGATTCCAATTGCTTAAAGGATACCCTGACCTTATCATATCCGGGAAAATTCTCGCCACCATATAATGAAGGCAAAATTTCCTTAACATTACTGTTATCAATATATTTTGAGAGATTAAAGGTATATCGTGCAAAGGTATTCCCTTTGACCAGTTTAATAACTAGTCTGCCAAAATAAGGCTTATATTTATCAAATATTTTTACTTTTGCCCATGTGTTTTCCGGCACTTCAATAACTTCAGCTGCTGAAGTAAAAAGCCACTCATTTTCCCTTATTCTTACGAAGCTAAAAACCCATTGTCCTGGACTAAAGTTCCTGTTCTTACCGTACCAACCCCAGTATCCACACTCAGGACAAGTTCCATTTATCTTATCCATGTCGCTGCAATAAAGCCAAAGATTAATATAAGCTTCTCCTCCATTACCTGCCTGCATATTAAGTTCGATCTTACTATTTAAAATTTCATCGTTACTCAGCCCTAAAATATCATTCAGCTTTATATTATGCATGCATTTTCCCCCCTTCAGCAAGTTGAAAACATGTTATCAGAATATCCTTAGTAGTCTTCAGGTGTCTCAAGAGATATAGCTCCTATCTTTCCTCCCCGGAACTCATCCAGCAGCATTGTGGAAGCTCTCAGTAGGTCAACTTCTCCTCCTGCTATTATGCAGCCTCTTTTTCTGCCTATACGTTCCAGAAGCTCTTCCGATGAAATACCTTCCGGTATATCCTCCAGCTTATATCTGCTCTTCAGCTTTTCCGGAAACTTCTCTGCCAATACCTGAAGCAGATTTTGAGCCAGTTCATTGACATCCAATATCTCATCCTTTATTGCTCCGGTAAAGGCAAGATACATTCCGGCCCTTTTATCTTCGAATTTGGGCCACAGGATTCCCGGTGTGTCCAGAAGTTCAAGTTCGTTGCTAACCTTTATCCATTGCTTTGATTTTGTAACCCCCGGCCTGTCTCCGGTCTGAGCCGCGCTTCTTCCTGCTATCCTGTTAATGAACGTTGACTTTCCGACATTCGGTATTCCGATTATAAGAGCCCTGGTTGTCTTTACCAGCAGCCCCTTGCTCTTCAGCCTGTCAAGCTTTTCCTTCATAAGCTGTTTAGATGCAGACAGTACATTCTTGAGTCCATTGCCTTTCAAAGAATTAACCAATATCGCCCTAGTGTTTTCCTGGTTGAAATATTCCAACCACTTTGCATTAATTGAAGGATCAGCCAGATCGCTTTTATTCAGCACAATTATCCGTTTTTTATTCCCGACAATCTCATCAACTTCAGGGTTCCTGCTGCTCATTGGAATTCTTGCATCCAGAAGCTCTATTACGATATCAACCAGCTTCAGCTCTTCTGTTATTTTTCTCTTTGCTTTGGCCATATGCCCCGGATACCATTGAATGTTCATATGTATCACTCCAATAAAAAACAAAAAGGGCTATTAAGCCCCTTTTATCTTATTTCCTTAATCTTAGCACGCTTGCCTACTCTGCCTCTCAAGTAGTTGATTTTGGCTCTTCTTACTTTACCTTTTCTTACGACTTCAATCCTGTCCAGTTTCGGTGAGTGTAAAGGGAAGGTTCTTTCCACACCCACACCATAAGAAATCCTTCTTACGGTAAAAGTCTCTGACAGTCCACCACCCTGTCTTTTCATAACAATACCTTCGTACACCTGAATTCTTTCTCTGTTTCCTTCTTTAACCTTAACGTGCACTTTTACAGTGTCTCCTACGTTAAAATCAGGTATATCATTTCTAAGCTGTTCGCTTTCTATTACTTTAATCAAATCCATCACAATGTCCCTCCTTCCATCATAGACGTTCATGTACAATAATAATTCATGCAATTCATATTAACTGCATCGGTGCTTTTACAGCGGAACGCCCGTAATAACGTTAAAAGTATACCATAAGGCAAGCATTGATGCAAGTGCTTAAGAGAATTATTTGCATTCCTCTTTTATCTTATCCAAAAGCCTCATGTCCTCCTCGGACAATTCTGCTTCTGCAAGCAGATCCGGCCTTCTTTCCCATGTCCTTTTCAAGGATTGATATCTTCTCCATTTCTCTATGTTTTCATGATGCCCCGAAAGTAAAACCTCCGGCACAGGCATTCCCATAAATACAGGAGGCCTTGTATACTGAGGATACTCCAGCAAGCCCTGGTTGAAGGATTCCACTGTGTAAGAGGCATCTTCCTTAAGTACTCCTGGAATAAGCCTGCAGGTTGCGTCTACCACTGCCATGGCTGCAATTTCCCCGCCGGTCAGCACAAAATCCCCTATGGAAATTTCCTCATCCACAAGTGCTTCATTAACTCTCTCATCTATTCCCTCATAATGCCCGCATAAAATCGTAAGATTCTTATATGAGCTTAGCTCCTCGGCTTTGGCCTGGTCAAAGGTCCTTCCCTGTGGGCTCATAAGTACTATGTGAGGCTTTTCCCCCAGCTCTGCACTTATTGCTTCCACTGCATCAAATATCGGCTGGCACTGCATAATCATTCCCAGGCCGCCGCCATAGGGATAATCGTCCACTTTCCTGTGCTTGTTATCCGAATAATCCCTTATGTTATGAAATTCAAGCTTTATCAGCTGCTTTTCCACCGCTCTTCCAATAATGCTCTCTTTCAGAACGGCTTCAAACATCTCCGGAAAAAGAGTCAGTATATCTATCCTCATCTATATCAAACCCTCTGGCATTTCTACCAAGATTTTCTTGTTCTCTAAATCAATTTTTTTGACTATATCCTTTAGGGCAGGTATCAAAATATCCTTCCCGGAAGATTCAATTACATAGACATCATTGCTTCCGGTCTGCAGCACATCCTTGACAGTACCAATAAGCAGGCCTTTTTCATCATACACTTCCAAACCTATCAAATCGCATATGAAATACGAATCCTTAGGAAGCTTTACTGCTGATTTCCTATCAACCTTTATATATGAGCCTCTAAGCTTATTTGCCGCTTCTTCCGAGTCAATACCTTCAAGCTTAACAGCAGCTGTACTTCTTAAGAATTTGATGCTTTCCACTTTGTATTTGACAAGCCCGTCATTTTCTTCCACATATACCTCTTTGAGCTTTTCAAACCTGCTGATGTCATCAGTCAGGGGAAATACTTTTACTTCCCCCCGAAAGCCGTGTGTGTTTATAATTTGTCCTATACTCAAGTATTCCAGCATTTTCATCTACTCCTGCAAATAATCAGGTAAAGACCCAAAAAGAATTAATGCCCATAGTATATGAAAGCATGCTTCCATATACTATGGAAAAATCAAAGAATATTTATAGTATCTCTACTATTACCTTTTTATCCAGCTTTGCTGAACTGGATTTTACAACGGTTCTTATTGCTCTTGCAATTCTTCCGTTCCTTCCAATGACCTTACCCATGTCCTCGGGAGCAACTGTCAGCTCCAGAACAATTGATCTTTCATTTTCTGTTTCTCTTACCTTAACCATTTCAGGGTGGTCAACAAGGGCTTTTGCTATTACCTCTACCAGCTCTTTCAATTGCAACACTCCTAAAGGATATTTGTTCCATTTAATTAACCTTCAATTATTCCGCTTTTCTTTAAAAGCGACCTAACTGTGTCTGATGGTTGAGCTCCGCAATTCAGCCACTTCTTCGCCTTTTCAGCATCTATCTTGATTTCTGCCGGTTCAGTGATAGGGTTATAATATCCGATTTCCTCGATGAACTTGCCATCTCTTGGAGATCTTGAATCAGCAACTACCAATCTATAGAAAGGTGCTTTTTTTGCTCCCATTCTCCTCAATCTGATTTTAACTGACATTGAATTCACCTCCTTAAAAACTGAATTATCTTATAATGCTTTTTATTTAAAGAAAGGCATTTTCATTTTACCCTTCTTCATATCTTTTTCCATTCCTGCAAACTGTTTCATCATCTTTTTCGACTGTTCATAATTCTTCATGACCCTATTGACATCCTGTATGCTTGTTCCGCTGCCTGCAGCAATCCTTTTTCTCCTGCTGCCGTTTATTATATCAGGATTATGCCTTTCCTTCTTTGTCATCGACCTGATAATTGCCTCTACCTTTACAAGCTCCCTGTCATCAACCTCCATACCTTTGAGCTTGCTTGGGTTCATTCCCGGGAGCATTTCAAGTATAGAGCTTAACGGCCCCATCTTCTTCATTTGCTGAAGCTGATCAAGAAAATCATCGAAGGTAAACTGCTGAGTTCTGATCTTTCTCTCCAGTTCAATGGCCTTCTGCTCATCAAAGGCAGACTGTGCTTTCTCAATCAGGCTCAGCACATCTCCCATTCCAAGGATTCGTGAAGCCATTCTGTCTGGATGAAAAGGTTCCAGGTCATTCAGCTTCTCGCCCATACCGGCAAATTTGATTGGCTTTCCTGTAATTGCCTTTACTGATAATGCCGCACCGCCTCTTGTGTCTCCATCCAGCTTGGTCAGAATCACTCCGTCAATACCAAGCTTTTCATTGAAGCTTTCGGCGACATTTACGGCGTCTTGTCCTGTCATTGAGTCAACAACAAGGAGTATCTCGGTAGGCTTTGTATTCTCTTTGATATCCGCCAGTTCATCCATTAACTCTTCATTTATATGAAGTCGTCCTGCCGTGTCTATTATTACAACATCGTTGCCGTTTTTTAATGCATGTGCAACTGCAGCCTTGGATATATCCACCGGGCTCACTTTATCGCCCATGGCAAATACTTCTATCCCTGCCTGCCCTCCTACCACTTGGAGCTGTTTGATTGCTGCAGGCCTGTATACGTCTCCGGCAACCAGAAGTGGATTCTTTCCCTGTTTTTTAAGTATCAGCCCAAGTTTTCCGCAGGTAGTCGTCTTTCCGGCTCCCTGCAATCCTACCATCATAAGAATAGTAGGAGGTTTTGATGAGAAGATGATTTTGCTGTTGGTGCTTCCCATAAGCTCTGTCATCTGTTCATTTACTATCTTTATTACCTGCTGGCCGGGGGTCAGACTGTCCAATACCTCTTGCCCTACCGCCCTTTCTGTCACTTTGGTTATGAATTCCTTTACCACCTTAAAGCTTACATCAGCTTCCAGAAGTGCCATCTTTACCTCTCTCATGGCATCTCTGACATCTTTTTCGTTTAATTTTCCGGCTCCTCTGAGCTTTTTCAGTGTATTCTGCAGTTTTTCGGCTAAACCTTCAAAAGCCAAACATCTCACCTCATTTTGCCCCGCTGTGTGCTCTTAGCCAGTGCAGGGTCAATGCATTCAATTATTATTCATATTATATTGCTGATATACTCTTTTATATCATTAAGCTTATTTTTTATATTATCTCTGTCATATCCATCTTCATCTATCAATTCTTCAAGCATTTCAATTATCTTCTCCATACTTTGCTTTTGCTTCAGAAACCTATCCACAAGGCCAAGCTTTTCCTCGTATTGATACAGAGTCCTTTCAGCCCTTTTCAAAGTGTCATAAACCCCTTGTCTGCTTATGCCCTGTTGTTCTGATATTTCACCCAGAGAGAGATCATTGTTGTAATACATGTCAACTATCTCAATCTGCTTCTCTGTAAGCAGCTGACCGTAAAAATCAAACAACAATGCTATTTGTACAAGCTTGTCGTACATATTTCTACCCCATAGTTCCATAAAAAATATCAATGTAAAGGCTGTGACCTTTACATTGATATTTTATATTAACATTATATATTTGTCAACAAATTTATTAGTTTTCCTCGAACAATGCATTTACAAAGTCTGAAGCTGAAAATTCCTGCAGATCGTTTACTTTCTCTCCAACCCCTATAAACTTGACAGGTATATCCAATTCCGACTTTATCGCAATTATTATTCCACCCTTTGCCGTTCCGTCAAGCTTTGTAAGTACCAATCCGTTTATATCCGCTGCTTCTTTGAAAAGCTTTGCCTGGGATATGGCATTCTGGCCGGTAGTGGCATCAAGTACCAGAAGAGTTTCTCTGTTCGCTTCGGGGTATTCTCTTTCTATTATTCTGGATATCTTCTTCAGTTCTTCCATCAGGTTCTTTTTGTTGTGCAGCCTGCCGGCAGTATCGCATATTAGTATGTCTGCCTTCTTGGATTTTGCTGAGTTTATCGCATCATATATCACAGCTGCAGGGTCAGCCCCTTCCTGATGCTTTATTACATCAACCCCGATCCTTTTGCCCCATATTTCAAGCTGGTCTATTGCAGCGGCCCTGAAGGTATCCGCTGCAGCAATAATCACCTTCTTGCCGGACTTTTTCATTTTTGAAGCAATCTTTCCTATAGATGTCGTTTTGCCTACTCCATTTACACCAATAACAAGTATTATAACCGGAGTCTGTTCCCCGAGCCTCTCTGTGCTTTCTCCCATAATGGCAAGTATCTCCTGCTTGAGAAGCTCCTTTACCTCAGATGGGGCTTTGATATTCTGCTCCTTGACTCTGTCTCTGAGTTTGTCCAATATCCTCATGGTAGTTGAAACACCTACGTCAGAGGTAATCAATATTTCCTCCAGCTCTTCAAAAAGCTCTTCATCTACGCTCTTAAAGCTTGCAAGAACCCCATTCAGCTTCCCTGTTATGTTATTTCTTGTTTTTGCAAGCCCATTTTTAAGCCGTGAAAAGAAAGAAGCTTCCTCTTCTGTTTCTTTCTCTTCTGACGGTCCAAGTCCTTCTATTTCCTCATTTTCAATTTCTTCTTCAAGTATTGCTTCAATCTCTTCATCGGTCAGCTGCTCCGTCTCTTCAGTCTGTATTTCTTCCTGCTCATTCTCCTGACCTCTGTTAAAAAGCTTTTTAAATAATCCC
>DAOLPD010000044.1:0-18197 GCA_035417425.1 Bacillota bacterium
AGGGTTTATGTGCGTCAGGATTTTACAAGTATCAAGCTCTGATTCTGTCCAAAGCAATATCGTGCGAGTTGGGATATAAGGCTAGTGCTCTGCAGGGTGACTGCATACTTAAAATAAGTCGCATCATTCCTGCTTTGTGTAGCAGTCCCATAATAATTAAACTGAAAAATACCAAAGATAATAATAATATTTTTGCAAAATACTTGAAAAAATGACATCATGTATAATATAATATAATCAAGGTCAAAGAAAGTCAAAGTCAGAAAGAGTGATGATATGTCAAGAATTAGTGATTTAATTGAAAAGTTCATAAGTGACATGATAGAAGAGAGTAAGGGTGTTGTTGAGATTCAGAGGAATGAAATGGCCAATTATTTTGCCTGTGCCCCATCACAGATAAACTATGTGCTGATGACAAGGTTCACTACAGAAAGAGGTTATTTCATAGAGTCCCGAAGGGGGGGCGGCGGCTGCATAAAGATCGCCCGTATTGACGTGGACAAGGATGATTACTTGATGAATATACTTTCCTCCAGTATAGGGGACAGCATCAACAAGGAGGGTGCTTTTGCCCTGGCGGAAGCTTTGTACAAGCAGAAGCTGATTGACCATAATACTGTGAACATCCTTAAGGCAGCAACCGATGACAGTACCCTTTCCAAGGTGGAGAAACCACACAGGGACAACTTGAGGGCAGAGATATTGAAGGCTGTAATTGTTGCAGCACTAGTTTAAAAATACTTCGTAAGGAGGTTATTGTTTTGATTTGTGATGAATGTGGGAAAAGACCGGCAGCGGTTCATATAACAAAGGTTGAGAATGGGAAAAAGTCGGATATGCATTTGTGTGAGCAGTGTGCCATGCAGAAGAACCTGCTGAGTTTAAGCACAAGCTTTTCGGTGAATGATTTATTGGCCGGGTTGTTGAATTCAGGAGGAGCATCTCATATTAAGACCGAAATGGTGAATGATGTCAAATGTAATGTTTGCGGATTGTCCTATGGAAAGTTCAGGGAAACCGGAAGGTTCGGATGCGGTAATTGCTACAAGGTGTTTGGTGAAAGACTTAATCCGCTTTTTAAAAAGGTCCATGGCAATACCGGCCATACAGGCAAGATACCGAACAGGGCCGGCGGCAGGATAAAGGTGCTGCGCGAGGTCGAAAAACTCAAACAGCAGTTGGATGAGGCAATACGAAATGAAGAGTATGAAAAAGCTGCAGCTATAAGGGATAAGATTAGGGATTTGAACAAGGCAGGAAAGGAGGAAGCATGATGAAAGGCTGGGTGCTGGGCAACGGCCCTCAGAGCGATATAATTTTGAGCAGCCGTATAAGATTGGCCAGAAACATAGCGGATATTCCGTTTCCGTCAGGATTGAATGCTGAAAAAGCTGGAGAAGTTATAGAAAGTGTCAGAAATAGTCTTTCCAAGCCCGAATCAAAATTGGAATTCAAGGATTATATCATGAAGAAGCTTCCGGCCTTGGAGAGACAGTGCCTTGTGGAAAGGCACCTTATAAGTCCGGGGCTTTCCAGGAACATCGCCGGAGGGGCAGCGCTTATAAGCAGCGATGAAATGGTGAGTATAATGGTCAATGAGGAGGATCATATAAGGATACAGACAATACTTCCGGGACTTCAAATAAAGAAGTCCTGGGAAATGGCCAGTGATATAGATGATATATTGGAGCAGAGCCTTGAATACGCATACAGTGAAAACTGGGGCTATCTTACAAGCTGCCCTACTAATGTGGGCACAGGTATGAGAGCATCTGTAATGGTGCATCTGCCGGCTCTCAATATAACGGGCAATATGAACAAGATACTTCAGACGGTAGCCCATATAGGCCTTACAATAAGGGGCTTGTATGGAGAAGGCACAGAAATTGTGGGTAATATATTTCAGATTTCCAACCAAATAACCCTTGGAAGGGCGGAAGAGGAAATAGTAGAAAACCTCACTGCTGTAACAAAACAGATAATTGACAAGGAAAAGGAAGCAAGAAGGGTCCTGCTGGAAAGCAACCGTATAAAGATAGAGGATAAAATCTGGCGTTCCTGGGGTATTATGAAAAATGCCAGAGTGATGAGTTCGCAGGAGTGTATGAAGCTGCTTTCGGATGTAAGGCTGGGGGTGGATTTGAATATTATCGATAACATCCCTACAAGGCTTTTGAATGAAATCATGATAGAGGCCCAAACAGCAAATATACAAAGAAGCAGCAGGAAAGAATTAACCCCGGATGAGAGAGATATAATAAGAGCAGAAATGGTAAGAAGCAAACTGGATAATTAGATACAATAATTTCAAGCAGGGCTTCAATGAAAGGACTAAGTCGCGAAGCCCGAAGCAAGACATATGGGAGGGAATAATATGGGATTGTTTGATAGATTTACTGAGAGAGCCCAAAAGGTAATGGTATATTCACAGGAGGAAGCAGTCCGGCAGAATTACAACTATATAGGCACTGAACACATACTGCTGGGTATTCTAAGAGAAGGAGAGGGCATCGCTGCCCAGGTGCTCAAGAATAAAGGAATTGATTTGATTACTGTGAGACAGCAGGTAGAGGCTTTAGTCGGAAAGGGGCAGCAGGAAGTTGGACAGGTTATTGGCTATACTCCGAGAACAAAGACGATTCTTGAGCTGAGTGTAGAAGAGGCAAGAAGCTTGGGACAAAACTATATCGGAACTGAACATCTGCTTTTGGCATTAATCCGCGAAGGTGAAGGTGTGGCGGCACAGATACTTATGGCAATGGGCCTGAATTTTGACAGTTTAAGGCAGGAGATAGTAGGCCTGATGGATAGCGAAGGGGCAAAGGGCAAGCGTAGTGAGGCATCGGTAAAAGGCTCCAACACACCGAATCTGAATCAATACGGCAGGGATCTGACTGAAATGGCAAAGGAAGGGAAGCTGGATCCTATTATAGGAAGAGAAAAAGAAATAGAGCGTGTGATTCAGATACTCAGCAGAAGGACAAAAAACAATCCGGCCCTGATTGGAGATCCCGGGGTAGGCAAGACAGCTATTGCAGAAGGATTGGCCCAGAAAATAATTGAAGGGAATATTCCTGAAATACTAAAAGGGAAAAGGGTCGTTACATTGGATTTATCTTCAATGGTTGCCGGCTCCAAGTACAGGGGTGAATTCGAGGAAAGACTCAAGAACGTAATGAATGAAATACGTGAATCAAAGAATGTGATACTTTTTCTGGATGAAATGCATACTATTATCGGAGCAGGCGGAGCTGAAGGGGCGATAGACGCTTCCAATATATTGAAACCGGCTTTGGCAAGAGGTGAAATTCAGGCAATTGGGGCAACAACTCTTGATGAGTACCGAAAGCATGTTGAGAAGGATGCAGCGCTTGAAAGGCGTTTTCAGCCTGTGATGGTGGGGGAACCCACAAAAGAGGAGGCTTTGCTTATACTTGAAGGCTTAAGGGATAAATATGAAGCTCACCACAAGGTTAAGATAACCGATGAAGCATTAAAGTCCGCGGTTGAATTGTCTGACAGGTATATTGCAGACAGATTCCTTCCCGATAAGGCCATAGACCTGGTGGATGAAGCAGCGTCTAAAGTCAGAATAAAGATTTTTACCGCGCCTCCGGATCTTAAAAGACTTGAGGAGGAGCTTGAAGCTTTGGAAAAGGAAAAGTCTGAAGCAATAAGCCTTCAGAATTATGAGAGGGCAGCAGAGCTTCGGGATAGAATGCAGCATATCAGGCAAAAGCTTGAAGATGGCAGAAAGAACTGGAATGACAAGGCCAGCTCAAAGGATTCTGTTGTTACCGAAGAAGATATTGCTTCCATCGTATCCGGTTGGACCGGGATTCCTGTAACCAAGCTGGCAGAGGAGGAATCCAACAGGCTGCTTAATCTGGAATCAATATTGCATCAGCGGGTTATTGGGCAGGAAGAGGCAGTGCTGGCAGTTTCCAAGGCAATAAAAAGGGCAAGAGTAGGGCTGAAGGATCCCAAAAGGCCGGTGGGTTCCTTTATATTCCTGGGGCCTACCGGAGTAGGGAAAACCGAACTTTCCAAGGCTCTTGCAGATGCATTGTTCGGTGATGAAAATGCCGTAATCCGGATTGATATGTCCGAATACATGGAAAAACATACAGTATCGAAGCTTATTGGTTCCCCTCCGGGCTATGTGGGCTATGAGGAAGGAGGACAGCTGACTGAAAAGGTAAGAAGAAAGCCATATTCGGTCATACTTCTTGATGAGATAGAAAAGGCTCACCCGGATGTATTCAATGTACTGCTTCAGATACTCGATGACGGCAGGCTGACTGACGGCAAGGGAAGAACAGTTGACTTCAAAAACTCAGTTGTTATTATGACCTCCAATGTTGGGGTAAGTACAATAAGAAAGCAGGCTGTCCTTGGATTTGCCACATCATCTAATGAGAGAGAAGATGCCTATGAAAAAATGAAAGAAAATGTCCTGGAAGAGCTTAAAAAAACCTTCAGGCCGGAGTTCCTGAACCGGATTGATGAAATTATCGTATTTCACCAGCTGCAGGAAGAACATATCCGCAAGATTGTAGATTTGATGCTTAAGTCGCTTCTTGTCAGAATCAAGGAAATGAATATTAATCTCGAAATTACTGACAAGGCAAGAGCATTTCTGGCAGAAAAGGGCTATGACCAGGCTTATGGGGCCAGGCCTTTACGCCGTGCCATACAAAAGATGGTAGAGGATCAGCTGTCGGAGGAAATGCTTAAGGGAGAAATAAAGCCGGGTTCTGAAGTGTTGGTGGATGTTGAGGATGACAAACTGATTTTCAGGAATAAATAGAATATCCGGGGGTATCGCAAAACTGCTTGAATCAAATGGTTGGCGATACCCCTTTGCTTTTAGCAATTTTATATGGTTATGATAATGTCAAATATAGTATAATAGAAATATATTTAAGTGAAAAAAGTTGGAATGTTTGGGAAATACTCATAATAAGTTTACAAAATCTGTGAAAAGTCCGATATATTTCTTGAGGTGTTTAAATGGCTAAAGTAAGAACAAAATTTGTATGCAGCGAATGCGGGAGCGAATCACCCAAATGGATGGGAAAATGTCCCGAATGCGGACAGTGGAATACACTTGTTGAAGAAGTGGAACAGCGGGATTCTCAGGTTCAGCAAAGTCTTGCAGGAGTTCTGTCAAGGCCGGAGTCACTGCTGGATATTTCGGACGATATTGAAGAAAGACTAGGTACAGGCAGTAATGAACTGGACAGGGTTCTGGGAGGAGGCATTGTCAAAGGTTCCCTGGTACTCGTAGGAGGAGATCCGGGAATCGGGAAGTCAACCTTGCTGCTTCAGATTGCAAACAATATAGGAAACAAAGGCAAAAAAGTCTTATATGTATCCGGAGAAGAATCAACCGCGCAGATAAAGCTGAGGGCATTCCGAATGGACATCAGATCGGGGAATATATTTCTGGTATCCGAAAATAACACTCAGAATGTTGATATCTATGTCAGGGACATGAAGCCTGATATTCTGGTGGTGGATTCTATACAAACAATGTACAACCCTGTTATAACATCGGCTCCCGGCAGCGTCAGCCAAGTCAGGGAGGCGACTCTCGGACTTATGAAAATTGCAAAACAGGACGGTATAGCGACTTTTATTGTGGGACATGTTACAAAGCAGGGATCAATAGCAGGACCCAGGGTGCTTGAGCATATGGTTGACACTGTTCTTTATTTTGAGGGAGAGACTCATATGTCTTACAGAGTGCTCAGGGCTGTTAAGAACAGATTCGGCTCCACAAATGAAATAGGAATATTTGAAATGGGAGATAAAGGGCTTACGGAGGTAGTCAATCCTTCTGAGATGCTTTTGTCCGGAAGAATGGAGGGAGCCACCGGATCCTGTGTTATTTCTGCTATGGAAGGTACAAGGGCAATGCTGGTAGAGGTTCAGGCGTTACTCAGCCATACAGGCTTCGGGGTTCCAAGAAGGAATGCCACAGGAGTTGATTACAACAGGGTTGCATTGCTGATGGCCGTACTGGAGAAGAGAGTTGGCATGCAGCTTGGGAGCAGTGATTCATATGTGAACGTAGTAGGCGGGATCAAGCTTAACGAGCCTGCAGCAGACCTTGGAATAGTTGCAGCTATTGCCTCCAGCTTCAGGGACAGGGAAATTGACGGCAGTACTGTAATTATTGGAGAAGTAGGGCTTGCCGGAGAAGTAAGGGCGGTGAACTTTGTCGAGAAGAGGGTAAATGAAGCTGCAAAGCTTGGTTTTAAGAGATGCATAATACCCGAGAACAATTTAAGCAGGCTTAACGACAAATCAGGCATAGAGGTACTTGGGGTATCAAATGTAAATAATATGCTTGACATAGTAATAGGAGGATAAGCATATGAGGGATGAAATGGGAAGGGATGACGGCCTTCAGAGCTGCCTCAGGATGATTGCTCCCGGCACTTCCCTGAGGGAAGGCCTGGAAAGCGTACTGAAGGCAAAAACAGGCGGACTTATTGTGGTTGGCGACAGTAAAGAGGTTATGTCCCTTGTAGATGGAGGCTTTCATATCAATTCGGACTTCTTGCCGGCGTATATGTACGAGCTGGCTAAGATGGACGGAGCAATCATACTCAGCAGGGATTGCAAAAAAATTCTATATGCCAATACTCAATTGATACCCGATCCTTCAATTCCGTCTTCCGAAACCGGTATCAGGCATAGAACAGCGGAGAGGGTTGCAAGGCAGACCGGGGAGCTTGTTATTTCTATTTCTCAAAGAAGGAACATCATAACTATTTATAAAGGATATCTGAAATATGTTCTTAAGGATATCAGTATAATATTGTCCAAAGCCAATCAGGCGCTGCAGACCTTGACCAAGTATAAATCGGTGCTGGACGGAACCTTGGCGAACCTTGGTTCTTTAGAGTTTGACGATATTGCAACTGTGCTGGATGTGGCACTGGCAGTGCAGAAAATTGAGATTGTAAACAGGATTGTGACTGAGGTTGAACAATACATACATGAACTGGGAGTTGAAGGAAAGCTTGTCAGTATGCAGCTGGAAGAACTGGTTGCGGGCTTGAAGGAGGAAGAAGTACTTCTGATCAGGGACTACCTGCCCAAGGGAGAGGAAAATAATTATAAGGAAATAATCAGAACCTTGAGGAACCAATCCTCAGAGGACCTCCTTGAGCTGCCTTTTGTAGCCAGGATATTAGGACTGGGTAATAATATCAATGCTTTGGACCTTCCGATATCAACAAGAGGATATAGAATACTGAGCAAAATTCCAAGGCTGCCTATGAATATAATTGAAAATTTGGTATCTGATTTTGAAAGGCTGCAAAGGATTCTCGGAGCTTCCATTGAAGAACTGGATGAAGTGGAAGGCATAGGAGAGGTCAGGGCAAGGATAATCAAGGAAAGCCTTAAGAGAGTATATGAACAGATACAGACCGAAAGGCATATATAAAATGGTACAGGGGGACGTTTCTCTTGTCCCGCAAGCGGGACAAGAGAAACGTCCCCCTGTACCATTACAAAATGAATGATTAATATAAAAACCCTGTACGGAGGCATAAGCCTTATACAGGGTTTCGTACTTGCTTAGAACAGATTGTAAATCCCAAGGGTATGCATTTTTTCATATTCCTTCAGAAGCACATCGTACATGCTGATATCCATTATGTTGCATAAAGCTGCAATATAGAAAAGATTATTGCCCAGCTCTTTTTCAATAACATCTCTGCAATTCGAACAAAGGCTTCCCTTAAGATGAGTATCCATATAATTCTTCAGTTCCTGCAGCGTTATCTCATTATCGTAGTTCTGTTTTTTTGAGTTGATTTCTATACATCCGCAGGAGGTTACCGCCTTAACCACAGCTCTGTTCACTCTCGACTGCGACTCCTGATATTTCGTCAGCACATCAAGAATACTTTTGTGGCGTACCAAGAGTTCACCAACGCTATCCTGGAAGTTATCATAAAGCAAATCTTTCATCAGGTATCACTCCTATATAAAAGTAAACATAAAATATAGTATCAAACTGATATTGTTAGCTGTTGATTCAGCTTTGTTCTATATTCATTATAAGTATAAGGAATTCCAATGTCAATTTATAATTGCAATGTGGACATTCTATCGGCTATAGAAGATTATGGAAATCTTGTAAGGTTGTAAAAAGACCGACTGGAGGCAAATCGATGTTTAGCATAGGTGATATGATATATTATCCCCGTCATGGCGCAGGGATTATTGAAGGTATTGAGGAAAAAGAAGTTCTTGGCGAAAAATGCAAGTATTATGTTATAAGAATAGCATTGGGAGATATGAAGGTAATGGTGCCCATAGGCAAGACGGAGTTTCATGGCATTAGAAACATAACATCCAGGGACAGAATTGACGATATATATAATATACTTTCCGGAGAAACAAGCTGTATGTGCAAGAACTGGAGCAAGAGGTACAGGGAGAATGAGGCAATAATAAGGAAGGGCGATATTTTCGAGATATCTGAACTTGTAAAAAACCTTACAGTTGCGGATCGCGGAAAAAAATTGTCCACAGGAGAGAAAAGAATGCTTGAAAACGTCAGGCAGCTGCTGGTAAGCGAGCTTATGCTTATGTTGGATGAGCCCTATGAGAAAATAGAGGAAAAGATACTGGGTATAATTAAACAGTAAAAAGAATCGGAGGGAAATAAAAATATTTGTATATTTGGCTTAAATAAATAGGCAATAGTTATTCTTTAATGCAGATTTATTTGTTATAATATAATTGGCCTTATAATTGGTTTATCATTGCTTAAAAAGTATCAAACTGGATATACTAGATAAAAGGAGGTGAGTTGTAAATGCGAAAAGCAATTATTTGGGTGTTAATGATTTTGGGTGCCGCTCTGGGTGCGGAGTCAGTATATCTTTTTACGAGTTATTTTAAAGTGACACGTTTTCTCAGTTTTAACCTTTCAGGTTCAAATTCTGTTGCGCTGATTTTGTTCGGCGGGGTTATTGGTGGAATTATATTTTATTTAATATCTTCCTGGCTGATTAATTTTGGTAAGGAGTCTACCACAAGAGTTGAGAGGATGCTTCAAAAAATTCCGACCGGTGAAATGCTGGTGGGAGCTTTAGGACTGATTATAGGACTTATTATTGCTTATCTTATAAGCAGCGGTCCTATAAAGCTTATACCTTTTGCATGGTTGGGCACTTTGTTATCAATACTTGTATATTTGCTTCTTGGATATCTTGGAGTAAGTATAGCAACTAAAAAAAGAGAGGACATATTGGGATTGCTTATTCCTTGGAAAAGATTAGTGCAGAAGGAAAAGGAAAAGCAGGCTGCAAAAGCTGAAAGCGTTATGCAGCCAAAAATTCTCGACACAAGTGTTATCATAGATGGAAGAATAGCAGATATATGTAAGACAGGGTTTGTTGAAGGCCCGCTTATTATACCTGCATTTGTCCTGGAGGAACTCAGACATATTGCGGATTCATCGGATGCATTAAAAAGAAACAGGGGCCGCAGAGGTTTGGATATACTTAACAGGATTCAAAAGGAACTGGATATAAACGTAGAAATAGTGGAAAAGGATTTTGAAGAACTGACCGAGGTTGATACCAAGCTTCTGAAGCTGGCTCAGTATATGAACGGTAAGGTAATAACGAACGATTACAATCTGAATAAAGTGGCTGAATTCCAAAGGGTGCCTGTTCTGAATATCAATGAGCTTGCAAATGCGGTGAAGCCTGTTGTGCTTCCGGGAGAAGAAATGGTAGTGCAGGTAATAAAGGACGGCAAGGAGTTTGGCCAAGGAGTCGCATATCTTGATGACGGAACAATGATAGTTGTAGATGGCGGGAAACGGTATATTGGAGATACTATTGAGGTTGTAGTGACAAGTGTTCTGCAGACTGCAGCCGGAAGAATGATATTTGTAAAGCCAAAATCCGCCGCAGATAAAGTATCGTAAAACATTGCGGCGCAAGCCGCATTTGTTTTACCCTAAGCAGAAATAAAGTCCGCTTAGGGTATATTTATAAAAAAAATGGGGGATTGAAGGGCTATGAATACTGCAATTGTACTTGCTGCAGGCAAAGGGACAAGAATGAATGCAGGAATGAACAAGCAGTTTATGCTGATAAATGATAGGCCTCTTCTGGCACAGGCTCTGGCGGCCTTTCAAAGCTGCAATGCAATAGACAGCATCATACTTGTTGCAGGCAGGGATGAGCTTAAGGCCTGCAAGGAGCAAATAATTGACAGATATGGCTTCGATAAAGTGGACAAGCTGGTTCCCGGGGGCAGTGAGCGTCAGCAGTCGGTTTACAATGGTATAATGGAACTGGAGGATGACTGCAGCATAGTTGTAATTCATGACGGAGCCAGGCCTATATTGCCGGAGGGAATTATTGAAAGATGTATTGACGGTGCAGAAATTTACGGAGCGGTTTCCGCAGGTATGCCGGCGAAAGAGACTATAAAGATATTGAATGAAGAGGGTTTTGTGCAATATACACCTGAGCGGGGAAAGGTATGGGTTACCCAGACGCCTCAGGCTTTTAAGAGGGATATAATTGAGAAAGCCCACGAAATGGCCAATAGCAAAGGTATATCAGGTACTGACGATGCGTTTCTGGTTGAGTGTATGGGCATAAAGGTGAAAATGCTGGAGGGAAGCTATGAGAATATCAAGATTACAACTCCTGAGGATATAATTTTTGCTGAAGCGATAATGAAAAGAACTGTGGAATGAGGTGAAAGCATGCATGGATTCAGGGTTGGAAACGGCTATGACGTACATAAGCTGACAGAGGGAAGGAAGCTGATACTGGGAGGCATAGAGATTCCTAATGAGAAAGGCCTGCTGGGGCACTCGGACGCGGATGTGCTTGTGCATTCAATAATGGATGCATTATTGGGCGCCTGCGGGGAATCGGATATTGGCAGGCACTTTCCTGACAGTGATATATCCTATAAAGGGATATCAAGCCTTGTTCTATTGAAAAAAGTCAAGGATATTCTTGACTCCAAGGGATATCGGATTTCAAATATAGACAGTACAATAATAGCTGAAAAACCAAAGCTTTCGCCGTTTATAGAGGAAATGAAGGCAAATATAGCAGCAGTGCTGCAGCTTGACAAGGATTGTATAGGTATCAAGGCCACCACTTCAGAAGGTTTGGGTTTTGCCGGCAGGGGTGAAGGAATTGCGGCTTATGCCGCAGCAATCATATATAAATAAATAAAATGTCTATAAGCGTCGCAATACTGCGTTGTAGGAAGGGAGGCGCCTGAAAATGTTTATAATGAGAAATAAAGGTAGCGGAAACAAATTCATATTTATTTCGATAATAATGATAATTGCAGCTGTATATGTTTTTAGGCTTGCACCGCCCCAGAAGGCGGCAGAATATCCCGATATAATGCATTATAATGATGTAAAATATGAATATGTGGAGACTGTGAAGGGTTATCCGTTTCTTTTCATGAGGAAGAGGCCGGTAAGCGAAGAAGGATTTATAATACTCAGCCGAAGAGGTATCGACACTCAAGAAGAGATCTATGTATACGAAGGATCTCGTAAATACCGGCGCTATAAGGCATTAAGAGAATAGAGATAATGTATATAAAGAAAAGTATTGACATAATACTGTAAATGATAATAATTAATGGGAAGGTGTTAAAAATGAAGCTGTACAACACAATGACAAGAAAAAAGGAAGAGTTTGAACCGATGACTCCGGGGGAAGTAAAAATGTACTCCTGCGGACCGACTGTCTACAATTACTTTCATATAGGAAATGCAAGGCCATTTATAATATTCGATATTCTAAGGAGATATCTTGAATATAGAGGATATAAGGTAACCTTTGTTCAAAATTTTACAGACGTCGACGATAAAATAATCAAAAGAGCCAAGGATGAGAACACAACAGAGAAAGAGGTGTCCGACAGGTACATAAAAGAATACTTCAAGGATGCCGAGGCCTTGAATATAAGGAAGGCTGATTATCATCCCAGGGTTACGGAGCATATCAAGGAAATAATAGACATAATAAAAAGGCTGGAAGCCAACGGCTTTACCTATACTGTCGGCGGAGACGTATACTATGACACTGCGAAGTTTGTTGAATACGGCAAGCTTTCCAAGCAGAATCTCGAAGAACTGGAGGCAGGCGCCAGAGTAGATATAAATGAAGTAAAAAGGAATCCCTTTGATTTTGTGCTTTGGAAGGGTCAAAAGCCCGGAGAGCCCGCATGGGAAAGTCCCTGGGGAATGGGCAGGCCGGGATGGCATATTGAATGCTCTGCCATGTCTATGAAATACCTGGGAGAGACTATAGATATACATTCAGGAGGACAGGACCTGGTATTCCCTCATCATGAAAATGAAATCGCACAGAGTGAAGGAGCTACAGGAAAGCCTTTTGCCAGGTACTGGCTGCATAATGCGTTCCTAAACATAAATAATGAAAAAATGTCCAAATCCCTGAACAACTTTTTCACAGTAAGGGATATTGAAGAAAAATTTGACCTGGAGGTCTTCAGGCTTTTTATGATTTCAGCTCATTACAGGAGCCCTTTGAACTTTAGTGCCGAGCTTTTAGACCAGGCAAAAAGTGCATTGGAAAGGCTGTATAATGCAAAGAATAACCTTGTTTATCTTATGGATAAGGCTGAGGAGAAGCCTTTGATTCAGGAGGAGAAGAATTTCAAGGAGGCTCTTTTGGGGTACAGGAACAAGTTCAACGAGGCTATGGATGATGACTTGAATACCGCTGACGGATTAGCTGTTATTTTTGACATGGTAAGAGATATCAACTCCAACGTCAAAGCAGAATCCTCGGTCGAACTGGTGAAGGTATCCTATGACATGCTTATGGAACTTACGGAAGTACTGGGCTTGCTTTACAAAAAGGAAGAAAGCCTGGATTCAGAAATCGAAAAGCTTATAGAGGAAAGGCAGAAGGCAAGAAAGGAAAAGAACTGGGCCTTGGCCGACAAAATAAGGGATGATCTTAAAGCACAGGGAATAATTCTTGAGGATACCCCCGAGGGAGTCAAGTGGAAAAGGGTATAAAACTTAAATAAAGGAAGTATAGCCATGACTGATATGCTTATGTACATTGTCATAGGGTTGCTTGTTATTAATTCGGTTATTTTGATGAGCAGGTTTATAAAGCTTGAAGCCAGGCTTGAAGCCATGGAGAAGAGCATTGACAAGCTGGACAGGACGATTATGGAGGAAATGCTTCAGAATAGAGAGGAGATTTCAGGCTCAATAAAGATATTTAACGAAATGATAGCCTCTCAAATGTCGGAGATATCGAATATGCAGCGCAATCAGCTGGACATATTTTCCCAACAGCTTGCAAACCTTACACAGACCAACGAATACAGGCTTGACAGGATGAGGGATACAATAGAGGCGAAGCTGAAGCATCTGCAGGAGGACAACAGTAAAAAACTTGACCAAATGAGGGCAACTGTAGACGAAAGGCTGAGCTCCACCCTTGAGCAGCGGCTTGGGGAATCCTTCAGGCTGGTGAGTGAAAGGCTGGAAATGGTTCATAAAGGCCTGGGAGAAATGCAGACTCTGGCCTCAGGAGTGGGGGACCTTAAAAAAGTACTTACCAATGTCAAGTCCAGAGGAACCTGGGGAGAAATCCAGCTTGGCAATATACTGGAACAGATTTTGACACCGGAGCAATACTCGAAAAACGTAGCTACAATAAAGGATTCCTCTGAAAGGGTTGAATTCGCAGTAAAGCTGCCGGGAAAAGATGAAAGGAACGGCGAAGCGGTATGGCTGCCTATTGATTCCAAGTTCCCCCAGGAGGATTACCAGAGGCTGCTGGATGCGCAGGAGAAAGGGAATCCCGTTAAAGCGGAAGAAGCGGCAAAGGCTATGGAACTTAAGGTAAAAAGCTTTGCCAGGGATATTAGGGATAAATACATAAGTCCCCCGTGGACAACTGACTTTGGAATAATGTTTTTACCAACGGAAGGCCTTTATGCGGAGATTTTAAGAAGGCCGGGGCTTTGCGACTGCCTGCAGCGGGAATACAGGATAGTGATAGCCGGGCCTACAACACTGATTGCATTATTAAACAGTCTTCAGATGGGCTTCAGGACCCTTGCAATAGAAAAGCGTTCCAGTGAGGTATGGAGCCTTCTTGGGGCGGTCAAGACAGAATTCGGCAAGTTCGGCGACATTCTGGACAAAACACGGAAGAAGCTGCAGGAGGCAAGCAATACAATTGAAGATGCGGCAAGAAAGTCCAGAAGCATAGGCAGAAAGCTGAAGAATGTGCAGGAGCTGGCATCGGAGGATTCCGAGATACTGCTGGAAGAAGCCGATGACACGGACTCATCACAGATAGCTTCCGCAAAAGAGGATTAGAGATTAGAATAGCAGGTATAGTATGGAAAATGATTATTTGGAAAAGAACTATAAAAAACTGCTGGAGGAGCTGCATCAGCTTATAATGGACAGCGGCAAGCTTTCGGCTTCGGATGTCAAGATGCTGAACCCTCTCGTGCTTGCATACGCAGGAGATTCAGTCTATGACACTTTCGTAAGGACCTTGCTGATATCGGGAGGCCATGGACAGGTTGCGAAGCTGCACAAAATGTCCATAGAGTTTGTGAAGGCAAAAGCCCAGGCGGATATTCTTGGGGAGATAAA
Source organism: Bacillota bacterium (assembly GCA_035417425.1). Classification (GTDB taxonomy): domain Bacteria; phylum Bacillota; class Clostridia; order Lutisporales; family Lutisporaceae; genus BRH-c25. The sequence continues at coordinate 14,687 of DAOLPD010000044.1, forward strand.
TGAGCTGTTGACTCCTGAAGAGCAGGACATTGTACGGAGGGGAAGAAATACAAAGTCATCAACCATGCCGAAAAACGCGGATATGCTTGACTATAGGTATGCTACCGGCTTTGAAGCGCTTATAGGATATTTGTATCTGACCGGACAGATTGACCGGCTTATGGAAGTAATCAGGATGGTAATCAATGTAAAAACAGGTCAACAGAAGTAGAATTGTCTGGACATGGAATAGATTTTACAGGTAGAATGTAATAAATAGGATGTTTATACAGGCCCATAGGATAAAATGTAAGTGAGGTGTTTTATATTGAGTAAGGCCGATATTATATTTATTGAGATGTGTAAAGACATTTTAAAAAACGGTGTTTCATCAGAAGGGCAAAATGTGAGGGCTAAGTGGGAGGACGGCAGTCCGGCCCATACGATTAAAAGGTTTTGCGTAATCAATAGGTATGATCTTGCAGAAGAGTTTCCGATCCTTACATTAAGGCCAACAAACCTTAAAGCCGCAATTGACGAATTGCTTTGGATATGGCAGAAAAAGTCCAACAATATCAAACATCTTAAGAGTCATATTTGGGATAGTTGGGCAGATGAGAGCGGGTCCATCGGAAAGGCATATGGATATCAGCTGGGTATAAAGCATAAATATCCCGAAGGGGAATTTGACCAGGTTGACCGGGTATTATACGATTTAAAGCATAATCCTTACAGCAGAAGGATTATGACTAATATATACAATCATAGCGATTTGCATGAAATGCACTTATACCCCTGTGCATACAGCATGACTTTTAATGTTACGGGCAGGAAGCTTAACGGAATACTTAACCAGAGGTCACAGGATGTTCTGGTTGCTAACAATTGGAATGTAGCACAATATTCAATTCTCATGCATATGCTGGCACAAGTAAGTGATCTTGAGGTCGGGGAGTTCGTACATGTTATTTCGGATGCCCATATATATGACAGGCACATACCATTAGTGGAGGAGCTTATTCAAAGAAGCCCGTATCCGGCGCCGAAGCTGTTGATAAACAAAGAGGTAAGAGACTTCTATGATTTCAAGGTTGAAGATTTTGAATTGGAGGGGTACCAAAGCGGCCAACAGATCAAAGGTATTCCTGTTGCTGTGTAATAAGGAGAGATGGCATGAAGGCAATTGTAGCTGTAGACATGAATTGGGGAATAGGGTATAAGGGCAGCTTATTGGTGAGGATTCCTGAGGACATGAGGTTCTTTAAAGAGATGACTTTGGGGAAAGTTGTGATTATGGGAAGAGAAACCTTTGAATCATTACCGGGCAGGAAGCCCCTTAAAGACAGAAAAAACATTATATTAAGCAGGAAGGAAGGCTACGGGGACGGCAGAATTACTATATGTCATTCAGTAGATGATATTTTTGACATACTGGAGGGACATCAGAGTGAGGATGTATTTGTAATTGGAGGAGAATCAGTATATAAACAGCTTCTGCCCTATTGTACCGAGGCCTATGTAACAAAAATAGAGCACAAGTATGAAGCAGATAAGTATTTCACGGATTTAGACAGCGAAGAGGAGTGGGAATTGGCATCGGTAAGTGATTTGCATACATACAAGGATATCAATTTTAGATTTACAAAATATAAGAATATTAAATTTTTATAAAAAAACTACAGATAATAAGCATATGAATACCGGAACTATACTTGAAGCAAAACTAACTATAAAGGATGAGAATTATGGCATTTAATAAGAATTTTTCAAAACCTTCAAAGCCGGGAAGACCGGGGAAATTACAAAAGAAAGACGGCAGATTCGCAAAGGATGAAGGCAGGTATTCCAAGGGTTCTGCCAAAGGCAAGAAGACAGAGAAGCCTTTTGAAAAGGGAAGGCCTTTTGAAAAGGCTGCACCTTTTGAGGCAGGTAAACCGAAGAATATGTTTAAAGCTGACTTCCGGCAGGAAGAAGATGATGACGAGAATATCAATCTGATTGAAGGAAGAAATCCCGTACTTGAGGCTTTAAAATCCGGCAGAGAAATCGACAAGATATTTGTACAGAAGGGCGTCGGAGAAGGTTCCATAAGGCAGATAATAGCTATTGCCAGAGAGAAGAAGATACTTATAAAGGAAGTGGACAAAGCCAAGCTGGACGGCCTTTCAAGGACAAGGAACCATCAGGGAGTGATAGCTTCGGCAGCTTTGTACAAGTATTATGAAGTGGATGATATCCTGCAGGCTGCTAGGGAAAAGGGAGAAGATCCCTTTATCGTAATACTTGATGAGATAACCGACAACAATAACCTTGGCTCAGTGCTTCGAACAGCTGAAGCGGCGGGAGTTCACGGCATAATCATACCAAAAAGGAGAGCTGTCGGACTTACGCCTGCTGTGGCAAAGATTTCCGCGGGAGCAATTGAATATGTGCCTGTTGCAAAAGTAACCAACCTGAACTATACAATAGAGTATCTGAAAAAGGAAGGCTTATGGATTGCAGGGGCTGAAATGGGAGGAGAAACATACTACAGCAAGGACATGACCGGACCTATAGCATTGGTAATAGGCAGCGAAGGTGAAGGACTAGGGCGTCTTATTAAGGAAAACTGTGATTATCTTGTCAGCATCCCGATGAAAGGAAAGATCTCATCGCTTAATGCAGCCGTTTCTGCCGCGATTTTACTGTTTGAGATTCAAAAACAGCGGGCAAACCGCTAAAACTTGACTAAAACTGCAGGTATATGTATAATAATAGTGTGGTTTTCTATGTCTGATACATGGGGGCGATAGATTGGAAGTAAATGCAGAAGAAAAATTCGTTGAAAGCTACGACAGCATGCTTGATGAAGAAATTGTGCTTAGTGCCAGGGATGGGAATGCCACATCTCTTGAGTATATTATAAACAAGTACAAGAACTTTGTCAGGGCGAAAGCCAGATCCTACTTCCTGATAGGTGCCGACAAGGAGGACATAGTACAGGAAGGCATGATAGGATTGTATAAAGCTATAAGAGATTTTAGAAATGATAAATTGTCTTCCTTCAGAGCCTTTGCAGAGCTTTGCATTACCAGGCAGATAATAACGGCTATAAAGACTGCCACAAGGCAGAAGCATATTCCGCTTAATTCATATGTTTCACTTAATAAGCCCATTTATGACGAAGAATCAGACAGGACACTTCTTGACATACTTACCGCAACAAAGATAACAGACCCCGAAGAGCTGATAATCAGCAGGGAGGAGCTTGTTTCAATAGAATCAAAAATTGGTGAGATATTGAGCGAATTGGAGCTTGAGGTGCTGATGTCATACCTTCAAGGGAAGTCCTACCAGGAGATTGCCTGTGACTTGGACAGGCATGTGAAGTCCATCGACAATGCACTTCAGCGAGTGAAACGGAAGCTTGAAAAGTATCTGGAAATTAAAGATATATAAAAAAACAAAACCCCCATTAGGAGGTTTTGTTTTTTATTCGGTAGTGTGAAATTTTTTCTGTAAATAGCTTTCTATGACAATATTTGTATGGGTT
>DAOLPD010000045.1:0-18006 GCA_035417425.1 Bacillota bacterium
CTTGACCATCCATAGGGAAGCAGTTACTAACTTGTTTGCGGAATTTTGAGCTATTCTACGAAACATTGTGCTAGTTTTTCATATTAACTTTACAGAGTCATTGTTTTTAGGAATACTATCAGATAATATTTTCTAAATTTAAATGGAATATTATGCATAGGACGCAAATAAAAAACAAACACCGGAAAATCCGATGTTTGTTCTATATTCTAATGTTTTAATCGAAGTACAAATAACTTGTCTGTGCAAACTTCGTTTTTTTCCAGGCCTTTTTAATCCAGGGCTGTACATAGTAGTCAAGGCCGAATGCTCCGCCTGCGCCGCCCATAAGGGCAATGGAAGCGAATACGTACCAGAGTATGTCGTAGCCTGCCATTGCAGATACAATAAAGTTTGCAGTCAGGAATAATGAGCCCAGTGATGCAAAGAATGTAAAGAGGCCTGCCATAAGTGCAAGACCTATGCCAACTTCCATCAATACAACAACTGCCTGGAAGAAGAACGGGTTAGCCATAATAAATGTATCCTGGAACCACTGATATATTCCCAGAGGTTCAGCCAGTATCGGCACCGGTCCTGCTGCCGCTGCAGCTTCTCCGGCAGCTCCAGCTGCCTGTGAAGCGCTTGTTAAAGCTTCTGCTGCCTCTCCTGCTGCTGATGCGGCTGAAGTTCCTGCAACAGATACTATTTTGATATTGGCCGGGTTCAACCAGCCTTCCTGTACCTTTTTCCAGCCTTCAAGGAACCACATTACGCCAACGTATAAACGCAGAAGCACCAGCCAGGAAGTATGAGTCCTGTGTGCCAGGTGTCCGCCTACAAAAGCCCTGTTGTTCTTCATATGGAAGAATTCGTGCAGAAGGTAGTTCCATATGAGCCTTACGCCGCCGACTCCCCACAAGTAGTGAAGGTTAACAAGGTGCTTCATAGCCATGGCGATGAAGCCGGACAAGGGTGTGCCCATAAGCTCCGCTACACAGTAGTGGCTTCCAATGGAAACCATAAAGCCGTGAGTGTTGAGCTTGAATTTTTTCTTTTCGGTCTTGGTTATATCTGCTGCTATGTTGTGAGCTGCACATTCACCTGTCTGAATAGCCGTTTCAACTATCTGCGGTATCGGCTTTCCGTCAATTTCATAATATGCGTTGTCACCGACAAGATATACTTCTTCTTTGTCCATGCTCTGCATGTAATCATTAACCTGTACTCTGTTTCTCTTGCCCGGAGTCAGTCCTGATGACGCTGTGAAACTGTTGCCCTGTACACCGCAAGTCCAGATAAGAGTCTTTGTCTTTATTTCCTGACCGTCTTTAAGAACGATACCGTCAGGTGTTGCTTTGACTATAGGCGAATTTGTCATCAGCTTTACGCCTTTTTTTGTAAGAAAGCTTGCAGCTTTTGCCTGAAGGCTTGGCCTTAAAATCGGCAATATAGTCGGCATTGCTTCAACATTATATATTGTAACTTCCTTCGGATCGATTCCGTATTCATCACATAAAACATCTTTCCATTCGAAGAGTTCACCTACAGTTTCAATTCCCGTGAAGCCTGCCCCAGCTACAACAAAGGTAAGCAGCTCTTTTCTCTTTGCTGCATCTTTTTCATCCCTTGCAGCTTCAAAGCTCTTTAAAACCTGTTCCCTGATTTTCAAGGCGTCTTTAAGGGACCATATAGTATAACCATATTCTTTAACACCTTCGATGCCGAAGTATGCAGGTTCTGCTCCGCAGCCAAGTACAAGGTAATCATAGCTGTATGTCCCTTTACTTGATGTCAGAGTTTTTGCTTCATAATCAATGCTTTCTATTCTGTCCCTTACAAAATTGACTTTGGTAGCCTTAAATACCTTATAAAGATCTACCATTACACTTTCTTTTTCTGTTCTACGTCCGGCAATTTCATGCAGCTCAGTAAGAAGAGTCTGGAAAGGATTATCATTAATTAAAGTTATTTCAACGCTATCATCCTTTTTAAATTTCTTGCCCAGAACCTTAGCTGCCTCGACTCCAGCGTAGCCTGCGCCGAGTATGACTATTCTCTTTAAATCCGGCAAAACTATACCCCCTTGTATATAATTAACTATTAAAGAATAAAAATATTAATATAATAATATTCATTATCATTATATAATATATATCCAAATAATGCGATAGTTTTTATCGTTATTTTGTGAAAAAAATCTCATTTTTCTTGTTTTACTTTATCAATTTCCTATTCCCGAGGCTCAGGTAATCATAATTGTCCAGCTTTTCAGAAATTAACCATGATGTATAAAATTAAATCGAATAAATTATTCAAAAATTATATAATTGAAATAGGAAAATTTTGCAGCAATTTGTCTTGGAAGGATTAATATTATCTGCCGGGGAATATTAAAAAATGGGAATATATGAAGCGTCAGAAGGAGGAAAGAGGATGGGTAAGATAGCGGGTGCATTCATTTTTCCGCATCCGCCTATAATGGTGGAGGAAGTAGGGGAAAGCGAGACCAAAAAGGTTTCAGACACAGTTGCCGGTGCTCTGGAAGCTTCGGAGCGCATCGCTGAAATAAAACCGGATGTTATAATTCTTATAACACCTCATGGTGCAATGCTCGAAGATGCCATGGCTATTGCGGCGGATGAAAGGCTGCAGGGGAGTTTAGCCAGGTTTGGAGCCCCCGGGACAAAGCTGAGCTTTGACAATGACTTGGAGCTGGCGGACAAGATAATGGAGCAGGCTGATAAAAAACAGGTATACTGCATTCCCATACATGAGGATGTAAAAAAGACCTACAGAGTTGAGCCGGGAATGGATCATGGTGCCATAGTTCCCCTTTATTTTGTAAGTAAGAAACACAGGCATTTCAAGCTGGTGCATATAACATACAGCCTTCTTTCAAGGGAGCAGCACTACAAGTTTGGTATTGCCATAAGGGATGCTGTGGCTGAGCTTGATAGAAGGGCAGTCATAATTGCAAGCGGAGATCTTTCCCACAGGCTTATAAAAAATGCTCCCGCAGGTTTTGATCCCCGGGGAGCGGAATATGATAAAAAGTATATGAAAATCATAAGAGAAGGAGATGTCACAGGACTGCTTTCCATGCCTGCCGGCTTTCTGGAGGCTGCAGGGGAATGTGCCTATAATTCCACTGTTGTGCTTATGGGCTGTCTGGATGGCTGCAGTTTGAAGGGAGAGGTAATCTCCTATGAAGGCCCCTTTGGTGTAGGCTACTGCGTGGCTGAGATTCAATCAGAGGTGTGTACGGATAAAAAGAAGGTTATAAGCAGCGATCCATATGTACAGCTGGCTATAGATACCCTGGAGACTTATGTAAGAACAGGACGCAAAATAGATGTGCCCGAAGGATTGCCTGATGAAATGAAAACACGCAGGGCAGGAGTTTTTGTTTCGTTAAAGAAATATGGCGAACTCAGGGGTTGTATAGGTACCATTAGGCCTACAACAAAAAATATTGCTTTGGAAATCATACAGAACGCAATCAGTGCGGGAACCGGAGATCCCCGGTTTTTGCCGGTGGAAGAAAGTGAGCTTTCTGAATTGGTCTATTCAGTGGATGTATTGGGAGAACCGGAGCCAATCACGACAAAAGAGGAGCTTGATGTGAAAAGGTATGGGGTTATTGTGAGAAGCGGGTACAAATCCGGCTTGCTGCTTCCCAATCTGGACGGAGTGGACACCGCTGATTATCAAGTGAGTATTGCACTGCAGAAAGCGGGCATCAGACCGGGCGAATCATATAAAATGGAGCGTTTTGAAGTGGTAAGGCATTATCAGCATATGGAGTGATTCATTATGGATCAATTGAAAGAAGCAAAGTATTATGAGAAGCAAGAAGGGGGCAATGTCATATGCAGGCTCTGCCCTCATGAATGTACCATTGCACCGGGCAAATACGGAATTTGCAGAGTAAGGAACAACATTGAAGGTATCCTCTATACTCATAACTATGGAAAAATCTCTTCAATTGCAATGGACCCCATGGAGAAGAAGCCCCTTTATCATTTTTTCCCGGGCAGATATGTACTGTCTATAGGGACTGTAGGCTGCAATCTCAGGTGCAGCTTTTGTCAGAACTATCAGATTGCACAGCGGGGAGTAGCTGAGCAGGGCATAGAGGATAATCTGTACGAGGCATCTGAGGCTTATCTGCTGAGCTTATGCAGGAAGGAAGAGGATTGTATTGGTGTGGCATATACCTACAACGAGCCCAGTATATGGTTTGAGTATATATTGGATACGGCAGGGCATATAAGGTCTGCAGGATTAAAAAATGTGCTGGTCACAAACGGATATATAAGCAGAGAGGCTCTGGCTGAGCTGCTGCCTTATATTGATGCCATGAATATTGATGTCAAAGGATTTACGGAGAAATATTACCGCAATATTTGCGGAGGCAGCCTTGAGCATGTGAAGAAAACGGTTGAAGCAGCTGCTGCGGAATGTCATATAGAAATTACCACTCTTATTATTCCCGGGCACAATGACAGTGAGATGGAGATGCAGGAGCTCTCAAAATGGTTGTCATCTATCAATCCTTCAATTCCTCTCCATCTATCCCGGTACTTCCCGAGATACAGGATGAAGGAGCAGCCTACCCCGGCAGGGACTCTGATTTCTCTGAAAAAGGCGGCCGAAAGCTATCTGGAGTATGTATACATAGGCAATATGCAGAGTGAGGCAGTAAATACTTATTGCCCGCAGTGCGGAGCCTTGCTTATAAGAAGAACAGGAGGCATATTCATAGAGCATCTGGATGACGGTATATGCTCCAAATGCGGTAAAGCTATAAGTATAACCGGTGTTTAGAAATATATTGAATATGCCGGATAGCATCTGACTTGATATATCTGGTATAATTATCCTGTCATATATAGATATAAGCTTCAGGATGTGCGGGAGGCGATGAAATGAATTTTTTCGTGCAGATGAGGGAAAGCGTAATTGATTTTAAGTTTTACAGAAGCATTAGGGATAATAGATTCAGCAGGAGCTTTGTTTATCTGCTGCTGCTTTTCCTGATAGTCTATTTCATAAATGGAACCAAAACTTTTGTAGTGACCCGGATATTAATGGATAATCTGGCTGTCCAGCTGGATGAAAATGTTCCGGAATTCAGGCTGGAGAACGGTGAATTCAGCTTTGAAGGAGATATGCCCTACTATATCAGCGGCAGTACCAATGAGGTTTTCATCATTGATACTACAGGGCAGGTGACAGAAAGCGCATTAAAGGATGCAGAAACCGGAATTTTGATAACCAGGAACAAATTATTTGTAAAAAGAAACGAAATAGAGACAAGGGAGTTCAGCCTGAATGAGTTGAAAGGCATCACCCTGACAAAGTCTGATGTGCTGGAGTTTATGCCGAAGCTCAGCTGGATTGTTCTTATCTTCATTGTCTTTGGTTTTATTTTTGCATTGGGATGGAAGCTTCTTAATGCAGTTATACTGGCATTGATGGGAATTGTCGCCAATGCTGTGCTGAAGGGGAGGCTGAAATACAATAATCTGTTGAATATCAGCATATATGCACTGACACTTCCAATGCTTGTTCAATTAGCCGTGAACCTTTACGGATACCCTATTCCCAGATTCGGGTTAATATACTGGGTTATTTCCATACTATACCTTGATTTGGCAATAAAAAGCTGCATAGACCAGGATAAGGAATCTGGTGCAGGAAATGAACTGGAGGATATTAAAGGTGAAGATAGGAGTAATATCTGATACACATATAAGAAGCAGCGCGAAGCTCCTTCCCAACATAATATACAAGGTGTTTGACGGTGTGGATATGATATTTCACGCAGGAGATATACTTATTGATGAGGTAATAATTGAACTGGAGTCTATTGCTCCTGTTTATGCTGTAGCAGGAAACAACGACAGTTATGAAATGCTGTATAAATACGGCACAAAAAGAATAATTGAGGCTAATGGAAAAAGAATAGGGCTGACCCACGGAACAAGCAGGGTAAACGCATATGCGGGCGCTTATTCAATGTTTGAAAAGAGCAAAGTGGACTGTGTCGTATATGGGCATAGCCACAAACCGCATAATGAAGTAATTGACGGAGTATTGTTCTTCAACCCGGGTTCCCCGACCTCAAAAAGGTTTGAGCCCAGGTATTCTTTGGGACTTTTGCATGTGGACAGGGGTATAAGAGGAGAAATAATATATTTTGATTGAAGTGCGGTATGAGGCACTTTTTTATTTGTGTATTTTTTAACAATGATGTAAAATATGAATTGTATCAAAGGATAAAAAACATGTCAGATACTACTGAGAGGTCAAAATGGCACATATGGAAACCGCGATAATACTTGCAGGAGGCAAGAGCAGCAGGATGGGATTCGACAAGCAGTTTCTCAAGCTTCAAGACAAGTATGTTATTGAAATTATTGCAGAAAGGCTGAAAGAAGTCTTTAGTGAGATTATTATTGTTACCGGCAGGCCGGAGGAGTATGTGAAATACGGATTTAAGCTTGTAGAGGATGAAGTCAGGAATTTCGGGCCTCTGGCAGGAATACACGTGGGACTGAAAAACTCCGGCAGCATATACAATTATGTTGTCGCCTGCGATATGCCCTTCATAAATCTCAAATACATCAGATATATGATGCAGCTTATCGAAGAGAGTGACGACCGCGTCGACGGTGTAATAACAAAGCTGGGGGATTGGATTGAACCCTTTAATGCCTTCTACTCACAAAACCTGATCAGCAGGATAGAAGAGAACATGAAAAATGGCAAGAGACAGATTAATCTGATGCTTCAGGACGCCAATGTGCTGTATGTCAGCGAAGCAAAAGCAAGGGAATTCAGCCCTGACTGGGAAATGTTCACTAACATAAATACTTTCAAGGACTATGAAAGCCTTATGAAACGGCTGTCAAATGAATAGGGGGCGGCAATATGGATCTGACCAAGGGAATTCCAATTATTAAATATGAAAATGGTTTGGTATCGTCTCTTGAGGATACGGTAGTAAAAGAGTATGCCCTTACCATAATTCTGGATGGAGAAGAGTTCATAACGCTGCTTTGCACTCCTTCAAGCCTTGATTGCCTTACTGTCGGGTTCCTGCTTTCAGAAAGCATCATAAAAAGCAAATCTGATATAAAGAGGATTAGAATTGATGAGGAAAAAGGTACAGCCGAGGTCAGCACCTTTGAGAGCAGCATTATAGCAAAAAATCTGCACGGAAAGAGGACAATGACTACCGGCTGCGGCAAAGGTTCTTCCTTCTATAATGCGGTTGACTCTCTCAGCTGCAGAAAGGTAACAGGAGGTTTGGAAGCCAGTGCGAAAGATATACTGGAGATAATGAGGGATTTCAACAAAAGGTCGGAATTGTTCCACGATACCGGAGGGGTTCATAGCGTAGCACTGGGGACAGGTACAGGCATTATTATTTTTCATGAAGATGTTGGCCGCCACAATGCCATGGACAAGGTTGTGGGAGAGGCATCCCTGAAGGAGATTCAGATGTCTGATAAAATAATACTTACAAGCGGCAGGGTGTCATCAGAAATGCTCATAAAGGCTGCCAAAGGCCGGATACCGGTGATTGTATCAAGATCTGCTCCTACCGATCTGGCAGTTGAGCTGGCAGTTCAGCTTGGCATAACTGTAATAGGTTTTGCCCGGGGACAGAGGATGAATATATACAGCAATAAGGAAAGAATTAAATTTTAATAAATATTCAGGAGGTCATTATGTTAGAAAAGATATTGGAGCACAACAGGAATTTTGTACAGGAAAGAAAGGCTGCAGGAGAAGACAAGCCCATCAGCGGTCATGCCCATGAGGATATAATGGTATTCACCTGCATGGATACAAGACTGGTAGACCTGTTGGAGCCTGCCATGGGCTTTGGCAGAGGTGACATAAAAATACTTAAGAATGCAGGCAACATCATAAGAAACAACTGCAGTGACGTTATCAGAAGCGTGGCTGTAGGAACAGTATTGATGGGATTGAAGGAAGTATATGTGGTAGGCCATAGTGATTGCGGAATGAGAAAGCAGAAACCGGAGGACATAAGGGCAAAAATGGAGGAAAGAGGCATACCTGCGGAGGCAATAGAAGCCATAGATATAAAAGAATGGTTCGGTCTATTGCAGGACGAAACAGAAAACGTAAAGGACGCGGTTTTCAAACTGAAGAATTCTCCATATATACCTAAAGATGTGAAAATCTATGGATTACTAATGGATCCTAATTCAGGAGAAATAACGGTAATAGAGTAATCATACGGGAATCAAGAAATCTGAATTTTTAAAACTCTCCAGAATTATAGACATATTGTTAAAAAGATGCTAAACTTAAATTGTTAAAAAAGTACTCAACTTATATATACTATTTAACAAAGTTTAGAATGGAGGGTCTTTTAGAATGGAGAAAAGGATGTTGACTCCAAAAGAAATTGCAATGGCGACCTGCGATGCCGGTGCTGCGAAAGCAAAACTTACAATTCCGCAGATGCTGGTGTTGGGTATCTTTGCAGGTGTGTTCATCGGCTTTGGAGCACAGGGAGCAATCACCATCGGGCAGACACTGGCAAAGATTGATACGGGTTTGCAGAAGTTTGCATTTGCCGGAGCATTCCCTGTAGGACTTATGCTGGTGGTTATCTGTGGTGCAGAGCTCTTTACAGGTAATAACCTGATGACTTTAGGATGTCTGAACTGCCGTTACAAGGTATCGGATATTCTTAGGAACTGGTTCTTTGTTTATACAGCAAACTTTATTGGTTCGATCCTGCTTGCGGCTATTGTTGCAAATTCAGGATTGATGGCTGCAGGAACTCCTATTGCAGAATCTGCTATCAAAATTGCATCTAATAAGGTTGCCATACCTTTTGGTGCTGCAGTATTAAGAGGAATACTCTGCAATATAATGGTTGTACTTGCAGTATGGATGGCCACAGGAGCAAAAGACGTAATATCGAAGATATTCGCTTGCTGGTTCCCGATTATGCTTTTTGTACTCTGCGGATATGAGCATAGTGTTGCAAACATGTACTTTATTCCTCTTGGAATGTTCTTGGGCGCACCAGTTACCTGGGGACAGATTTGGATTAATAATTTGATACCTGTTACTATAGGCAATCTCATTGGTGGAGCACTTATTGTTCCGTTATTCTACCATGTAGCATACATGAAGGCTCCGGCAGCAGCTGCCGCAGCAAAGGATGCTAAAGCATAAGAATTGCAAAAGCAATCATGATAGTATATAATTGAATATAAATATATAAGTTTTCCGAGTCATCCCTTCTAAAGGTATCCATGAAGCGATGACCGATGGGCAAGTCCCATAAGGGTTCAGGGAGAAATCCCCGGGCCTCCCGTGTTAGGAAAGGAAAATGTTTTGTTAAATTCTGCTGAAAACAATCCTTTCTCGGATTGTTTTTTTTATTGCAAGAATTAAAACCCATATTTAATGCATTAAGGAGAGATTTAATGGAATACTTCGCCGAAGCCTTTAACAAAGCATTATCCCTGATGCTGTCTCTTGATCCTGAGTTATATGGAATAATACTGCTGTCACTTAAGGTATCCGTAATCGCAACGCTAATCAGTACATTTATAGGTATACCTCTGGGAACTGTAATCGGACTCAACAAATTTTGGGGAAGAACAGCATTGATTAATGTGACTAATACTTTTATGGGAATGCCTCCTGTAGTAGTGGGACTTCTTGTGTATATACTCCTTTCCAATCAAATAGGTTTACTTGGACCTTTAAGGCTGCTTTTTACTCCTACTGCCATGATAATTGCCCAAGTGCTTCTGGCGACGCCGATAGTGACAGGCCTTACTATTGTAGCGGTTCAGGGAGTAGACCCTCTGATTAAAAAAACTTCGGTAAGCTTGGGAGCTAACGGTCTGCAGCTGATGTGGCTTGTTATAAAAGAAGCGAGGTATGCTATAGGTGCCGCGGTAATTACCGGATTTGGACGCCTTACGGCAGAAGTAGGTGCCGTAATGATGGTAGGCGGTAATATAAGGTTTCAGACCAGAGTGATGACAACATCTATTGCGCTTCATAAGGGCATGGGGGAATTTCAAATGGCCCTTGCACTTGGAATAATCCTCATAATAATATCCCTCCTGATAAATAGTGCACTGGATATACTAAGAGGCACAAGGGGGGCATCTGACAGATGAATATGATATTCAGCATTAAGGCGCTTACAAAAGAGTATAATGGCAGGAAAGTCCTTGACATAGAAGAACTGTACATGGAGAAAGGCAGCATAACGGGAATAATAGGCCCAAGCGGAGCAGGGAAGAGCACACTCTTATACATATTAAACGGTTTGGAAAAAGCCTCAAGCGGAGAAATTTTCTTTAACGGAAAGAAGATTAACGGTGAACCTGACATTGAAGCAAGAAGAAAGATGTCAATGGTTTTCCAGAAGCCGACGGTATTTAACATGTCGGTGTACGGTAATATGGCATACAGCCTGAAGCTCCGGGGATTTTCCAAGCAGGAGATAAGAAACAGAGTTATTGAGCTCTCAAGATTTATCGGTATGGAGGACAAGCTCAGGCAGCGGGCAGTGACACTTTCAGGAGGAGAAGCCCAAAGGCTTTCATTGGCAAGAGCAATCATACACAGGCCTGAAGTGCTTTTATTGGATGAGCCTACAGCCAACCTTGATCCGGCAAATGTAGCGATGATGGAAAAACTTATATTACACGCCAGGACAGAATACGGGACATCAATAATAGTAGTTACTCACAACATGTTCCAGGCAAAAAGGCTATCTGACAATTCGGTTTTCCTGCTGAATGGCAATGTCATCGAGAGCGGCAGCTCTGCTCAAATATTCGGCAGTCCCCAGGATACAAGGACACTGGATTTTATCGAAGGAAAAATGATTTATTAGGAGGTAGCATTATGAGCAACAGAAGAAATCCCAAACAAAGAATTATGGTTCTATTCTTGATCCTCGTTATGACCATGATGTCAAGCATTGCTTTTGTCAATGCAGAAGCAGCTGACGTATTAAACCCCGGAGATAAGGCAGTTACAACCGCCTCATGGCTTAATTTCAGAACCGGCCCGGGAATGCAGAATAAAGTAGCATCAGTACTTGCAAGAAATACAACAGTGAATATTATTGAGAAATCAAATGAATGGTACAAGGTAAGCCTGGCAAACGGCAGTACCGGTTATGTGCATGGAATGTATCTTTCAAAAATAACATCAGCACCTGCACCTGCACCCGTACCGGAGGCTGCTGCCCCTGCTGCCGCACCTGAGGCAGCAATAGGCAAGCCGGAAGCAACGATGGTTCTGGCGACTACAACAAGCACCAGGGATACAGGATTGTTGGATGTTCTCGTCCCATTCTTTGACAATAAGTATGGAGTAACTACGAAGGTTGTTTCGGTAGGTACCGGTGAAGCAATAGAGATGGGCAAGCAGGGCAATGCCGACGTAGTACTCGTACATTCAAGGGCATCTGAAGATAAGTTTGTAAATGAGGGTTACGGTGTGAACAGAAAAGACGTAATGTACAACTTTTTCTTTGTTGTAGGCCCGAAGAACGACCCGTCGGGGATTTCAGCAATTAAAGATGCCGGAACGGCAATGAAAAAAATAGCTGATGACAAGGCCACATTTGTATCAAGAGGTGACCAGTCAGGCACACACAAAAAAGAACTTGAGATCTGGAAAAAATATAATATCGATCCTGTCGGACAGAGCTGGTATAAGGAAGCAGGCCAGGGCATGGGGAATACACTTATGATGGCAAGTGAGATGGGAGGCTATACATTGGTCGACAGCGGCACCTGGTATGCTTTTGAGGATAAGGTAAATCTGAAGATAGTGTTACAGGGAGACCCTGTGCTTTTCAATCCTTACGGCGTAATAGCGGTTAACCCGCAGAAGTACCCGAATATCCACTATAATGCAGCGATGAGCTTTATACAATTCCTTACTTCTGACGAGGGTCAGAAGATGATCGGGGAGTATACAAAAAACGGGAAGCAGCTTTTTGTACCTGATGCAAAATAATCTGAAGCATCTGAACCGATATTAAAGAGCTAATAAACCACCAATATTAAAACAGCCATGTATTATAGTCCTATTATATACATGGCTGGCTTTTTTGCTGTTCATATCATTCTTTATGAGCACTGTATTTTATCAATCTACTGTGTTAAGATAATATTCGAGGAACTAATACCGAAGGGGATGACTGTGCGTGAAGCTCTTAGAAGTTGACACCGTGAATGAAGTTAAGCAGAAGATGGAAGACTATTTTGGAGATATTTCAGTTGGATATGAAGAAGTGGAAATAACAGAGGCTATGGGCAGAGTAGCCTTTGAGGATGTTTTTTCATCATATGATATTCCTGACTTCAACAGGTCTACTGTTGACGGTTATGCAGTGGTATCAAAGGATACCTTCGGGGCCGGCGAGAGCCTTCCTGCTTTTCTTAATATGATTGGGAAGGTAGATATGGGGGAAACAGCTGCACTTAAGGTGAGTAACGGGAATTGTGTATATGTACCTACCGGAGGCATGATACCTGAAGGGGCTGACGGTATGCTGATGATTGAACATGCTGAGCTTATTGATGAAAGCATGCTTGCAGTTCAAAGCCCTGTGGCTCCGGGGGAGAATATCATTTTTATCGGAGATGATGTTCGAAGGGGGGATAGGATACTTCCCAAAGGCAGAGTGATAGGGTCCCGGGACGTTGGGGTGCTGTGTGCGGCAGGGATATGCCGTGTCAGGGTAAGCAAGAGGCCAAGAGTGTCTATTATATCCACCGGAGATGAAATAGTTGACCCCTTTGGGCCGGTAGAAAAGGGCCAGGTAAGGGATATAAATACTTATACCCTATCTGCTATGGTGCAGGAATTGGGAGGACAGGTAACCGGGAGCATTGTAGTGAAAGATGACTATGATCTTATAAGGGATACCATTGATGAGGCATCAAGACACTGTGATATTGTAGTAATATCGGGGGGAAGCTCGGTAGGGTTAAAGGACAATACCGAGAAGGTAATAGATTCCTTTGGAGAACCCGGAGTATTTGTACACGGAGTTGCTGTGAAGCCCGGGAAGCCTACTATTATCGGAAGGGTAAGAAATGCGGCGGTTTTTGGACTGCCGGGACATCCGGTTTCTGCAGTAATTATATTCAAGGTATTTGTCGAGCATCTTATTGACAGAATGCTTGGAAAAACAAAGGAAAGCTATTTTATTACCGCAGTTTGCGGTGCAAATATCCATTCTTCACCGGGTAAAGAGACCTATCAGATGGTTGAGCTGATTGAGGATGAAAAAGGATTCACTGCAAAGCCGATACATGCAAAATCCTCGGCAATTTCCCAGCTTTCAAAAGCCCGGGGCGTGATTAGGATACCTTTAAAGGAGGAAGGAATAAAAAGAGGTGAAACCGTGAGGGTGGAGCTTTTCAGATAAACAATACGAAAGGAGCGGACAAAGGTGAACAAGTACGAGAGAAACATATACATTTCGAATATGGATGTCAGTGAAGCCCAAAAGCTTTTGATGGATCGTACGGAAGCATATCCGAAGAATGCAGCTGCAGAGAAGGTGTCTGTCCTTGCTTCGCAGGGCAGGGTGTCTGTAAATTCAGTGTTTGCCAGGGTATCTTCTCCAAATTTCAATGCCTCTGCAATGGATGGAATTGCGGTAAGGGCAAAATCCACCTATGGAGCCTCCGAGGCAAATCCGATAAGGCTTACAAAGGGGAAGGACTTTATTTACGTAGACACCGGGGATCCTATTACAGATCCTTATGATGCGGTAATAATGATAGAAGACGTTATTGAAATCGACAGCGAGACTGTGGAGATAATAAAGCCTGCCGCTCCATGGCAGGATGTAAGGCCAATCGGGGAAGATATCGTAGCAAATGAAATGATAATTCCGGCCAACCATGAAATAAGGCCGGTAGATATCGCTGCAATGCTTTCGGGAGGCATTACGGAGCTTGAGGTACTGAAGAAGCCAAGAGTAGGAATAATACCGACAGGAACTGAAATAATAGAACCCGATGAACCCCTTGTACTTGGCAAGATTATTGAATCCAACTCCAGGATGTTCGAGGGCATGGTGAGGGAATATGGCGGTGAGCCTGTAAGATACAAGCCTGTGCCGGATGATTATGAACTGCTGAAAACCACAATAGCAAAAGCAGTGGAGGAAAACGACATAGTCCTGATTAATGCAGGTTCTTCAGCCGGAAGTGAGGATTTTACCGTTAAACTCGTAGCTGAACTGGGAGAAGTGCTGGTTCACGGAATTGCAGCCAGGCCGGGGAAACCTGCAATACTTGGAATAATCGGGGGGAAGCCGGTTTTGGGTATTCCGGGCTATCCGGTTTCTGCATATTTTGTGTTTGAAACCTTTGCAAAACCCCTTATCCGAAGGTTCCTCAAGCAGGGAGTGCAGCCAAAATCAAAGGCTGATGCGGTATTATCAAGAAGGATCGTATCATCCCTGAAGCATACTGAATATGTAAGAATAAAGCTTGGGATGGTTGAGGGCAAATTAATAGCCACACCTCTGAACAGGGGTGCCGGAGCTACCATGTCACTTGTCAGGGCTGACGGAATACTGACAATACCTCAAAACAGTGAAGGCATTGAAGCAGGGGAAAAAGTACAGGTTGAGCTTATCAAGAGCATTGATGATATAAAGAACACTATCGTATCCATAGGCAGCCATGATTTAATAATGGATATGATAGGCAGCCTTATGCACAGGAAGGACTCAAGATATAGCCTTTCCTCAGCCCATGTAGGAAGCATGGGAGGGCTGATAGCCCTTCGAAGGGGTGAAGCCCATATGGCTCCCATACATCTTCTGGATGAAGAATCAGGGATATACAATGAAAGCTATATAAGGAAGCTTCTTCCGGACTCAAAAATTGCCCTGGTTAAAGGAGTCAAGAGAGTACAGGGAATGATGGTCAGAAAAGGAAATCCGAAGAATATATCAGGCTTTAAGGATTTCATCAGGGAAGATGTGCAGTTTGTCAACCGGCAGAAGGGAGCAGGCACAAGGATACTTGTTGACTATATTCTGAAAAGAGAAGGAATAGATGCGGCCTCAATATCCGGTTATGAGCGGGAAATGACCACACATATGGCGGTTGCAGCGGCTGTAAGCTCAGGGTCGGCAGATGTGGGGGTAGGTGTGCTGTCTGCTGCCAATGCAATGGATCTGGACTTCATTCCCATCGGAGATGAAGAGTATGATTTTGCCATACGGTCGGAGTATCTGGAATTGGAAATGTTCAAGCAGTTTATTGATATAATCAAATCAGAGGAGTTCAAGGATACGCTTCTGAATCTGGGCGGCTATGGAGCCGAAGGGATTGGAGAAATAATCCACATTTAAATTTGAACAATGATATATTGAGATGGAACAGATGTATTATATGTTGTATTTTTGAAGTTTCGGTTGTAAAGGGTGGAGGTTACAAATGAAGGATGAATTAGGGCGAAATATAAATTATTTGCGAATATCAGTCACAGACAGGTGCAATCTCAGATGCCGCTACTGCATGCCTGAGGAGGGCATAGAGAAGAAGGAGCATATGGATATACTGGCTCTTGAGGAAATATTTGAGGTAGTAAAGGTATGTGCAGATCTGGGTACAAATAAAATAAGGATTACAGGAGGAGAGCCCCTTGTAAGGAAGGGACTTACGGGGCTTATTGAGAGGATTGCAGCTCTTGAAAGTATAAAGGATTTGGCGCTTACCACAAATGGAAGCCTTCTTAGGAGATATGCCCGCGATTTAAAAAAAGCAGGACTCAAAAGAATAAATATAAGCCTGGATACCATGGATGATAAAAAGTATGAATATTTGACCAGGGGAGGGAAACTCAAAGATGTCCTGGAGGGTTTCCGCGAGGCATTGGAGGTTGGCCTGGAACCCATTAAAATCAATACAGTGCTTACAAAAGGCTTCAATGATGATGAAATCGGGGATTTCATAAAGCTTACACAAAATTATGACATTGATGTCCGATTTATTGAGCTAATGCCTTTAGGGCATGCCGCCGGCTTTGCATCGGAGCATTACATTTCCAATCTAGTGGTGCTGGAAAGATATAAGGAGCTGGAACCGGTGGAAGCAACCGATAAAAGCAGTCCTGCGATGTATTACCGGCTGCCCGGCGCAAAGGGAAGAGTAGGGCTTATTAATCCCATAAGCCACAAATTCTGTGACAATTGCAACAGGCTGAGGCTTACTGCAGACGGAAAACTGAAGCCATGCTTGCATTCCAATCTGGAGATAGATGTAAGAGGGATCCTCCGGAATCTAAAGGCTGACGATAAGCAGACGGCATTGAGGGAGGCTGTTGTGGAAGCTGTACAAGCAAAGCCCGGACACCACACACTGAATGATCTTTATAACAAGCCCATTGATCGTGATATGTACACAATAGGCGGATAAAGAAAAGGGGGATATATTATGAAAGGTAAGGTATTAGCAGTAAATATAAGCGAAAAAAAAGGGGTATTTAAAAAGCCCATTGAGCAGGGAGAATTCAAGGTTGACCACGGCCTTGTGGGGGATGCCCATGCGGGAAACTGGCACAGGCAGGTGAGCCTGCTGGGTATAGAAAGCATAAATAAAATGAAGGCTTTGGGTATTGAGGGGCTTTGTACGGGTAAGTTTGCAGAAAACCTGACCACAGAAGGCCTTGAGCTCTGGAAGCTCCCGGTAGGTACCAGGCTTAAAATAGGCGAAACGGAGCAGGAGGTAACGCAGATAGGCAAGGAATGCCATGTGAAGTGTGAAATATTCAATAAGATCGGCAGCTGTATAATGCCGACGGAAGGGATATTTACAAAGGTCCTGAAGAGCGGAATAATAAAGCCGGGCGACGAAATAGAGGTATTGGGGGATATTTAAGCTTTCCAATATGAAATATTCATTTTAGGGATTTGCAGTGATATAATAAGAATAATCCAAGTAATGATATAGGAGGGAAATTATATGCCTGATTTCGGTAATTCATTTTCCGGACTTGCCAAGGATCGTAAGCTGACTGAACAGGAGTTGATCAGAGCGATAAGGTTTATGATTGCAGCAGAATATGAAGCAGTGCAGCTTTATATTCTGCTGCAATCATAAACCTTATCGCTCTGATCAACTCCTGTTCAGAGCGATAAGGTTTATGATTGCAGCAGAATATGAAGCAGTGCAGCTTTATATGCAGTTAGCCGAATCAACAGACAATACCCTTGCAATTGAAGTGTTAAAGGATATTGCTGATGAAGAACGCGTTCACGCGGGAGAATTCCTCAGGCTGCTCTACGAGCTGGATCCCGAAGAGGAAAAGTTCTATGCGGAAGGTGCAGAGGAAGTAGAAGAAGAAATTGAAGCATTAAAAAGGAAAAAGTAAGATACAGAGAGAGGATAAACACCTTCGGCTGTTTGTTAAAGCAGATGATTCAAGTAAATAAGATATTTTGTTTTTCATTCTGATAAACAAAATGTCTTTTTTTTGTTCACGAAAGTACTACTCTACTATACAATGGGGATGAATTTAAGAGTATCAAAATCCGGCGTATAAACGGTGTCGGATTTTATATGATAGTGTATTTGATTTAGAAAGCATATATCGTATAATAGAATATAATAGGTAAATGTTGGCAGCAAATCTGATGCAAAAGAGGGGATTCTTTTGTCAATTTGTGTGAGAAAGGGAAAGCCGGGAGTGCTGGAGCTTGTGTTTCCATATAATGAGGAATATATTGCTAAAGTCAAAGGAATACCAGGGCGCAGATGGGATAAGGACAACAAGAAATGGCTGATACCGGATTGTGAGGAGTCCATTAATAAATTACAGGAGCTGTTTACAAAAGAAGAACTGGTTATTGCGAAAGGTATTTCAGACAGTGAAAAAGCCGGAATGTATGATGAGAACAGCTCCAATGACAAGTTTCTAAGAAAGATGAAAGAAGTACTCAATCTTAGGGGATAC
>DAOLPD010000046.1:0-18000 GCA_035417425.1 Bacillota bacterium
TCACCTGCGTCGCAGAAGCAATCGCCGTTTTCCTGTATTTCAAAATGATTCGCACGGTACGGACGGGAGAGCAATAAACGCCGGATTCATAAAATTACGGCAAGCGCAGGATTGCCGCCCGGCGTTTTTGGCTTACTATAATGGGAAACCCATTGCTATTATACTTATCGTGAAAAAGTGCACACCCCCTTTGGAAATTGCACCCACAAACACAGAGATGCACACAGAGAGATAAAAAATGCACCCGCGCGGTTTCGGCGTGAGCAACGTGAAATTGTATCAATATTACCGTGAATACACATTTTGAAATATAACTGCAGTAATGCAGTTTTTTATTTTTTGAAGGAGATCAAATCTTTTTCAAAGCCGCGTCGAATTCCTCCAGCACGTCATCGATGTTCTCAAGACCGACGGAGAATCTCAGCAGGCCCATTGAGATACCGACGCTTTTCATCTCCTGAGGAGAATACGCGCGATGTGAGGTTTTTGCCGGGTAGGAGATGGAAGTGGTAACACCGGCAAGGCTGGGAACGAACTTGATGTTCTTACACTCACGGATGAAAATGCAGGCACCCTTTTCACCGCCGGCAATATCAGCAGACAGCATGCCCCCGCAACGGCCGTCTGTGAAGAATTCCTGAGCCCGCTTCTTATAGGGGGAAGAAGCCAGACCGGGATAGTAGACTCTCTCAATTTTGGGATGCTTTTCAAAGAACTCCGCAACCTTCAAGGCGTTGGCAGAATGTCGTTCCATGCGCATGTCCAAAGTGCGCAGGCTCCTGGTCAGCAGCCAAGCGTCAAAGGGCCCCATAATGGCGCCGTACAGGGTGAGGAAGCGGTGGATGTGAGCGATTTTTTCCGTATCAGACATCACCGCACCGCCGATAATGTCACTGTGACCGCCTAAGTATTTTGTTGCGCTGTAAACCGAAATATCGGCACCCAGTTTCAGCGGCTGCACTACGGCGGGAGTAGCAAAGGTATTGTCTACTATCAGTTTGCAGCCATGAGAATGTGCAATTTTAGAGATAGAAGGGAGATCCTCCACCCCCATTAATGGATTGGAGATTGTCTCGGTGTAAAGAAGCTTTGTATTAGAACGAATCAGAGATTCAATATCGTCTTTTTCGAAATCAGCAAAGGTTACCTCGACGCCGAAACGAGGCAGTTCATTCTTCAGATAATCATATACACCGCCATAAAGCACAGGGGAAGAAATAATATGATCGCCCGCTTTTAACTGAGAAATAATAGTGGTGACGATGGCGGCCATACCGGAGGAAAATACTAAGGCGCCGCCGCAGTCTTCCGCCTGGGCCAGAACCTCTTCCACACAGTCAGTGCCGGGGTTCGTCATACGGGAATAGACATAACCCTGGGCAGTACCGGCATACACGGCATCCAGCGTATCCACATCGTCAAAGGAAAATACACTGCTCATGTAGATCGGAACAACCTTCGGCACTGAAACGGATGCAGCAGCTTTCTTGGCTATCGCATTCTCGCCGGCATGGGTTAGTCGGGTCATCATTCCTTTTTCTTTCATAATACTTTTCCTCCTTATAAATCTACGGCTTTAGGCTTGAATGCCGCCTAATATAATTATTATATCATTTTTATTGACGCTTTCCATGGCTTTTGGCTATGCGGACAATCCTCGGAGGAATTGTCAATGACATTACAGCAGCCATGCATATAGAATAAAAATGACACGTATTAGTAGAATAATCTATGATATAATATGCGCAAGCACATGGCACAATCATAAATTCTGAAGAATTCATTATATTATGTGAAGCGGGGTGAGAGAATGAAAAAGCTGAAGTTCATATATAATCCGTACTCCGGAGAAGGTGTCTTCAAGGACAGGCTTGATTATCTCATTGAAAGGTTTCAAAAGGCCGGGTATATGATGGTTCCTTTCAGAAGCAGTGATGTAAATGAACTTGACCGGGCTTTTTTTGACATACATGAGGACTATGAGGCTGTTTGCATTTCAGGAGGCGACGGTACTCTAAGCACTGTAATAAATATTATGGCATCAAGGAAGCTGAAACTTCCCGTCGGGATATTTCCCTTCGGCACAGCCAATGATTTTGCAGCACACCTTAATATACCGGGAGATATTGAAGCCTGCTGTGAAATAATAGAAAAGGGCAGGACAAAAAAAGTTGATATAGGAAGGGTCAACAACAGCTACTTTTTAAACGTATGCAGTGCGGGGCTGCTTTCGGATGTTGCCTATGAAACGGATACGAATCTGAAAAATGCCCTGGGAAAATTGGCTTATTACATGAAAGGCATAGAGAAGATACCCAGGTTTACTCCATTCAAAATGAGGCTTCAGTATGGAAGCAATGTTATCGAGGACAACTTCCTGATGCTCCTTATATTGAACGGCAGCTCGGCGGGAGGCTTCAACAGGCTTGCGCCCAATGCTGTAATAGATGACGGGCTGCTGGACATAATAGCGGTTAAGAACACAAATATTACAAATATACTTGCTTTATTTTTGAAGATATTGAGGGGAGAGCATATTGGAGACGCCAACCTCTATAATTTTCAGGCCGGCAGGCTTGCCATTACCTGTGAAGGCGGTTGTGAGACCGACATTGACGGAGAACGGGGACCGGGCTTCCCCCTGGATATAGAGGTCAAAAAGCATTTCTTAAAGGTATTTGTACCATAAAGACGGGGACATGGGGACGTTTCTCTTGGACGGGGACACGGGGACGTTTCTCTTGTCCCGCTGAAGGCGGGACAAGAGAAACGTCCCCATGTCCCCATGTCCCCATGTCCCCATGTCCCCATGTCCCCATGTCCCCATGTCCCCCCGTCGCATCATCCTTCATATATATAATACAGATAATCGCAGGTTGAAGGGTCCATCATACCGAATCCGCCTGCACTGAGGGCTTCTATCAGTTCCGTATCTGCCGGCATAACCGAGGTCAGAGGCGGAACGGGGCATTTGCCCGCAAGGGTCAGTAAATAGTAATTCATAAAGGTATTTATACCCTCAAAACTTTCATCAAACACTATGAAATGAGGATCGCCTTTTAACTTGAAAAGCCCCTTGTGCCCGTTTATCGATACGAAGCATTTTTCCTTCAGCAGCTCTTCATAAAGCTCCGGTGTGGGTTTCTGAAAGAGAAACACAAAAGGCAGAATGCCGTCTCTTCTTTTAATATATGGCAGATTCGCAAATTCGTCATAGGAAGGCTTCCAGCTTTCTACGTCAAAGTCTCCGATGCCCAATGAATTGTCCGCATCGCTGTATTCCTTCCAAATGAATTTATACTCCTGCTTCAGCCTGAAACCGAGTTTTGTCATCAGACTGATGCTTTCAACTGATGATATGTGAGTGGAAAACGCTATTTTATTTATTTTTCCGCTTCCAAGATCCTCCAGGGCCTTATTAAAGATCCTTACAGCCAGTTCCTTTCCTATGCCCCGCCCCCGGCAATCCTTATGGGTTCTCAACCCTTCAAGCCAGCCGCTGCCGTCGTAAAGCACAGAATATTTATCCGTTCCTATTACCTTGTCGGTATCAGTATCAACGGCGCCCAGAAACAAGCCCTTATCATCAACCCACTTATGAAAAATCTCAGGAAGATAATCGGTCCCTCCCCAGATATCCTTACAGATATCCAATATGTCATCATAATCTTCATGGGTTAGCTTTCTGTACTCTATCATATAATTACTCCTTTTATTCATATCGTAATCCTTTGTATATTTCCCGTCATGGCAAAAAGGCTATATTCAATTATACTATACGCATAAATATCTTTGCACTGATTACATATATATTTTTGTGAAAAAAATGATAAAATGGTATTATATCGGAATCAGTAAAAAGGTTAATTATTTACGTATATATATTTGTACGAAGGAGGAGTGATTATGGAAGCGGAAAAATACAAGGTTACGGAGACCGTGATGGAGGAAGTCGACCTTTCCAAGCTTAATGAAGAGCAGAAACAGAGGCTGGAAGAAATAATAAAAACCATTAATTTGGAGGATTCCCAGTTCATACTTCAGTACGGGGTGGGGGCCCAAAGCCAGATAGCCGGTTTTGCGGATAACAT
Source organism: Bacillota bacterium (assembly GCA_035417425.1). GTDB lineage: Bacteria > Bacillota > Clostridia > Lutisporales > Lutisporaceae > BRH-c25. The sequence continues at coordinate 4,092 of DAOLPD010000046.1, forward strand.
TGTAAGCGAGGTAAGATCAAAGGACAGCGGTTATGTGGGGGATATACTCACCGACCTTATGCTTAAGGTAAAAGAATTGGATGTTGATGGTGTAAGCTCGGGCAAGGGATTCATGTCCAGGTTTCCCATTTTCGGATCTTTAGTTAACAATACCCAGAAGTTTGCCGCAAGATATCAGAAGCTCAGCACCGAGATTGAGAAAATCGTGGATGAACTGGACAAATCCAAGATGCAGCTGTTAAAGGATATAACCCTGCTGGATTACCTGTTTGAGAAGAACCTTGAATACCTGGGCAACCTCAACTATTACATAATGGCAGGAACTTTGAAGCTTAAGGAAATCAACGAAAAAGTAATCCCGGAAATGCAAGCCAAGGTGAATGAGACCAATGACCCTTTAGATGCGCAGAAGCTGAATGACCTTATACAGATGGCAAACAGATTTGAGAAGAAAATACACGACCTGAAGCTCAGCAGGATGGTGTCCCTGCAGACAGCGCCCCAGATTAGGCTTATTCAGAACAATAACCAGGTGCTGGTGGAAAAGATACAAAGCTCCATATTGAATACCATACCCCTGTGGAAGAATCAGATTGTAATCGCAATAAGCCTGGCAAAGCAGAAAAATGCCCTGGCGGTTCAGAAGGAAGTAACTGATACCACTAATACACTGCTACAGAAGAATGCGGAGATGCTGAAGACCGGTTCAATTGACCTGGCAAGGGAGACTGAGCGGGGAGTCGTGGACATAGAGACTCTTAAGAAGGTAAATGAGGATCTTATAGCCACAATTGACGAAACCCTGAATATCCAGAAGGAAGGCCGCATAAAGAGGAAGCAGGCGGAAGAAGAGCTTGCAGCTATAGAAAGAGAGCTTAAACAAAAACTAATAGGGAAATGATATATATAAAAAATGAGTGGAGGTTATCTAATGGATCAGAGATGGAGTCTGGATGAACTGTATAAATCCTTTGAATCAAAAGAGTTCAAGAAGGACTATGAGAAGTGTATCAAGGATATTGAGGGGATAAAGGAATGGGCCGAGAGCAATTTTAAGGATTCATCAAATGCGGCCCATAAGCTGAGAAGATATATAAAGACCATCAATGAGTTCTATATGCTGTATACACGGCTTTACAGCTACGCGCAGCTTACCGTCAGTGTGGAAGCCAGGAATGAAAAGGCACTGAAGGTAATCGACTGCCTGGAGGAAAAAGCCACAGAGCTTACAAAGCCCGAAGTAAGCTTCCAGAAATGGCTTGGAACCATAAGCAATATAGATGAAATCATTGCCTCTGACAGTTACCTGAAGAAGTTCGAGTTCTTCTTCAGGGAGAATCTCGAAAAGAGCAAATATCTGCTGAGCGACAAAGAAGAAGTACTGATATCAAAAATGAAGACAACAGGTTCTGCCGCATGGGAAAAGCTTCAGGAGCTATTAACCTCCACACTTCTTGTGGAAATTACATTGGATGGAGAGGATAAGAAGCTTCCGTTGCCTATAATCAGGAATATGGCATATAATAAGGATGCAGAACTGAGAAAAAAGGCCTATGAAGCGGAGCTGAAGGCTTATCAGAAGATTGACGAATCTGTGGCTGCCTGCCTGAACGGCATAAAAGGAGAGGTAATCACCGTATCGCGGATGAAGGGTTACAAGTCCCCTTTGGAGAAGACGGTTCTGGATTCAAGGATGGATTTGGAAACACTGTATGCAATGATTGCCGCAATGCGGGAAAGCCTGCCGGACTTCCACAGGTATTTCAGGAGAAAGGCAGAGCTTATGGGATATAAGAACGGGCTGCCTTTCTATGACATGTTTGCCCCCATGGGGGATGTCAATATGCAATTCAGCTATAAGGAAGCCAGAGACTATATAGTTGCCAGCTTCAGGACCTTCAGTGACAGGCTGGCAGATTATGCCGCCCGTGCCTTTGATAACCGCTGGATAGATGCGGAGCCAAGAGAAGGAAAACGGGGAGGGGCTTTTTGTGAAAATCTTCATTCAATAGGGGAGAGCAGAATACTCGCAAACTTTGACGGAAGCTTCAGCAATATGACCACCCTGGCTCATGAGCTGGGTCACGGGTATCACGGGGCATGCCTTGTGAAGGAAGAGTACCTCAACTCCGATTATCCGATGCCCATAGCGGAGACAGCTTCTATATTCTGCGAGACTATAGTCAAAGAAGCGGCATTAAAGACAGCCAATAAGGAAGAGGCATTCTCCATGCTGGAAAACGATATATCAGATTCCGCTCAGGTTATAGTAGATATATACAGCCGCTTCATTTTTGAAAGTGAAGTATTCAAAAGAAGAGAATCCGGCTCATTATCCGTAAATGAGCTGAAGGAGATAATGCTTGATGCACAGAAGGAAGCATACGGAAACGGACTTGACCCGGACTTCCTGCATCCTTACATGTGGCTGTGCAAGCCGCACTATTACAGTGCCGACTATAACTTTTACAACTTCCCCTACGCCTTCGGACTGTTATTCTCAAAGGGCTTGTATGCCGAGTACCTGAGGAAGGGAAAGGAATTCACGGCGGAGTATGACAGGATGCTGTCGGTGACAGGCAGGATGAATATTGCGGATGTGGCAAAGGTTATGAATATTGACGTGCACGATCCGGACTTCTGGAGAAGCTCTCTGGAGCTTATCAGGAAGGATATCGACAGGTTTATCAATCTTAAATAGAAAGAAGGCTGCCTTATCGGCAGCCTTTGACTTTTAATCATTTCTGGATTTTCCGGTCATATGCTCTATCTCAATCTTTATTATTTTTGTTTTGCATAAGTCAGTCTTCATGTATTTTATTCCTTTTTCCATAAATTCCGATGAATATTTTTTGAGTATTGCCACATGGGCTTCCTGTTTTTCATCGTCATCTGCCTCAGAAGCCTTCCCGAATACTATAACGCTTTCATATTTTGTGCTGAAGCTTTCGGGGAGGACTTCGGTTGCTCCTACCACACAGAAGGATACTTTGTTGTTGTACCTTATATTATCCAGCTTGTGCCCTTCCAGTGCGCAGTGGAAGTATATCTTTCCGTTGCTGTATGCGTAGCTTAAGGGTACTCCATATGCATAGCCGTTGTCTCCCACCGTTGAGAGTATGCCGTATTCTCCTGCGGCCAGAATTGCAGCAGCCTCTTCGTTGCCTGTTTTTCTGTCCTGCCTTCTCATTTCTCTGAACATAAAATCAGCTCCTCATATGTAATAATTTAATTATATAGCAACAGAGAAAATTTCACTACATCAATAATAAACTTAGAGAGTTTCAATTAAATCAGCATCATATGAAAAAGTCCCGATATCTGTTAAAATAAGAGTAGTAAATATAAATTCTGCTGGGGGAAATATTATGAAACTTATCGATTTTCACTGTGATACCATTTTAAGCTGCATAGACTCTGACGGGGAAGTAAAACTAAGGAAAAACGACCTCTGCATCGATATACAGAAACTAAAGAAGGGAAACTCTCTGGCACAATTTTTTGCGATGTATGTTGACCTGGATAAATACAGTGCGCCAATGGACAGATGCCTGGATATGATCGACTGCTTCTATAATGAAATTGAAGAAAACTGTGCGGATATAGCTTTTGCAGGAAGCATGAAGGAACTGAAGAAAAACAGAGCAGCGGGGAAAATATCCGCATTTATTACTGCAGAGGAAGGAGGAGTACTGGAAGGGAAGCTCCGGAACCTCAGAATTCTATACAGGCTGGGTGTAAGGCTTATTACATTGACCTGGAACTATCCGAACTGCATCGGTTATCCGAACTTCCAATGGGAGTACAAGGACAAAGGGCTCACAGCCTTCGGAGAAGAAGTTGTGGCAGAGATGAACAGACTGGGGATGATTATAGATGTATCCCATCTTTCGGATCAAGGCTTTTATGATGTTGTCAGGCTATCCCAAAAACCTTTTGTTGCGTCCCACTCCAATGCAAGGGCTGTTGAAAATCACTGGAGAAATCTTACTGACGACATGCTGAGAAAGCTTGCCGAAAAGGGAGGGGTTGCAGCCCTGAACCTCGAGCCTGAATTTCTCGGTGACGGCGGCAGTTTGGAAGCAATGACAAGACATGTAATCCATATGACAAATACCGCCGGTATTGAAGCGGTTGCAATAGGTACTGACTTTGACGGCTGCAGCATTCTTACGGCAATAAAAAATGCCGGGGATATGCATCTGCTGAGCGATGCACTGTCTAAAGCGGGTTTTTCCGGCGGAGATATTGAAAGGATAATGTACAGGAACGGGGAAAGAGTCATAAAGGATGTCCTGGGATAAAAACTGCACGTTTTTTAAAACTATAGAAATTAATTCTATAGTTTTTTTCATTTTTTGAAACATTCTCCCAGAAACTGCCGTATATAACAATGTGTTTTATTTCTTTTTATGAGGTGCAATATGAGTGTAATATTAAAGTTTACAATTAGAAACATCAAAGAAAAAAAATTCAGGACATTTCTGATACTTTTCTCCATCATGATATCCTCAGCTTTATTTTTTGCGTCCGGGGCAATGTCAGGCTCGGTGGCGCAGATGCTGGTGGATAGAATGAGAAGCTCGGTGGGAGCTTCGGAAATAATCATACATGCCAATGAGAAGTCCCCCTCCGAATATATGACGACTTCGGCTGCGGAAGCTTTTAGAGAAGACATGGATTTTATTGCGTCGAATGTTTTCTGTCAGGGAATGTATAAAACAGACTCAAAGGAGACCTTCAAGATAGACCTGAACGGATATGTATTCTCAGAGCTCCAGATGATGAATCCCGTAGCCCTTGAAGCGGAATACAATCTTCAACCCTTCAGCGGAAAGAAGATAATACTCAGCAGCGCTACGGCCGAAAAGCTCAAGCTGTCTCTCGGGGATTCGATGGATCTGAAAATTAACGATGTAAAGCACAGATTTGTCATATCCGGCATAGCACAGCCCAAGGGAGTCTTTCTTGAAGACGGAAGGACAAACAACGCAGTGGTGCCAAGGGAGACACTGGCTGCACTGCTCAATGCAAAGGGAAGGGTATCGGCAATACACATGAAGCCAAAAGACATGAGCCGGAAGCAGGAGCTCATAGACAGCCTTTCAAAGGCATACGGGAGATACACCGTAAGGGAAACTATCCCTGAGGAAGATATCCGAAGAGGAGCGAATGCCTTCAATGTCCCTTTCATGATGATGGTGGTAATGGTGCTGGTTATCAGCGTGTTCATAATATATACCTCCTTCAGGGTAATAACTACGGAAATGCTGCCGGTTATAGGCACCTTCAGAAGCATAGGAGCAACAAAACGGATGACTGACCTGGTGCTGCTGACGGAGAGTATCGCATACGGGATTGTGGGAGGCGCCCTGGGCTGTATATTGGGTATAGGGGTGCTGAAGATAATGGTGAATATGATGCTTATAGAGGCAGACAGGGCGGCAGGTTATACCGCCGCCGTACAGTATGACTGGACTCAAATGCTTGCGGCATTTATACTTGCCGTGGCATTATCGGTAGTAAGCTCAATTATTCCAATAATAAAGGTATCCAGGATTTCAGTCAAAGATATAGTTCTTAACAAAATAGAAAGCATAAAGAAAAAGAAACGCTTCAGGCTGTGGCTGGGACTGATTCTTCTGGCATCAGTCATCATTGCCCCCAGGACGGTACCGAGAAATGCTGCGATTCCTGTTGATATGCTTTGCCTTGTATTTGCATCCATATCGGTAACTTTATTGATACCATACATTACCGGCGGGTTTATAAAGTTATTTGAAGGGATCTATACATATGTTTTCGGCAACGAGGGGATCCTGGCAGCAAAAAATTTGAGAGAAAACAAAAGTGTACTCAACAATATATCCCTTCTTTCCATGGGTATTTCCGCCCTGCTGATTATAAACACAATAAGCTTCAGCGTATCCAAGGAGGTTGGAAATGCCTACAGGGCATTGGATTATGATATAGAATTCTGGGCTCCGGGCCTTGACAGGCAGAAGCTCATGTTGACGGAGAAAATTGACGGGGTTGCAGATGCCTATGGCAATTATCAGGTATTTGGCACGGAACTGGCAGACGGCAAGGACAGGATAAGCTGCATAATCGGCGCTGAGCCCAATAAGTTTGATGAGTATTTCGACATGGGCATAGTCGGGGATAAGGAAAGCCTGATAAAAGAGCTCGGCAGGGACAGGAACATTATAATATCAAATGGGTTGAAAGAAAAATTCGGAGTAGACATGGGAGACAGCATTAAATTGAGGACAAAGAGAGGAGACCGGCCATACAAGATAATCGGTTTCTGTGAGACTATTATGTACAACGGGCAGATAGCAATAGTAGGCGACAAATACCTGAAATCCGACATGGAGTTGAAGTACTACAACGATATGCTTGTTAAGACCTCAAAGCCTCCTGAGGTTGTTAAAGAGAACATAAAGAAATACTTCGGCAGTGAGGATATATATATTACAACAATGGATGAAATGGAGAAGTCCAATAATGAATCCAACAAAGCAATGTTCAGCATTTTCAGGATTTTTTCCATTATGGCAATGGTCATAGGGGTATTCGGTATATTGAATAATTTCGCCATAAGCTTTATGGAGAGGAAGCGCTCTCTTGCAATGTTCCGCTCAATGGGCATGAGCAAAGGGCAGATCATAAAGATGATTTTCATAGAGGCCCTTTCGGGAGGAATAGTTGGCGGAGCGGTTGGAGTTTTTTCGGGAGTTGTAAATATTTCCATAGTTCCGTATGTTTTGAGGGCAATTGACCTGCCTATTCCTATACATTATTCGGCAGTGCTTATGGCATTCTCCCTTGCCGGGGGTGTTGCAGTTACATTGATAGCTTCGGTGAGCCCGGCCTTAAAGTCCTCCAGGCTGAACATAATAGAAGCGGTAAAGTATGAATAGGAGTGAAGATATGCAGATAATAGAAGCAAAGAACCTTAACAAGACCTTCAAAATGGGGGATCTGGATATAGAGGTTTTAAAGGATATAAACCTGAGTATAGAATCCGGAGAATTCGTATCCATTATGGGGCCCTCGGGTTCCGGAAAAAGTACGCTTCTCTATTTGATAGGGGGGCTTGACAAGCCCACCTCCGGAAGCGTGAAGATAAAAGGAAACGAGCTTTCCGAAATGAAGGACAAAGAGCAGAGCATAATGAGGAGAAGGGATATAGGCTTTGTATTCCAATTTTATAACCTTATTCCCAATTTAAGCGTAGAAGAGAACGTGATTCTTCCGGTGCTTCTGGATGGGAAAAAGCTGAAGGATTACAGGAGCAAGCTGGATGATATCCTCGAAGTTGTAGGGCTGGCGGACAGACGAACCCATACTCCCAGGGAGCTTTCGGGAGGACAGCAGCAGAGGGTGGCAATAGCAAGGGCACTGGTAAATGAGCCGGATATAATACTGGCAGATGAGCCAATCGGAAATCTTGACACAAAGACAGGGACTGAAGTAATGCAGCTGCTGCAGAGGATCAACAGGGAAAAGAAAAAAACGATAGTGCAGGTTACTCATTCAAAGGAAGCTGCGGATTACGGCAATAGGATAATTAATGTAAGAGACGGAAAGGTGTGGGGTTAATGAAAAAAAATATATTAGTTGTATTGATGTTAGGGGTAGTACTTATGACCGCAGCCTGCGGCAAGGCTGCAGCGGATGCATCGGCGGATGAGGCTCCGATTCCTGAACAGGATAAGACAATAGAGGCCTTTGGCGTTGTTGAAGCAAACAGCATAGAAAATATCAGCCTGGACATAGAAGCGGAGATAGCCGGGATAAACGTGAAGGAAGGACAGCAGGTAAAGAAAGGGGATATACTGTTATCCATTGACATGAAGGCATATCAGGAAAAAATAAGTAGCAGGCAGCATGAGCTTGAGATTATACGGCTGGAAGCAAAAAAGCTGGATAATGCCGGCTCCAATCCAGATATGGAGAAGCTGGAAAATGACTTGAAATATGCAAATGAACAGCTTGAAAAGGCTTCGAAGGAACTGGAGGCCCAATTGAAGCTTTATGAATCGGGAGCGATTTCAAAATATGAATATGACGGGTATGCAAAGGCAGCGGAGGCCAAAAGGAAAAATGCGGAGGATATAAAGTACCAGCTGGACGGCCTTATGCATATTAACGGCCTAGGTCTGGCAATACAGAATGAGAAAGCAGCGGCAGCAGAGAGTGAAATAAGGCAGATGAAGAGTAAGATAAACAGAAGCTTCATTTCGGGAAACAATATAATATGCACAGTGGAAAACGGAATTGTATATGATATGGGCTACAAGGCAGGGGATAAAATAAACCCCGAAAAGAAGCTGCTCAGCTTGATGGACATGGATACCATAGTCGTCAAGGCTGATGTTGCAGAAGAATTCATAAAGGATGTAAAGCCGGGTGCCGGGGTGGAAATCATACCTGCCGCAGACAAAAGCAGGCAGTATCACGGAAAGATCGCAGCTATAGCAAAAAAGGCTGTGGAAAAGAATGGAGAAACAGTTATACCTGTTGAAATATCAATAGATGACAAGGATAGCTTTCTGCTTCCTAATTTCAATGTGGATGTAAGGATATTTACGGAATAATCATGAAATACCTGGGAACCATATCCTAAAAGCTTCGTCTAATTGTATAATAAGATTAGGAGGGTGAGGATTAATGAAGATTGAAAGTAAAGCCGTCAGAATTTGCCTGGTTTGTATTCTGGCAGTCTGTATAGCTTTGCCTGTTCTTACATTTGCGAGGGAGGATACTTTCGTTGAACTGCCGGAGCGCATCGGAACATCTCCTGAGATTGTAATAGAGGTTCCCTTTGATGCTCCTCTGATGGCTTCGACAGTCAATACGGGCAATGTCTATGTCCTGGATGATCAGGGAAGCAAAGTACCTTTGAGCAGGAAGATGGGAAGCGAATGGAAATCGATAATTGTAGAGCCTCTTGAACAATATGAAGCCGGAAAGGCCTATACATTATACATAAGAAGTGCAGTAAAGTATGCAACGGGAAACAGGCTAAAAGAGGGCTTCAAAATGAGATTCACAATTGCAAAGGCTGCAGCGGAGCCGCTGCCGACGGTCGGAAGCCGGGAGAACCTCAGGAAGCTCCTGGAGGAAGCAGCCAGGCAGGACTATTATATGGATTACGGCATTTATAAAAGAAGCGGGTTAACGGCTGTGGATACTACGGCGGCAGCGCCTGCCTCAGCAGCAGACGAAAGCACCGGCAGCTCCAATAAGGCAAAGCAGGCAGCCAATGAGGGCTCGGGGGACTATTCCACCACTAACGTGCAGGTGGAGGGAGTAGATGAAGCGGATATAGTAAAGACAGACGGAAAATACCTGTACCAGGTGAATAACAACAGGATTGTCGTGGCAGAAATATATCCCTCGGATAAAATGAAGATAACAAAGATAATAGGCCTTGAGGAAGAAAACGTATATCCCACGGAACTCTATCTTGATGAAAAGTATCTTATACTGATCGGGGCCTCCAACAACTCGATTCCGGTATATAGGCCCGGGCAGAACAGCATAATGCCGGAGTACTATCCCCATTACAGCAATGAAACGGTAAAACTCATGGCTTATGATATTACCGATAAGTCAAATATAAAGAAAATAAGAGAGATAGAGCTGGAGGGCAGCTATCTGTCTTCAAGGAAAATAGGCTCAAAGCTGTACCTTGTATCCAACAAACGTTTCAACTATCGCAGGATATTGGACAATGCCGAGGTTAATGACACTCCTTCCTACAGGGATACTGCCTTAAAAGAAGAATTCATAAATATAGACCATGGGAAAATAGGATATTTCCCGGGGTCGGTGGAACCGAACTATATGATTGTTGCCGGTGTCAACTTTGACCTCCCCAAGGAAGGCGTTAACGTATCCACATATCTGGGTTCCGGAGAGAGTATATATGCGTCGGCGCAGAATCTCTATGTGGCTGTTACCAGATATAACAATACAAGGGTGCCCGGTCCTATAATTCACGACTCCGCGGCGCCGAAAAAGATTGAGATAAAGGTAAATGACAGGGAAACAGTCATATTCAGATTCGCACTGAATAACGGCAAGCTGGATTATACCGGCAAAGGCTCGGTGCCGGGCTCGATACTGAACCAGTTCTCAATGGATGAGGATAAAGGATATTTCAGGATTGCCACTACCAAGGGAAATCTGTTTGGCGAGGGTGAGAACATATCAAAAAACAATATGTATGTCCTTGACGCGGATATGAATACTTGCGGAAGCCTTGAAGACATAGCTCCCGGGGAGAGAATATACTCGGTCAGGTTTATGGGAGACAGGGCATACATGGTGACATTCAAAAAAGTTGATCCCTTGTTTGTAATCGATCTTAAGGACCCCAAAAATCCGGCCATACTCGGAGCTTTGAAAATACCCGGATACAGTGATTACCTGCATCCCTACGACGAGAACCATATAATAGGCTTTGGAAAGGACACGATAGAGCTTTCCAATGAAGGCACCTGGAAGAGAGAAGGCACTACTGCATACTATCAGGGCATGAAGATAGCATTGTTTGATGTAAGCGATGTCAGCAATCCCAAAGAAAAATTCAAGGAAATCATAGGGGACAGAGGAACAGACTCGGAGCTTTTGAACAATCATAAGGCACTGCTCTTCTCAAGGGAAAAGGAGCTTATGGCATTTCCCGTAACTGTAATGGAAATAGAGAGCGGAAGTAATGTGGAGGACAACAGGCCTGTGTACGGCAGCTTCAGCTTCCAGGGAGCCTATGTTTACAATGTTGACCTTGAGGAAGGCTTCAAGCTCAGGGCAAGGATTTCACATATCAGCGAAGAGGAATACAAGAAGTCCGGAGACCGCTGGTACAGGGGCAATATGAACGTAGAGAGAATAATATACATCGGGGATGATTTATATACAATATCCAAAGGCATGATAAAGGCCAACAGCATGACGGATATGAAAGAAAAAGGGACACTTCTGATACCGTAGGAGGTTGATGAAAAACCTTCGATATAAGAACAGCAAACAAGACATGGGGACGTTTCTCCTGTCCCACTGAAGTGAGACACGCGAAACGTCCCCCGTGTCTCATTTGCTGTTCCTGTTTTGAACTTTATCAGCAATTTGACCAGAGTCTAAGCTCTGCTTTTTTTCTATAATAACAGGATATTGGGTGAAAAACAGCGAATTATTAATATATAAGTATGCACATGTCCGATATATGGTAAAGCCTGCGCAAAAAATAAGGATATTTCCCGGGAAATAAATTATTATGCAGAAATATGCCGATTAAAATATATTCCATATTTTATTTGGGGGGATGCTTTGATGTACCAGAGTGATGCAACCGGTCAGAATAAACTCTATGTTAACGATTTGCTTGTCAGGATATTCAAGCTGATGCTGGTAGCAATTGCGGCTTTTGTTATTCTTAAAGCTGCGGGAATAATATTGATTCCGTGGCTTCACACAATAGTAATTGCCGGAACCGTAATAATTGCCTGTGCAGTTCCTATAGCATGCAGAGGCTTCAGCATGGATGTGAATACAGTCAGGAATGTGAACATCTACTGTATGGCGGTGATTTGCATCCTTGGATACTGTTATCTTAACATGGGGATTATCATGCTTCTGGCTATACCGATAGGATTTGCCTGCATGTATTTTGACTTGAAGCTGATCGGCCGTTCTGTCGGTTTATCCGTATTGGGCATCGCGATCGGAGAGCTGCTGAGGGCAGGTTCAAACTGGAGTTTTGATTATGCAGCCCAAAACGGCAATATCAGACTGATACTGTACTTTTTTCAATTCGGTGCTGCAGCTGCATTAATTACGGCTATTTCAAAAAGAGCCCTGAGTATCCTTTCAAACACCCACAGCCACTATGAAAACATCAATAATATTTTCTCCAATATCCAGGTATCCTCACAAAGCCTCGAGGCTGCGGAGCATACATTACTGAACGGGGTAAACAGCCTGAACGTAAATAATGAAGAGGATGCTGCATCCTCCAATACAGTAGTAAAGGGAATAATATCAAATATAAACAAGTCCATGGAAAATGCCAGGGAAATAATGAAATATACCCAGACCATGCTTAAGGGCAAGGTTAAAGACTTAAAGACGGGAGAAGAAGCCGCGAGGATCGAGGAATATGCCAGAAGCTCCAGGGAAACTATACTGAAGCTTGATAAATACACTGAAAAGATTAAAGAAGACCTGAACCTGATATCGGTAATGATAGATGAAAGCAGGCTGCTTTCTGTAAATGCCGCAGCTGAAGCGGAAAATGCAAGTTCAGGAGGCAGGGGTTCGGCAATAATTGCCATGAAGGTGGAAAAGCTGGCCGACGAATCGGTAGAGTCGGCTACTCACATACAGGAGTTATTGAACAATGTGGTGAATGATGCGGAAAATACGGTAAAATCAGTGGCGGAGGCCTACGAGGAGATGTTTAAAAGCCTGGAGCTTATCAACAGGACAGTGGAGACTTTGATAAAATGGCTTATGTACAAAAATATGAAATAGGCATGCTATGCCTCTATATTTTTTTTATTTTCCAGCCACCGGACCAGGAACATCTTGATAATTGCAGCAATGGGAACGGCAATAAGCATTCCCAATAATCCAAGGTATGCGCCTCCGATTATGATGGCAAGCATCACAAACACAGGATGCAGCCCCACACTGCTTCCTACAATTCTTGGAGAAATCAGGGTGCCGTCTATCTGCTGAACTACAACAAGTACGATAATTGCAAGAAGCGCCTTAATGGGATTCCCGCTGAGAAGCCCTACAATTACTGCAGGTACCGAGCCTAATATAGGGCCGAAGTAAGGAATGATATTCGCTATTCCTGCAGTCATACCTATGAGAATTGCAAAGTCAAGCCTTATAATAGACAATCCTATAGAACTCAGGATGCCGACAATTAAAGCCGCCAGCAGCTGTCCCCTTATGAAATGGGACAGTATTGAATTAATGTCTTCAAACAGATTGTTCAATTTTTCATTTTTTTGTTCCTTCATCAATGCTTTTGTAGTTTTTCCGTACAATTCCCTGAAGTATTCAAGATCCTTCAAAATATAGAAGGCAAGTATAAGTCCCAGGACGATATTTACAATATTGCTTCCAAAGCTTTTGATTTTGATGAAGGAATTGGAGATAGCCGAGCTTATCAATTCATTGGCACTCTCTACGGTATCGATAAGCTGCTGCTTCAGGTTGTCCGACAAACCGCTGTTTTCAAGCCATGATCTCAATTGACCGAAAATGTGAATATATCTTTCGGAATAGCTTATCAAAGACTCAATAACTGAATTAATGTCCACCTGGCTGCTGATTTTTCCGCCGATCATGGCATAAGAACTATAAAGAAGCACGACAATAAAGCCCAGCACCAGCAGGTATGTAAGAAGCACACTCAATGTGCGCTTTAATTTTTTGTGCTTGTCCGAGCTATCTGCCTCTGCCTTTGTAATTCTTTTATTGTACATAACATTGCATTCTATCCAGCATACTATCGGATGAAGCAAATATGCAACAACCAGCGCAATCATAAAAGGAGTCAGAACAGCCAGCAATCCTGACAAAGCGCCGATCAGTGCGCCCAAAATATATTCAAAGTTGGAAATCAGCCTGTATATCACATACAAGACAGTAGCGAGCACAACGATATATACGTATTTCAAAAGGGTTTTGTCAATATTCAGCTTCATTTGCTTTTCCTCACAGCTTAAGCATAATAGTATATGAATACTCTATCATAAAAATTGCCATTTTCATAGCATTGCATACATTTCGGCAGCTAAAAATTATGTAAAACAGCAAACAAAATACTGTGTCAATACTTTGTGAAAATGTCACCCTAAAAGTGACTTAATTATCGTATGAA
>DAOLPD010000047.1:0-17863 GCA_035417425.1 Bacillota bacterium
ATGAAAAAACACGGTTTCCGCCACTGGTGGAAATCGTGTTTGTCTGCAAACTGAGCGGCCTTACGGCCGCATGGAATATCTGAAATCATCCTTTCAGCTTAAAAACTACTATTCCTGCAATCATGATTGCTATTCCCAGGAACTTGGTTATATCGAATTTAATAACAGGGCTGCCGAACAGGCCGAAGGAATCAATGACAGTTGCCGCAATAAGCTGCGCAACCAATAGTACTGCTATGCTGTATGTCGCACCAAGAGCTGTAACTGCAGTCATGGCGCTGAATACTATAAGGACTCCCAATACCCCTCCCAGAAGATACAGTTTATTCGCCTCTCCGATTTTTGAGAAGCTTCCGTTTCCGGCAATCATCAATATTATTAATGAAAACGCAAACCCGCTTCCATGTACAAAGGTATTCGTTTCCCAAAAACCTGCCTTTTCTCCCAATCTCGCATTGAATACCTGCTGCATAGCAATAAATATTCCTGCTGAAACTGCAAATAAGATACCTTTCATTATGATACTCCTTAAATCAATTATATCTGTAACAGCTTAAAGCCAGCAGTACAAGGGCAGGAATGTAAAATACCCATATAAAGCTGTTTGCCAAAAGCCATGGCAGTCCTGCCTCCAATACGGCATCAAGCCCGACAAGAACATCGCAGCAAAAGAAGCATATCATTCCCCAAGCGGCCATTCTTGCGTTCATCTGGGGAAGTAAACCGAGTATATTGCAGGCAAGCCCCGCCCATAATGATATACTCAGAATTATTCCGTATAAATAGACTATATTCAAAGTGATGTCCGTTTTGAACAAGTAACCTGACAGAAACGGAAATATTACAGATATAATAATTATTATGCCTGAGACAGCAAGTCTTCTTATTTGTCTACTGCCCGCCCGGGTCAGCTTATATCCTAAGCCTGTACTATTTCTTATAATCAGCAAGGTCTGGCACAGGGCAAACATTCCTACCCCAATTGCCCTTTCCCTGAATAAAAAGGCTGTTTCTCCAAAGACAGCAAATATAAAGGCAGCCTTCATCAGTCTGTTGTCCCTTGGGCTTAATCCATCCCTTCCCGCAGACCAGGCAATTATTGCAGCTATTATCACACATATTCTTTTAAGAAGTGCACCGGGAAATATGTCATAGCTGTAGTCCAGATTCAAAAATCTTGAAAAGTCAAGTGCAATGAAACAAACACATAAGACTGCTGTTACAGACAGCATAAATATTATATAAAGCCGTTTATTGGTTTTCATATTATTCCGCCTGCTGTTTCCTTAAAAATAAGAATCACTATCTATTCTTATTCCGGATATATATATGCTTGATCCTTGAATTACCCGACTCCCTCTCTTCAATCTGAAAGCATTTGAGGCTTTTAACCAGTGGAGTCAGCTTGGAAAAGCCGTAGTTTCTGGCATCGAAATCGGGCTGCTTCTTTGAAATAAGATTGCCTACATCAGCCAGGAAAGCCCAGCCGTTGTCATCGGCAACGTCATTTACGGAATCAGATATCAGCCTTATAATATCATTCCCGATATCCAGAGAACTGCCCTTGTGTTCCTGTTCCACAAGATCATCCTTATGCAGTTCGTTTGTAAATTGTTCACCATTCTTGACCGGTGCATTTATTATCTCAATATATATGAATTTATCGCAGGCTGCAATAAATGCGCTGGGAGTCTTTCTTTCCCCTATTCCGATTACTTTCATGCCGGCTTCACGAAGACGTGTAGCAAGCCTTGTAAAATCGCTGTCGCTTGATACTATGCAGAAGCCGTCAACCTTTTCAGAATACAGAATATCCATTGCATCAATAATCAATGCCGAATCGGAGGAATTTTTTCCTGAGGTATAGCTGTATTGCTGGATTGGTGTTATTGCATTCTCCAATAAGTAATTCTTCCAGCCTGACAGTGAGGAATTGGTCCAATCACCGTATATGCGCTTCAGGGTAGGAGTGCCGTATTTGGCTACCTCTGCAAGAATCCCCCTTATATTCTTGTACGGGATGTTCTCTGCATCTATAAGTACTGCAAATCTTAATTCTGATGTATTTTGCATCCTCATTCTCCCTTCATAACTGTTATTGCCCATTTGGCGGCACGCTCAAGCTCTCCGTCCTTCAGCGGCCCTTCATTATCCTTTACGAAAAAACCTTCGGGAGGGAGCACCAGGTTCCCACCTTTTTTCTGCATCTTATCGGCTATTGGTTTTGCCGCATAACCGAATATCCTTACGAATCCGTTAAGAATGCGGGAATTCACATCTTCCGTATTGACCCTGGTGTCAAATGCTGCAACGTTTATTCCTTTGAGTCCGTTGGAAGGAATCTGTATCAGGAAATCAACAATTGCCTTTGTCGGCTTGAATGCTCTGGTGGGCGAACCGACGATCAGCAAACCTGTTCCCTGAAGCTGTTCAAGCTTCGCTTCGCTTACCTTCACAACCTCAGTGCTTGTCAAATCCGCAAGTGAATCGCCGATTGCTTTGGCAATCTGTTCAGTATTGCCAAAAACAGAATCATATACTATCAAAGCCTTCACTGAGCTATCCCCCCTGTATATAAAATTTGGCCTTTCCTCTATATATTACTAATAGTATCACTTTTATGCCGGTTTTTGAATGTTTTATTCACCTATTATCTTGACCAGCACTCTTTTTTCACGTTTCCCGTCAAACTCCCCGTAAAATATCTGTTCCCATGTGCCGAAATCAAGCTTTCCGTCAGTAACGGCCGCTATCACCTCACGCCCCATCAATTGACGTTTAAGGTGTGCATCGGCATTATCCTCAAAACCGTTATGTCTGTATTGACTGTGGGGTTTTTCGGGAGCAAGGGTTTCCAGCCATTTTTCAAAATCCTGATGCAGTCCCGATTCATCGTCATTAATAAATACACTTGCGGTAATATGCATCGGATTTACCAGTACAAGCCCCTCCTTTATCCCGCTTTCATTTATGCAGGCTTGTACTTCTCTGGTTATGTTTACATAGCCCCTGCGTACAGGCAGTTTAAAATACAATTCTTTTCGAAACGATTTCATCTTATATACCATCCTTTGTATGAATTCATTGCAGCTCCGGAAACCAGATGCTTATTTCCCGTTGGGCGCTTTCTACACTGTCTGAAGCATGAACGGAATTTTCAGTTTTTGATATCCCAAATCTGCCTCTTATACTTTCCTTATCTGCTTCTGCCGGATCTGTCGCCCCGTTTATTTTTCGCACCCTCTCTATGGCATTATCCCCTTCTGCGATTAATACACATACTTCTCCTCTTGTTATGTACTCGATTAATCCCGTGAAAAAGCTTTTTCCTTTATGTTCCGAATAATGAGACTCTGCTGTTTCCACGGAAGGCTTAAGGATTTTAATTGAGGATATATGCAGGCCTTCCTGCTCATAGACGGAGATTATTTTTCCCATCAATTTTCTCTCCATAGCATCCGGCTTAATAATCACAAGCGTTCTTTCCAAAATCTCACCCTTTCTGCTCCTTATTCAATATAAAGTTCATGAACATGCTATCTTCCGAGAATGGAGAAAAATTATAGTCACCCAAGATTTCTTTTATTTTAAGGCCGGCTTTTGAAGCCATTTCTATGAAATCCTCTTTGCTTATGAGTGAAAAACAAATATCCATGCAGCGTTTTTCTATTAATTTATTATCTTTGCCATATATCTCATAAAATTGTATGCCGGTTACATTCTTGGTTTTTTCGTTATAGACATTATAACTGGAAACTACCAAGCTTTTGTTTTCATCAATCTGAAATTTCCCCAAAACCCTTAATAATCCGTCAGCGGTTTTTTTCCTGTATTCCGGATTGTACAAGGTACAAACAAATGTTCCTCCGTTATCCAAGTGTTTGTATATCTTCTCAAGAGCCTGTTCCTGTCTTATGCTATCGGATATTTCCGAAAATGAGTTAAACGGAATGATGATTAATTTATATTTATCTTTAAGATTAAGATTACAAACATCCTGGCACTCTATCTCAGGAGTAATATTAAGCTCTCCTGCCTTTTTTTTCAATACATTCAGCATTTCTTCAGAATAGTCCACACATGTGAGTTCAATGTTTTCCATAAGCAAAGGCAGCGATACCCGGCCTGTGCCGCACATAAGTTCCAGGCATTTTCCATTGCATTCCTTTGACAATTTTCTAAAGAAATCTATGTCAAAGTCTACAGTGACATAAGAGTCATATA
The DNA here is from genome assembly GCA_035417425.1 of Bacillota bacterium. Lineage (GTDB taxonomy): Bacteria > Bacillota > Clostridia > Lutisporales > Lutisporaceae > BRH-c25. The sequence goes on from DAOLPD010000047.1 coordinate 4,225, forward strand.
AATCTGCCACAGAATCAAAATCAATGCTTTTCATAAGAACCCCCTGTAATTTTCTTTTACGTCAGTCCCCCGATTATACCATACTCAGCTTTTCAATTGCCTGCTCTTCATTGGACAAGAAAAATATGTCCCTTCCATTATTGCTCTCATAAATGAAGTCTTTCAGGCTTTTACTTGAATAAACCGAGAAATCACCTACTATTGCTATTTTAATGTGGTAATTTATGAACTTCTGCAATACCTCCCCTGCGAGTCTTGTTTTCAGGTCAAAAAAGTCCTCGATTATTGCTGATTTATTGATAATAATACGATTACAGCCTGTTTCATAGTTAATATTCACTGCAAAATCTAATGATGACTGAACATCATTTATCAGTATCTCATTACTTCTTATAATTGCAATTTCTATATTGTTTTCTTTTACTACGGTTATTTCCATGTTAATACTCCTTTCCATCAATGCGCAGCACAGGATTCAGACTTCTTATATAAGACAATCTATAAATACTTATAACATATTTCGTTATAGCCGGTATAGTTATTCTTCTTCCAAAAGGACTGTGCTAAATAATTGTCTATTGATACAGTACACTCGGCTCTATAAATGCCTTGATCCTTGAACCATTCTTCCGCTTTTTCGAGTAACAGTTTTCCTATTCCCTGTTTTCGTTCTTTTTCATTAACACCTAATTCTGTTATGACTCCGATTACACCTTCATGATATACCGGGGGTAAAGAATTTATTTCGGCAAACAAATAACCAACTAATTTATCTTGCCTTTCGCACACAAAGATAGCTTTATTCTGATCTTTCATGTTTTCTTCAATATAGCTTTGATATATCGATTTTGCATTATCTTTCAAGCTGTAAATATCATTTACATTTACATGAAAAACCATCATCTCATACCATAAGTCAATAATATTGCTTATATCATTTAAATCAGCTTTCCTGACGAGCATTTTGATCACTCCATTCAAATAATTCCGGGAAACATACTATATCGCTGCAGCATATATACGAGAACTGTCTCCCCATGGATGATAGCCTGTACCAATATACCTGAATCCATACTTTTCATAGTATCCGAAATGGTCTGTGCATAGGTATAAGTGAGAAAAGCCTCCCGCCTTTGCGTCTATCTTTGACTGCTCTAACAGAAGGGAACCATAGGCATTTCCCCTGTATTCCTCCTCAATGAATAAAGCACAAACCCAAGGGTATAAATCCATACGGCTGATAAAATCGTTAGTTATAAGACCTGCGCAGCCGATTATTCTATCATTATCCATCAACAGATACCATTGAGGCAATGGACTCGGTGCAGTAATACAATTTGTTATGCAGTCATCATAGACCTTCATGCTGTCTGGAGATGCCCATTTGCTCTGAAAGTATTTAATTGCCCTGTCTTTATATTCAGGAGACTTTCTTATAGATATGACTTCCATTTCATTCACGCCTTTCTGCTATGCAAATATCTATCAAAGGACCTATTTGCTTGTCCATATACACAACATCCTCTCTTTAGTAAAGGTATATACTAAAGCTTATTTTTATATTTTTTTACCAATATAGAAAACATATCCGTAATACTGCTTGTATTTAGAATATAACTCCTCTTCATATTTCATATATTCAACAAAGGCCTCTGCGGCTTTATTCCCGGCATTTCTTTCCAAGAATGCATTTTGTATTGCTTTCTGTGGAATAAAATAAGTATCCGTCCAGCATTCTTCAGGCAATGTAAATGCAGCGACAAAACTATAGCCGGTCTTTTGCATTATTGAAATATTATGTCCTATTGTGCCTATTTCAGGAACAGCATCAACCCAAAACTTTTCAATTTCAGCAGGTCGTTTATCGGTGAACCATGACTCATATGTAACAGCAATATAGCCGTCCTTTTTTAAAAAGCCTTTCCAATAATTCAGGCCTTTCTCAAAACCTATATTGGCAATAGCCCCTTCAGACCAAATAACATCAAATTCTTCATTTTGAAACGGTAGATTATCCATTGAACCTACAATGCCTTTTACCCTATTCTGCAAGCCGAGCTTCTTTGCGTTTTCATTAAATTTTTCAATAAAATCGGGAAAAATATCAAGTCCAATAATGGTTCCTTTTGTATTTTGCGCAAGAGTCATTGTTTGACCCCCTGTTCCACAAGCAAGATCAGCAATTTTCAGCTCACTTGAAAGATTGTCAATAAAACTTAATGCCCTGATAGTAGATTCATGGCTGCCGGGTCCCTGCCGTTCCATCCTTCCGAAATAATCACATATTAAGTTTAAGTCAAAATCGTGAACTAATGTTTCTTTCTTTTCCATAGATAACCCCCCTCTATAATGATTTTTGAAGACTCTTAAACAGTTTGGATAAATATATCTCAACCGTTAAAACGGCAACACCCATTCCTATATTCAAACAAAGGAATACAATAACAACTATATCAAACAGATAACCAAAGGCACTGGCAAACATCATAATTCCATTTGTCAAGAATGCATACTTGATTATTCTCTCTGTCCTGGTATTGCCAAATGCCCATGCCGCAAAACTACATGATAACCCGAAAAAAACCGTCCACCCGAGCATATTTACAGCAGCTATTGCGGAAACGGGGTTCGCCTGGATAAACTGTTCAAGCCCGTTTGTCTGACCGGAATTAATCTGCATTCGCACTGCGCTTATTTGTATAAAGTAATTTATGCCTGTCAAAGCAAAAAAACCTATGCCAAAAAGTTCTGCTATCCTGGCAAAGTACTTCTTTGATGATTCGGCAATTTCCTCAATGCTGCAGAGCTGAATGACAAAGCATGCACCAAATAGAATCATAAAAAGCATGGCAATATGCTTAAAGGTTTGATTGGTGGTTTGAACTGCATTTATATAGGTTTCAAAGTCTGTCCATATAAATATAGGATTTACGAGCAGAATTGCAATAAAACAAATAGTATACGCAACAAAAGTCAGTGAAGCTGTAACTGCTGACCAGCAGCCGACATTCAGTACATTTTTATTCATTAATATATCTCCCTTACTATATTTTTTGTATATATAATAAAAGGAGATTCTTATTCCAGCTTATGCGTAAAGAGTATGATTTCACTGAATGAGAAAAAACAGATCCCAAGAATCACAAGAAAAACCATATGCATAAAAGCATAGTAGATGCTGTTGCCCGGAATAATTGCATCTGTAAGAAAAGATGCAAACGTTATAAAAAATATAAATACCATCAATAATGCTATAATAGCTATTATCCGGTTTTTCTTCATAATTCATCCGTCCTCTGCCAAATCTTAATTGGTAATAATTACATTATAGCATATATATGTTAATTCTGTTCTATTTCCATAATAATTCTTTGAAATATGCTCCGATCTCAACCATACGTTCATCAGTCAATTCAATTACTTCTTCGCTATGTTCAATGAACTCTGTCATACCCAGTTCAGCATAGTCCGGGGCAGGTTCAAATCTCTTTTCTATTATCTCATTTGTGGCAAGATCCATCTTAAAATATACAAAAGGGCCATCAACTGTACCACTGACAGATCCCGTGGCTTTAGTCAGCCTGAGGGCCAAAGCATTTTCATCTGTGAGTATGGAAACACTGCCTTCATTTGATGTGCCGAATTTCTCAAATAATTTTAATCCTGCAATGTACATACTCCTGTTCTTATAGTCGTAATTGAATAATGCAGCTGTCTTACCGTCGACTACTTCATAATTTTCTTTGTAAGCAGTAATCTTTTCAGTTTCAGTCTCCAAATCCCTGCATCCTGTCAATGAAAGACAAACAAAGACCATTATATAAATTAATAATATGAACAGTCTATTTCTCATTAAAATTCCTTTCTTTATTTCAAGACTTTTATTAAGGGCCTTAGGATTTTCATGCTTCAATTTCTATATCAATTGATTTTGCGGCTTCAATACATAACTTCATATCGTTTAAACCGATTTTCCCCTTATACAATTTCATTTCTTCGTTTTTCAAAGCCACTCTATTATATAAATCTTCGGGGGAAGCTTTTGATACTTTTTCAACCGTATCAAATCCGGCGGCAAATAGTACACGGGCAAAAGTTGTATTTACCCATTGTATTCTAGTTAAATCACTTAGTTTCAGCAATTCAATTATTTCGTGTTCATCAATACCGTATGTATTAACAAATTTTTCTCTTTCACATGATTTCCCAAGTTTTTCATACAACATTTGAGTATTTGAGATTCCTGCTTTTTCAATTTTATCAATAGTATTATTTGAAATCCATGTAAATTCTCTTAATTTTACTGGTTTGGGCTGAATACTCTTTAATTCCCGAAGTAAAATCGTAAGATATTCATCTGAAATATTCTTATTTTTATTCAATAATTCAGCTCTTAACTTGCTGTTTTTTAAGACTGAGAATAATTCTTCAAGTGTCTTTATATTCTCTTTTTCAAACACATTGAAATGTATATCAGCTTTGTCTTTCAGTATTTGGCGGCTTGGAATGAACGTCCTCTTTTCAAGTTCGTTATTATATTGTTCGAGTGAAATTTTTTTAAAATCAATCAAATAACTCATTTTCGTCCCCCTAGTTAAATTTTTGTCCTAAATATTTTATACAACATTATTTTAAAGACAGTAATCGAGTCGAAGATTGAACCAGACAACAGGTGAGTCAGTAGTATTATTATTTCAAAGAGTATAGCTTCCTGGCTTCTACTTTTGATAAAAACTTTGCCAGATCAGAAATCGGAAAAGGGGCTCCGTGTGCAGGATATATCATTCTAGGATTTGTATCAATCATCAGCTCCCATGATTTGTAGAATTCGCGAAGATTATTGATCCAAATCGTGATTCTTTGAATACTTGGGAATCCATTCATAGCAGCATCCCCGCAAAACAGAGAACCATCATCCATATGCAGAGAGATTGAACAAGATGTATGTCCGGGTGTTTCAATTATTTTGCCATGTATTTTACTCTCAATATCATTTTTGTTATTACTATCTATCAGTATGCACCTTTCTTCAAAACATTTCTTTATCTGAGGGAACTTGTGTTCCCCTTTGCCAAACAAGCCCATAATTTTGCAGAACAGCAATGCCAATTTACCGGAACAGCCTCCATCAAAGGAATTTTGCCCTCTGCGTAAACCTTCAAGTGCTTTGTAGTGCATTATTACCTTTGCGTTTGTGTGCTGCAAAACATCATTTAAAAACCCGGCATGGTCATCGTGAGCATGAGTCAGGAAAACATAATCTATTTCATTTAAACCAATATTTCTGGAGGCTAGTTTATTATAAAAGCCGGAAAACTGTTCCGCATATCCGGTGTCTATAAGTAAACAGCAATATTCTGTTTTTATTAGATATGTGTTCATTATTCTATTGCCCAAGTTGATAATTTCCAAAACATCACCTCATAAATTACACATCTTTATTCAACAAGTAATCCCGAACCCCTATAAATAGAATTCCAGCTTTAATCTTCTCAATTGGTTCAAGTGCTACACCACTCATACGTTGTTCCAGCTCATCCAGGTCATATCCTTCTTTGATTGTAATAAAACCAATCCTATGGATATATATAGACTTATACGGGCAGCCGTAAATACAACGAAGGCACGCTACACACTGCCCGCCAAAAGAAGGACGGGAATTGACCAGTTCAATGTTTTTTCTTGGGCAGTTCTCTAAGCACCACCCACAGCCTGTGCATGTTTCGCCTATTCGAAGATATTCCGGGAATTTTTTTGCCCATTTCTTCTCACTTTTAAAAATTGCGGTCATAATTCTTGACATAATTGGTGCTCTTCTCCTGCGTCGAACTCCGGAGAGAATTTCCGATGCACAGTTCTCTGCCTTCGTCGGCAGTACCTGCAATAGCCTTATGGCAAGCTGATCTTTTGTAGCAACCAAAATATTTGACGGCATAACCATCATCCGCTCATAGAATACATTGTACCCTTTCCGCTCTAATAGTTTTATACAGCCGGCCCGGCATGCAGTGTTTGGCCAAACCTCTCCGCCGCCCGAAACAGAAATAACGACTGCAGGTCGCCCGATCCCGTCGGGAATGGCGTTAATCCAATCATAAACCGGCTCCGGAGCATCAAAAGCATGAACTGCAAAAATCAGAATCAGTAAACTGTCTTTTTGTATGTTTGTTGATAAAGTGCAATATTCAGCTTCCTGCATATCCAAAGCAGCTTTTTGGACTTCTATACCATGACTTGTCAGTGATTCTTCGAATTGTGATGAAACACGTGCTGTTCCGCCGGTTCCCGTAAAATATATTATATGTGCTCTTTTTATGTTTTGAATCGATTCATTAAATAAATCTTGCATTATAATTCCTCTTCAGTTTTTATTACAGATAAATTTGAATCATATCTATTCCAACTCATTTACCTTCTTAATAAATGCTTTAGGATTTACTATAAAACCTCCATTAAATGGTGTGCCGGTTTCTCTTAAATACTGATATATCTCTTTTTCTTCAAGATTAGGGTTTACCTGAAATCCCAATGCAATCACTCCTGCCAGATATGGAGCCCCCCAGCTTAATCCACCATCAGCCCAGAATGCATAGTCATTTTCCCCAGTATAATCCGCTGTGGTCCTATTATCTATTGGGACATATTTTCTATTTATTGGTTTCCGAAATGATTTGTTGTTTGCAAAATAACATAAATCATAATTTTTTGGGTTATCTCTATCTTCGTATAACTTACAACCTATTCCGGAAAATCTTTCATCTCCTTCATCAGAGCAATGAACTATTATAATACCATTTTCCTCAGCTTCTTTAATCTTCTCTTTCCACATTGATAAATTATCTTCATCTGTGCTAAATCCTTTTGAAACACTTACTACTCTTATTTTCTTTTTTAAAGGTTTGTTTTTATTATACTCTATGATTTGATTTAAAGCAGTTGTTCTATATTTATAGTCTCCTTTCCAGGACGGTTCTGCCCAATAATATAACGATGCCCCAGGTGCAACTCCACAGTCCTTTCCGACTAATATACTGGCTACTGCAGGCCCATGCATTTGCGGTTCAACACCCTCGCAATCTATGACAGTATATTTTACTACTTTATCTTTATATTCTTTGTGTCCGAGTAACAATGGCTGGTCAATGATTGCGACATTTACTCCTTGTCCTGTAATACCTTGATTATGTAGATCTCTTATCCCTAAGCCCGGATCCTTTCCTATTTCAATTATTTCTTGTGGATTAAACTCCTTTGGTAATTTATCTTTTGATGGCCATTCGGTACGTGTGTCAAATGTTACTTTTAGCAAAGTATCGTATTCGCCTGTTAAATCAAGATCTTTTATGGATCTTCCTTCCATTGTCATCCGGCTTTGCCTTAAGTCAGAAAACTCACTAATTTTCGATTCTATATTTCCTATCTTTCCCTCAACTGTAGCCGATTCATTATCTTCCGTTCCAATATCATTTTCCTTAGTACAACCGCTAAATACTAAACTTATAGAAACCACCATAATAAAAGTACATATTAATATTTTTTTCATCTTAACCCCTCTAGCTTTTATTCTTTATTCAACGAAATTATGCATTTTTATTTCGTCTAACGTTCCCGAACTAACGGCGCCTCTGAACCGTAAACCATAGCCTGTCCTCTAGGCGGAGCGACCTTCCCGTTAAGGAGGTGTGGCCGCCTTGCTCCCGTGCCGCCGTGTAAGGGCTGTGTTTATCTGATGGATGGTGTCTTGCGAAACTAATCCTAATAATAAATACATGACATATAAACATCCAGATAATATGCCCTTTCGTTTTAGTTAATCAGTGACTATTTCTGATTCAGCCTTCTGGTTTGATACAAACAGATACGTGCTGTTCCTCTCCTGCAAGGTAAGTACCTTATATCCATCACAAATAAACTCATCATTATAGAAAAGTCGAACTATATCACCTTCACGCTCTCCTTTGGAAAAGTTGATTTTTCCTCGATAGTTTGTATCACCATGGAAATGATAATAAGCGTCATATTGAGAAAGATACACAAAATGATCCAATCCAATTTTATTGGTATCGGCAAGTGTTATGCCCATACAATCTGTAAGCACTTTGTCTATAACTGAGCGACTAATTTTATCACAACCACACGGAAGGTCATCAATATTGCTTGTAAATCCGTTTATTTTCATAACAGCTTTTAGTTCATCTTCTGTTATAGTTTCAACGCTGCCGCTGCCACAATAAAACAATTCAAACAGGTCAATATCCGCAGGTTCATCATAAACAGAACTAAGAAATTGATTGCGGATATTCAAATAATCTCCATTAAAAAACGAATCGCCATTAAAATAGGCAAGCTCTTCTTCAGTCAGTGGTGCTGCTTCCGTTGAAACAGTTTCTGCTATTTTTTGCTTTTCACATCCCACCAAAAAGGTCATTGCACAAATTAGCGCAAATACCCATATTATGCTCTTTTTCATGTTCCCACCCCATAAAATATAAATTAAATTACTTAAAATAATTCTACGATATGCAATATAAGAATATTATTCTCCTTAGTTAAATATGTGTACCATATGTCAGATAACGGTCCCGCACTCACGACGTCCCTGAACCGGACCCTCAGAGCCCTTCTCCTTGGCGGTGGTGACACCCGGTGAAGGGATGTGGTTGCCCTGACCCCGCTCCAAAGCAAATGCATCCGGCAACCCAAGGCACGCATGCTCCCTGTCCTTGCTGCCGTGCCGCAGCGTGAGGGCATTGTTATGTAATGTGCGGCGATTCAGTAAGCAAAATTAGTAAATTAATGGCTTCCTTAAAAATATCTACTCAGCTAACTTTACTTCAATTATATATTGAACCCAAAGATAGCTTAACAGAAGACAAGAAATAACAAACAAAAAATCTTCATATATCTTTGAACTGAGTATAACTGTTATAGTAGTAGCAATTGCAGTAAACAATGCCACTTTAATCTTGACTTCCTGCAGTTTAACAGTTTCATATACTATATGATAAACAAACCAAAAAAAGGATGATACTATTATGTTTATGTAAATTAATTTGTTAAAATTAGTTAATAAAAAATCTGCCAAAAACCTAATATTAAATAATGACAGCAAGATTGGTATTCCTACAATGGGAAAAAAAATTACAAATGAAAAAACTAATAAAAATACTATATATGATCTTACATTAAACCTCTTGATAACTTCTGCAAATGTGCTTTTCCTACCGAAAATAATATACTTTCTAATTGTCCCTTCACGGATTACTGCAAGTGGTATAACTGAGTAAAAAAAACTGCCAAAAAAGAATGCGCAAAGTCTCATCACAAAATCATTATTAAAGTTATCAAGTAATAACATTCCAAATAATCCAATAATAATAATCCCCAGAAAAATTAGAGCCGAACCTCTTAGTTTACCTATTTGCTTCTCACGTAGAAATTTCTCTACTTTTGAAATACAAGTAAATAGTCCTTTTAAAAACCTCAACAAAAAACTTCACCTCAATCTCAGTTTATATATAGTAAAAATCAATAAACTTATCATAGAGAAGAATACATATAACAAATCGCCGCATGTCACATAACGGTTCCGCACTCACGACATCCCTGAACCGGACCTGCAGAGCCTGTCCTCCTGGCGGTGGTGACACCCGGTGAAGGGGTGTGGTTGCTGCTTAAATCGAACCTTAGCTGTATCAGTCCTTCGCAACCCAAGGTACGCATGCTTCTCGCCCTTTCCCTCCGTGCCGCCGCGTGAGGGCATTGTTATGCGCAGTCAGTGCACATTTCAATTAGCTTTTCGCATAGAAAAGCTTTCATTTGGTTAAATCTAGCCTAAAGAATACCTCTCCTACCCCATCTTTATTAATGCCATTCAAAATCCCACATTCAACGAATCCCATCTTCCGATGCCACATCTGAGGTTCGGGTTCATTGACCTGGGAAGAACTTAGCAAAATATCATAATCATTTGTTTGTAGAAACTCAATAAGATACTGCAACATCAGATACCCTATATGTTTACCCCTAAACTCAGGCTTCAAAATTATCAAGCTCATGTACGGCAACTGTGACCATATATACTCAATCTTCAGATAGCCAATAATTTCCCGACACCGCTCTGCCACAATTATCTCATGCATGTCTATCTTATTTTCGATTATATCCTCTCTGTGAGAGTGATCAAAATCCATGCAAAAGCTTAGATCTGTCTTTTCTGCAAATCTAACTATTATTGAGCTATCCATAGTAAAATCCTCCTAAAATGACACTTCAGAGAACTACCTCAATATCCCGTGCACTGATTGCGTATAACGGTTTCGCACTCACGACGTCCCTGAACCGGACCCCGGAGCTTGTCCCCCTGGCGGAGCTCTGCTCCCGGTGAAGGGGTGTGGTTGCTACTTATGTCAAACTATAGTATTGCATATCTTTGCAACCCAAGGTACGATTTGTCCTCAGCGACCTTTCCTTATCGTACCGCAGCGTGAGCGCATTGTTATATGCTGGCTGATGACCTCTTGCTCTAGCCTGGCATGGACGCCAGGCGCCTCTAAGAAAACTCACGATAACCTTTAATCTCTGATTATCTCTATCACTGTGAATACCACATAGATTTCTCCCTGCCCAACCCAGGGCATGGACGCCCGGAGATAATCTTCTGCTGCCATGGACGACAGCTACTCAGTACCTATAGACTCAATCTATTTATCCTAATAATAATGTTCATACCTTACTTATTGGGCTCAATCGACACTTCGAAGCCCTACCAAAAAGACTCCAAAGCCGCTTACTACTCTAGACTGGCATGGACGCCAGTCGACCCAGAAAAGAAGACCCCAACGACGCTCGCCTGACCTACCCAGGTCATGGACGACCGGAGACAATTATTCTCTCTTCCCGATATTCTCTATATATCTATCTTGAAGCAACTTATTATATAATATTTATACCTTTTCAGCAGCTGGCATATAACTCCTGCAACTACGTATATCGTTAATACATCCAAAATCGTATGTGTTGACGAACATATTTCGTCAATATTTTCATACCTGTGAATCAACTCTATATAAATTCTCCATATTACATGATAATCCTTCCAATAAATACAAAATAAGTATGAATCTATCATACTTATCTAAGATTTGTGTTTTCAGTTGTGCTGTAAAAGAAAAAACATAAACCCCATGGTTTATGCTTTCTCTTCTTCCATTTTCTCTTCTTCTTTTGCTACATCGGCCATTGCGTGGCGTCTTGAAAGGTTTATCCTTCCCTGTTTGTCGATTTCGGTTACTTTTACAAGTATCTCGTCTCCGACTGCGACAACATCCTCAACCTTTTCAACTCGTTTTGTATCAAGCTTGGAGATGTGTACGAGGCCTTCCTTGCCGGGAAGTATTTCAACAAATGCTCCGAAGGTCATTAGTCTGGTAACTTTACCGAGATATATTTCTCCTTCTTTTACTTCCTTTACAAGGCTTTCGATGATCTTCAGCGCCTTGTCACCGGCTGCCTGATTTACAGCAGCGATGAAGACTCTTCCGTCATCCTCAATGTCTATCTTTACGCCAGTCTCTGCAATTATCTTGTTGATGGTCTTTCCGCCTGGGCCTATTATGTCTCTTATCTTGTCAGGATCAACTCTTGTTGTTATTATTTTTGGTGCATAAGGTGACAGTTCTTTTCTGGGTTCACTTATTACGCTGAGCATTTTGTCAAGTATGAAGAGCCTTCCTACTCTTGCCTGCTCCAGCGCTCTTTCCAGTATAGGCCTGTCAATGCCGGCTATTTTTATGTCCATCTGAATTGCAGTGATTCCCTTGCTTGTTCCTGCAACCTTGAAATCCATGTCTCCAAGGAAATCTTCCATGCCCTGAATATCAGTAAGGATAGCCACATTGTCCTTTTCCTTCATAAGCCCCATTGCAACTCCGGCTACAGGTGCCTTTATCGGTACTCCCGCATCCATCAAAGCCAATGTGCTGCCGCATACTGAGCCTTGTGATGTGGAACCGTTGGAGCTTACTACTTCGGATACAAGCCTGATCGTATACGGGAATTCTTCTTCTGATGGTATCATCGGCTCCAATGCTCTTTCAGCAAGGGCTCCGTGTCCTATTTCCCTTCTTCCCGGGCCTCTCATGAATCTTGTCTCGCCTACGCTGTACGGCGGGAAATTATAGTGGTGCATGTATCTTTTTGACTCTTCATCGGTAAGTCCGTCAAGAATCTGTACATCACCCAAAGCGCCAAGGGTAGCGATTGTGAGAACCTGTGTCTGGCCTCTTGTAAAAAGCCCTGAACCGTGTACTCTCGGAAGTATTCCAACCTCGCAGCTTATGGGCCTTATCTCGTCAAGCTTTCTGTCGTCAGGTCTGATGCCCTCCTCTGTTATCAGCTTTCTTACCTGTTCCTTGAGTATGTCATATAGCACCTCGTCAATGTCTTTTTCTTTTTCAGGGAAGATTTCTGCGAAATGCTCAAGGGTTTCTGCCTTGACTGCGTCAATTTTCTCCTGTCTTTCAAGCTTATCGGGAGTCCTTATTGCATCAAGGGTCTTCTGGGTTGCATATTCCCTTACTGCAGTTTCAATTTCCTCTTCCGGCTTGAAAACAGTGTATTCTTTCTTCTCTTTACCCACTTTGGCAACGATTTCGTTAATAAATGCAACAATCTTCTTGATGTTTTCATGGGCAAACATTATTGCTTCAAGCATGACATCCTCAGGTACTTCCTTTGCTCCTGCCTCAACCATCATGACAGCATCCCTGGTGCCTGATACTACCAGGTGAAGGTCGCTTTTTTCCCTTTGTTCGTTGTTTGGATTGAGTACCAACTCTCCGTCAACTCTTCCGACCAGAACCGAGCCTGTAGGCCCCTGGAAGGGTATTGTTGAAATGGAAAGTGCAGCTGAAGATCCTATCATTGCTGCTATTTCAGGCAGATTGTCCTGATCTACGGATAATACGGTAGCAACTACCTGTACGTCATTCCTGTATCCGTGCGGAAACAAAGGCCTGATTGGCCTGTCTATCAATCTTGCAGACAGTATTGCTTTTTCAGTTGGTCTTCCTTCCCTTTTTATGAAGCCGCCCGGGATCTTACCGACTGCATAAAGTCGTTCTTCGTAATCAACGCTGAGCGGGAAAAAGTCTATTCCTTCCTTTGGCTCTGCTGAAGCGCACGCTGTTACAAGTACGACAGTATCGCCGTATCTGACCAGGACCGCTGCATCTGCTAACTGGGCTATTCTTCCTGTTTCAATGCTTAGCTTTCTCCCAGCCAGCTCCAGTTCAAATACATCCATTTATTTTCCTCCTTTCGATTTGTATATTAAAGTATGATCTGAAATCGGGCAAAAACCTTGCCTGTTTCAAAATACTTACTTCCATATGTATTTAGTGTATCCATGTTAAATCAAAATAATTGCAAAAAGGGCGGGTGTGATCCCCGCCCTCAAACTACCTATTTTCTTAGACCTAGTTTTTCGATAATAGCACGGTATCTCTCGATGTCCTTAGCCTTGAGATAATTCAGAAGTCCCCTTCTCTGCCCGACCATCTTAAGAAGCCCTCTCCTTGAGTGATGATCCTTCTTGTTGATCTGAAGATGTTCATTCAGGTTGTTTATTCTCTCTGTA
>DAOLPD010000048.1:0-17836 GCA_035417425.1 Bacillota bacterium
TACCTTGGTCAGGGGATGCTTGTTTCCCAAGGCTTTTCTTTTTGACGGCATGGTAACGTCAATGAATTCTTTTCCCAGCCTTATTTCTAAGTCCTTCCTCTTAAGGCAGTATGCCGTTTCTTCAATCTTTTCATTGATATAATCCCTGATTTCATTGGCCAACTGTCCAATTACAGGCCTTTCTTCAGGGCTGAGCCCCCCCATCCCTCTCAGTACCTGGGTAAGTTCTCCTTTTTTGCCCAGATACTTTATTCTCAGTTCTTCCAATTCCTTCTGGGACTGAACACTTTTCAGCTCCTTGACAGACTGGGATTTGATCTTTTCAAGTGTCTCTTTCATTTTTCATGCTCCTTTCCTATATGCTATGTTTTACAAAAATTAAAACCTTCATCCCCAAAAAAGGGACGAAGGTTATCCGCGGTACCACCCTGCTTGTTTGCATTCTGCAAACCGCTCCAAATGTAACGGAATTTACCGTCAAAGCCTACTGGTGCTGTTAACACCATCTTCAGCCCTGAATCTCCGGAGTGAACTTCAACTGCCTCTGTACCGGTGCGCTTTCAGCCGATGGCAGCACCTCTCTTCTGGCCTTCCGCAATTTACTCTCTCCATCAAAGATTGCTTCGTTATAATAATTTCAAATAAACCTTAATAGATTATATCATACGGCTTTAAATGTTACAAGAAAATCAACATTTTTGTGATGAAAATTGCATAACCTGCAAATAAACCTTAAATTCAGGTTTTGTTCATAATATGATTTCTTATATGTAAATGTTCTTAAATCGATTTATAAGCATTCCTATGATTAATAAATGGACAACAGCACCCGCAGCAATAAACGCCCAGTATCCGCCGCCTCCCCCGGCACCGGCAATCAGTGCTTTTGAAATCCAAAAGGCCGGAGTTATACCGGCTAAATACTGCCATTCCGACCTGATGAAATATCCAGCGGCAGGAGAAAGCAGCAGTATTCCAAAGGCCTTTGTCAGTGCCAGCCCTTCCACCTTATTGGATGCAAAAGCCGCAAGAAACAATGCAACCATCGGAGTTTCAAGGGCACAAACCATTAATACGGGTATCAGCAGTTCTATCCTGTATTCCAATATGCCGATATAATAAAAAACGAAGAATGAAAGTACAAACGTAACTATTGCAGGCGCTGTAACCCTATAGAGCAGGTAGCCTGATTTTGACAGAGGAGTAACAGAATAAAAGAACAGTATTTTTTCATCCCTTTCATCAAGTATAAGGAACCCTGACAGCATACCAATCATCATTGGTGTGACAAGAATCAGGAAACTCATGATAAGGCCGTAATACTCCGAAAGCTCAAATGATAACTCCCTGTGCAGCACCTCCCTGACAAAAGGAAGGATCGGTCTCATCAAAAAGGCAAGAATAAAAGGAACTAATAAAGCTATTAAAAGCATGGAATCACGGCTTATATTTTTCAAATCCCCAAAGCTCAGCGCCAAAAGCCTTTTCATATGCTGCCGCCTCCTATTGCCGCTATTATGTATTTTCTGAACCACCTGTAAGCCCATATAAAAGCAATAATATCCCACATAAGGATAAGTATTGCCGAATAAACCGCATCTGCCAACCCTATGCCGTAATATGCCCCCGCAAGCAGCTGCAGCGAGCCGTAGCCCGGAAGCAGGCTGTATGCCGGAGAGCTGTAAAACCTCATGAATCCGAATAATGGCAGAATGAAAGGCGTCATGAAAAACGGCGATGCCAATATGTATCCGTTTATTGTCTTAACCCTGACTGCCAGAACTATTCCCAAAAGAGTGAAAAACACAGATGTGGGAACAATTGAAAGAATAAGCAGCCCCGGATCAAAGCCGCCTGGGGTGGCAAAAAAAGCAATTGCTGCGGAAGAAAGCAGCGAAAGCAGTGTAAGGGATAACAGCTTTGCTGCAATATATTCACCTGCTTTCAACGGAGTTGTGAAAAGGCTGGCAAATATGTTCTGGCCCTTTTCCAGAAGTATGATTCCGCCGATAAAAAAGAATCCAAGAACAGCGGGATCTGTCATCAGAATTATCACTGAAACATATTCCCTTGCCTCCCGGGGCATTACCCTTATAAGTAAGATATAAAGAATGCTGACAAATGCATAAGCGTAATAAAATCCGTGCTTTAACTGGAATCTTATATCATGTGCTACTGTACTTAAAGTCCTCATGCCAGCCCCCTCCCTGTAACCTCTATGAAAATGTCCTCCAGGGTAGCCTCCTGGGTATGCATTCTCTCAATGTCCTTGTTTCTTACCAATTCCAAAAACTCCTCATTATATCCAATCCCTGATAATTCAAAATCCTTCAACCTTATCTCCTGCTTTTCCCTGTATTCAACCCTCAGGCTCTTTCTGCCCCTGTCTATCATAAGCCGCCTTGGTGAATCAATGAGGCTGATGCTTCCGTTTACTATGAACGCCACCCTGTCACACAAGTCTTCGGCTACATTCATGTTGTGAGTTGTAAGGAATACTGTGCTGCCTTCCGATTTTTTCCGCAGTATGATATCCTTCACCATTTTTGCATTAACAGGGTCCAGCCCTGAAGTGGGTTCATCCAGAAACAGCAGCTCCGGTTTGTTCAGCAATGCCCTGCAGAAATTAAGCCTCATCTTCATTCCCTTTGAGAAATCTGACACCCTTGTGCGGGCATCCTTTTCCAGGCCGACCATTTCAAGAAGCCTCATAGGCTCTTCGGTTTCCTCCGAGTACAAAGACCTGAAATATGATAAATTCTCCAGTGCAGTAAACTTACTGTAGAGATTAGGGAATTCAAATACCACTCCTATTTTTTCATAATAGTCGGATTTCATATCCTTAACCTCATTATTCATCACCTTAACACTGCCCTGGTAATTTTTCAGAATACCGATTATTATCTTCTGTGTTGTGCTTTTGCCTGCGCCCGAAGGCCCCAGGAAACCGAATATCTCACCTTTATTAATAGAAAAATCCAGCCCTTTAATGACCGGTTCCCTTCCGCCCGAGTAGCTGAACCTTAAGCCTTTTACATCAATCATTTCCATCCTCCTTGATAATACTGCGCGCTACTGATTCAATCAGTAACTCCATTACCTCCGGGAAGACATCCTCTCCGATTTCTTTCCTATGCAGCGAAAGGATAAAAATCCCGCGTAAGAGGCCGCTTATAACTTCAGGCTTCCTGTCAATCAATACTCCTTTCCTGTGCCATATGCCAAGCATTGGAGTCAAAATATCAGAGTCACTTTTTATATGCTTTGCCATCCTTTCTTCAGGCAGCTTTCTTAACATCAGCTCATAATCTTCTCCGTTCATAAGCTTCTTTATAAAAGTGCTCTCATCTATCAATTTGAAAGCCTCTGTCAGGAATGCCCGCAAGGACCTTCCTGTAATATCTTCATCTGCCTTATGGGCTGACAGCAGTTTTTCCTTTATTATCTCTTCTTCCTGTTCTATTATTTCGAAGAACAGCTCTTCCTTAGACTGAAAGAAATTATAAAAGGAACCCTGTGCTATTCCTGCAGCTTTTGCTAAATCCCTTACGCCTGTCTTTCTGAGGCCGTATCCGGTAAACAGCTCCTTGCCTTTTTCTATCAGCCGTTTTCTTATTAATTCCTTTTCCCTGCCGCTGAATGCTTTTGACATAAACCCACTTCCTTTATGATATGTATGAACTATTTTTTCATTTGTTCACTGCTATTATACAATTTAATTTCCGATTAGTCAAATGCATCATTGATTCGTGAAAAAATGTTTATTATAATCTAAATAATAAGGAGAAAAGATTTAAATAGGTGGTGAATAGAGTATGCTTGACAGGCGAAAGGGTCCCGATATGCTTGTAAAATGGGTAAAATGGTCAGGAATAATATCCTGGATCCTGGTATCAATAACGCTGTTTATTACAATAATTGCAAAGCCCGACTTCGAATCCTACATGGACAAGTCCTTTCACGTGAAACTTCAAAGCAATTGGGACGTAAATCTGATGCAGTATGTCCCGGTGCTGCTGGTGCTGCTTTTCTTCTTCTGCATAATATCCATTGCAATAAACCTTTCCAGGTGCAGACGAAAAAGCGACAGGTTCAACAAAACTCTCATACTGAACGCTGCCGCAGCTTTTATAGGGATAATTCTTTATCTATTGTTTTTCACTTGAAGAAACAGGAATGAGCAATGTATTGTTGTTAGTCCTCTCATCATCCAGCATCTTCAAAGCATATTCCTTTGTAAAACAGGGGGCAATGTTCTCAAGCTTTTTAAAGCCCTCAGTATTCACTATGTCATTGAGTGCTTCATTCCTGTACCCTGCGAAATACAACATATTCATCCTGCATACTGTCTCCAGCACTGTTTCCCTTTCCGCATCAGACAGTCCCTCCAGCTGTTCAAGGCATTCCAGATGCATCCTGCCGCACTGTTCATTGAAAAAGTAGGCTGAATAATCCTCGAAACCAAGGGGGGTTCCGTCTTTCGCATTCTCATGTATGTCGTAATCATCCATATCCAATTGGATTGTACGGTAATCAAAGCCGACGTAGGGAGTAAATTTCATCCGGCCGTACTGATGGGGATATACTGCCAGGCTGCTGGTTCCGATATCATAGATTGTATTCCCCTGATATTCATCGGATTTAATATCCTGTATGTGAATATGTCCGGTAAAGATTATTTCTATTCCATGCTTGTGGAATAGTTTCAAAGCATCCTTGCTGTTTTTTATCGTATAATTTGCCCTTATCATTTCACTGTGGTCAATCAGACTGTGATGCATAACCGCTATCAGCTTCGCGCTATTCTCCTTCGCCAGGGCGCCGCACTGCTCTATCCATTTGAGGGTATCCGACCGCAGATATCCGCTTTGCTCAGGGTACTTTCTCGCCATGTTCTTGTCAGTATCTGTGGAATCCAGCATAAGCAGCCAAATATCTTCCGCAGGCATAGCAAGATAGCTTAAAGAATTTGGATCTCTTGATACGCAGCCCTCGTAGCCGAAGGGGGCATAAATGTTCACATAATCCTCTTTGGTAATTGTCTCGATGTCTGTTACCTCATCACCTATGTATTTCCTGGCGTAAGGATTCTGGATATCATGATTGCCCGGTACGACAAATACGCAGGTGCCTATCTCCTCAATTGTTTTCAGCCTTTCTGCCAGTTCAACATGGCTCTGCCTGGTTCCGTTGCTTGTCAGGTCTCCTGTTATAACAAGAAAATCAGGTTTCTCTGACTCAATATCCTTAATAAGCGCATCAAAAAGTTCATCGGTGTGATTCAGCATTTTACCGTCCCCCGAAGCCAAAAAATCTTGAAAGGCCTTGCCGTTGTCATAGGTTTCTTTTGAAATATAATGAGGATCTGATACGATAAAAAAGCTGAAAGGCTGATTGGTCTTGATATCCGCGCAGCCAATAGAATACTGAAATGCTTCGGCACATCCTGAGGATATGAGAAGTATCAATATATATGCAAATAAAATTAAAAATCGATGCTTCTTCATGGCCAATCCTCCCTTACTTTCCGAAAGGAGTGCAGCGGGTTACGGGTTTACTTTGTTATTATTATATCACATAAATAGGTGCCAGGTACAGCACTTAAGAACTTATCTACCGGATACAATACTATATGTTCTTATGTTCTGTACCTGACACCATTACCGCATAACATACGGCCTCTCAGCTGTACCGTCGCCTTCGGCTATATTTGTATCAGGTTTCAGATTTAAAACAGGAAGTACTCCTCCATCTGAAATACCTGCAGTGAAATAACCGGTTGCCCCGTCCTTATTGACGCCCAGCAAGCCCCGTTTAGTGCCTCCATAAGATGTCCGCAGCCAGTACCACCAGCTTTTTTGGGGTTCTAAATTATTGTCCCATTGGAAGTCACTGTTACTTACTGCTTTTTCAGTAGGCTTTCTAAGTCTGTCTTCATATCGTTTACCCAGCTTGCTGAGTTCCGCTTCAGAAAGAAGGTACACTTTGTCGGTTGTGCCGCCATGATTTATCGCCATTATTGCATTGCGCTCATTTTGTGAAAAGCCTGAAAGAAAGCCGGGCTCCTCTGCATAATCATTTTCGCCGTCCTTCACAGCACTTTCCGTCGGCGGCTGAGTAGTATATGCTACTTTCTGCGCACTGCTGTTCAGCCACTCACGCAGATTACTGCTGCTCCATTTATTGCTGCCCCATTTCTGCGTTTCTTTATCCTCGGTAAAGCTGCCGCCTTCCGCTTCAAATTGTCCGCTCTCGGCAGCATCAAATGGTTTCAGGCAAAGTATATGCTCCGATACCAACATTGCTCCGCTGCTGCCTATATCCACTACCTTCCACAGGATAGCTTCCCCCAGGTAGCTCCCAAAGAGAACATAGCTGCCGACTTTCAATTTCGCTGCTGCCGTGCCTTCTGCCGGCTTTGCTGCCTCATCCTGCTGCACATTCTTTGGAGCACTTTGCTCACCGCTTGCAGTCGGTGCAGCTTCTGCAGCCTTTTCCTCCGGAGCTGATACTTTTGACGCAGGTGCAGAACTTGCGGTTTCTGCCGTTGTTACAGGCTTTGTACCATTCGCTGCCAATACTGCTGCATCCTTTGCCTTTATTCTTTCCATCAAACTTTCCTTATCAGCTATATCGCCCACCATTTCAACAATATATGAAGCAGTTTCACCAAGTATCACTGCCATATTTATCTCATCAGCTGTTTTTACTGCCGCTGATTCATAAGCCGACACCGCTTTTTCTGCCGCCTCTATCATTGCAGCTTTCTGTTCGGGATGCATTTTAAGAAAGTCTTTAATCGCAGCCTTATCCTCTTCACTTTCCTCCGCCGCGGAACCCGTGCCGGAATCTGTACCGGCATTATCGGTTATAGCTGTTTCTTCTGTGTTGTCTGTGCTCTCTTTGTTCTCTGCACTATCTGTATTCCCTGCTTCCTCTTGTTCAAATACGGTATCCTCTTCAATTGTTTCTCCTATAAGCCCTGCATCCTGTTCCGCCGGAGACGGCTTCATCATATAAAAAGCCACGACAGACAGCAGCACCACTGCTAAGCCTGCTATCACAAGCAGCCGCATGCCCCGGCCGGAACCTTTCCTTTTACTTTTATCTTGATTGTATTTGTCCATGCTTTGCTTACCTCCTGTCATGGTACTTGATACTCATATTCCAGTCTTTTCTATTATTTGACACCTTTCGGCAAATTCCTTCTTCATCAAAAATCTAAAAAAGACTATACGCTTATACTTTGCATATAGTCTTTAAGTTCTTTATGGTGGGACCGGCTGGGATCGAACCAGTGACCCCCACGATGTCAACGTGGTACTCTAACCAGCTGAGCTACGGTCCCATGTACTTTCATATTATAGCATTTATTATTTGCTTGTTCAATACTATTATTTACTTACAATTCCTGATTATTCTATAACAAGACAGAAGCAAAACAACGGTCCGGCATTTATTATACCGGACCTTGTATTCAATTATTCGCTTTTTTCTTCCGTGCAGCAGCCTTTGTCTTCCTTTTTAAGCTTAATCTTCTTTACTATTTCGGGAACCATTCCGACCAGCTTTTCAAGGTTTGATCTGTTCTTTACGGGAAGCATAGTGACTGAGTCTTGCCTTATGACTATTACAGCATCCGGAGATATTTTGGCACCAACGCCCACACCTGTTCCCATTCCGTCGTTGCCCTTTTCATCCTTTCCGCCGCCGCCACCTCCGCCGCAGCCAAAGGCCACTGTAATAATCGGTATCAGCGTTGTTTCTCCGACAGCTATCGGTTCTCCGATGACTGTTTCTGTTTTCAGGAATTTCTCCAGATGGCTGAATAAAGTTTCCAGGCTTTCATTTATCGGTGTTTTACTTTCCATTATTATATCCTCCTATAATTGTTTTCATAATTGTTTATATTATTAATTACACTTATATATTAAAAAAGTTTCAACTTTTTTTCTTTCTGAACAATATTTTCCTTACAGGCTTTTTCAAAACAGTTCTTATCGTCTGATAAACCAGGCTTCCCACCATCATACTGCCTTCAGCGCAAAAATCCAAGTCTATTATTTCCTGGGTAAAGTCAGGATATAGCCTCACTCTTGCATGAGGAATCATAGGCTTTATTGCTGCTGCAGCACCGCACACCATTCCTGTTATCGACGGATCATCAAAGCCATAGGTTCCATATAAATGAATATACTTCGGTTTTACTACATTCAGCACTCTCTTTATATATTCAAGAATCTCATTTATCAATGCACCATCGGTAATCTCTCTGAATCCGGGTACTTTTTTCTCTTTCGCTTTTTTTTCTGTTTTCTGCTCGGATTGTTTCTTTTCCCCCTCCTGCCCCTTGCTTTTCAGCTTGTGAACTCTCTTATCCAGTATCCGTAGGGTTACATCATAATCCTCCCCTTTTATTTCAGCACTTATTCCAAACAGCTTCCCTGCCCAGCCAAAGGCAAACTGTGCCCTGAATCCCTCAGCAGTCAGAACCTGTCCTCTGTAATTTACAGGTATGATAAGCAGCAGGAAAGCCAGCCCTAATAAGAAAAGCAATATATACATCAATATTTTAAGAGTTATCAATAATATAACCATCGGGTATACCCCCAATATATAATTACCTTAAGTTAGTCAATAGCTTCTCGACTTCTTTTTTTACAAGGGATTTCATAAGATTTCCTGTGAATGAAGCAGCCTTTTTGGCTCCTTTGCCTATGATTTTGGTTCCGGGAATATATTTTGCGAACTTCAAAGAATTATCCGCCACTTTCCTTCCGAACTCAATGCTCCGGTTCAGGGTATATTTAAGCTTCTCTCTCTTATTCAGCTCACACATGCAGTCATCAACAAGCCTCGCTATATTCATATCCAGGTTTCTTATCTCCGGATCATCATCAAAGAACTTATACAGCTCATTTTCCAGAGTCATGACCATATCAAGTTCCTTCCTGCACTCATCGCAGTAATTAATATGTTCTTTAAGAAAAATATATTCAAGCGGGTCAATGGTGTTGTCGGCATACCTCTGTATGATTTCCCTGTCAAATCCACAGTTCATTTCCGCACCTCCAAGCTTCATTTCATTGCACTCCTAAGTTTTTCCTTCAAAATGTTTCTCGCCCTGTAAATATCCGTTTTGACAGTGCCGAGAGGCTCCTTGAGCACTGCTGCAATCTCTTCATAGCTTAATCCTTCATAATATCTGAGCATCAGTACCATCCTGTGTTTTGGCCTAAGGCACTCAAGGTTTTCCCTTATAATATGCCCCAATTCCTTATCCAGGACTTCGGATTCCACATCCCATGGTGCGGCAACTACTTCCTCAAAAGTCCTATCATCTTCATACCCTGCATTAAGCGATACCGAATCATATCTGAGAGTCCTTTTGAAGTTGAGGCATGTGTTTACCGCAATCGTTCTGAACCATGGGTGAAAGGGCATTTTGGCATCAAAGCTTGAAATATTGTTAAAAACCTTTATGTAAACCTCTTGGGCAATATCCAAAGCATCCTGCTCATTCTGCACATAATTATAGCAGAGCTTATACAGATATCTTTCATACATTTTGAAAAGCTCTGTGAAAGCAGACTTATCATACTTCTTGCACCGAACAATAATGTCGGATTCTACATTCACAGCACCACCTCCAGGTCATACAGTATATTACACAAAAAAACCAAAAAATGTTTCATTTTTTTCTGTTTATTTTAACTGCTAAAAATATATAAAAAGGTAAAGCTATATATATCGTGAAAATGATTTTTCATTGTAAAAATCTTTTGAAGCATCTGATTTTGCATTTAAGCAATGTACATTTCACGATATATGAATCAAGGAAAATGTTTCGCAATATTTTTATTCAATATTAGATGTTAACTGCGAAACATCTAAACAACTCATTATGAAAGGAGGATGCTTGTGAAGGTTAAACAAATTATGACCACCGATGTCAGCACTGTTACGCCAAATGATACAATTACCAAGGCCGCATCAATTATGAATCAGTTAAATGTAGGCTCGGTACCTGTAATTGACGGCAACAGAGTAGTCGGTATTGTAACTGACAGAGATATTACACTTCGCGGGGTCGCAAAAAGCGGAAACCCGAACCAAAAAATCTCAGAGGTAATGACCACTGATGTCAAATATGCCACCCCGGACATGGATGTTCACGCTGTTGCCGATTTAATGGCAGAAAACCAGGTAAGAAGGCTTCCGGTCATAGATAATGACAAGCTTGTCGGCATCGTAGCAATTGGAGACCTGGCAGTGGAAAACATATTTGAAAACGAAGCCGGTGAAGCACTTCATAACATCTCAATGGGTGTAAGGCATTAATTTTCTTAAATCTCCGGCCTTCCGGAGATTTCTTTCTCTCTGATATTCTGCAGCAGCTAATTGCTGCATGCAGTTCTGTATTTTATAAAGTGTTAGTATTAAAAGTTGATAGTATAATATTACCACTTATTTCTGCAATATTAAACCTTCCTATATATTAATATTTCTGCGGAGTATTTTAATATTTTTCTGACAATATGGGAATTATGCTAATATCAACCATTGTACCTGAGAGGTGTGCCTGTTGCTTATAATATTTGTCAGAACACTGATTCTATATATATTGATAATCATAGTATTACGGCTGATGGGGAAAAGGCAGATAGGGCAGCTTCAGCCCTCAGAGCTGGTAGTAGCTTTGATAATTGCGGACTTGGCTGCAGTTCCCATGTCTGAAGTGGGTATTCCTTTGATTAACGGAATAATTCCCATAATCACACTTTTCATCATGGAGGAGCTTTTATCTTATTTATCCCTTAAGAGCGAGAGGGCCAGAGGATTGATCAGCGGCAAGCCCAGCATACTGATTGAACGGGGAATAATCATGGAAAAAGAACTTCAGCAGTTAAGATATAATCTGAATGACCTTCTGGAGCAATTAAGGCTGAAAAACTTCTCCAATGTTGAAGATGTCAACTATGCCATATTGGAAACCAGCGGACAGCTAAGCGTAATTCCAAAGGAAGAAAAAAAGCCCGTGACTCTGAAGGATATGAATATCAAAACACAAATACAGCACCTGCCTGTCACTGTTATAATTGACGGGCGGATAATCTCCGATAACCTGTACAAAATCGGCCTGAGCAATAACTGGCTGGCAAATGAGCTTAAAAAATACAAGATAAAATCTGCAAGAGATGTTTTCTTCGCATACCTTAACCCGGAGAAAAAACTTATATATCAGCTTAAAGGAAGTTCTTTGAAAAAATGATTCAGAAAGGGGCGGCAGACAAATTGAAACCCTTGATAATAATAATTTCACTCACTATTCTCATTGTTGCCGGAGGCGCAATAACACTTTACGCCTTGAACTCCGAGGCTCAGAAACTTGACAGTGATCTTTCGGTTCTTGAGGAATTCATAGAAAATCAAAGTTGGAATACTGCATCGGAAAAGCTTGAAGAATTTCACGGCAAGTGGTATAAGACAAGCTCCTTCTGGTCGATACTCATCGACCACTATGAAATTGATAATATAGAGCTGCTTCTCTCGCAGCTTGCTTCCTATGTAAAGAATAAGAGTAAAAACGATGCCCTGTCAAGTGTTTCCTCTTTGAAAACCCTTATCAAACACATACCAGACAAGGAGTCCTTAAGGCTTAAAAATGTTTTTTGATAAGCTCTTTCATATCAGAAGGGATTTGGGCAGAAAATTCCAGCATTCTGTTTTCTATGGGATGAAGCATACTTATTCTATGGGCATGCAGTGCATGCCTTTTTATTCTTTCCTGGCTTCCTCCATAAAGCTCATCCCCAAGCAGAGGATAGCCCAGATGAGACATATGTACTCTTATCTGGTGTGTTCGTCCCGTCTCCGGTACAATTTCAAGGAGACTGCAGTCCTCATATCTTTCAATTACGCTGTAATGTGTAACTGCTTCGGCTCCGTCCTCTCTCACAACCCTCCGGATTGAATTAAGCTTTTCCCTTGCTATAGGTGCGTCAACAGTGCCCGAATCTGCCTCAACCACACCCTGTACAACAGCCAGATATTCTTTTGTGATCTTGCTCCTGTAGTCTTCTATGGACATGAGATGCTGGATATGAGAGCTTTTTGCAAAAATAA
Source organism: Bacillota bacterium (assembly GCA_035417425.1). Lineage (GTDB taxonomy): Bacteria > Bacillota > Clostridia > Lutisporales > Lutisporaceae > BRH-c25. The sequence goes on from DAOLPD010000048.1 coordinate 12,127, forward strand.
CAAGGCCGGAGGTATTTTTATCGAGCCTGTTTACCGGCCTTATGGTTATATCCCTGTCCTCTTCCATCCAATGGCACATGAGGCCGTTTGCCAGGGTGCCCATATAGTGATTCCTGGAGGGGTGGGTAGGTATACCTGCTTCCTTGTTTATCACAATTAAATAATCATCTTCAAATATGATATCCAGAGGCATGAATTCAGGCAGGATGTTCTCGGAGTTCCGGTCAGGAAGCTCAAATTCCACCTTGTCCCCTGCTTTTATAATAATGTCAGTGTGTGCTTTGCATCCGTTCACCTTCAGTGAACCGGACTTTTTCACCTTTATCAGTCCGTTCCTTGACATCATAAGCCTGCTTTTAAGGTAAACCCCCAGCTTGATGCCGTCATTCTCCTTATCGATTATGTATGTATTAAATCTTTTCAAGTTCTTCTCACTCCAATTCAAGCCCGGATGCCAGCATCCGGATATCCTCCGGGAGTTCTGCATGAAGCTTGAGCAAATTGCCCGTGACAGGATGGGCCAGCTCCATGTCCGATGCATGTAATGCCTGTCTTCCGATAAGACTGCTTTTTTCCCCGTACAGAGTGTCTCCTACAATAGGATGCCCCAGAAAGCTGAGGTGGACTCTTATTTGATGAGTTCTTCCCGTTACAAGCTCCAGACGCACCAGGGAATAGCCCTTGCTTGTTTTTAATGTATCATACTTGGTAACTGCAGGCTGCCCGTCACTTCTTACCTTTCGCCTTATGGGATCTGATTCATCCTTTCCGATGGGTTTGTCAATGATCCCCTTTTCCGGTACCGCTATCCCTTCAACGACTGCTGTGTAGAATTTCTTTACTATCCCTGACTTCATCATTTCATCAAGCCTGCCGTGTACCAGCCCGTTCTTTGGCATCACAACAATTCCGGAGGTATTCATATCCAGCCTGTTCAGAAGGCGCAGCGATACTGCCTCCCCCTTCCCTGCGAAATAATATGCGGCTGCATTAAGCAGGGTTCCCCCGGTATGGTTGGGTGTAGGGTGCACCAGCATATAAGGAGGCTTATTGACTGCTAAGAGGTATTCATCTTCGTAAACAATATCCAGCTTAATGTCTTCCGGAACTATATCCTCCCTCACCTCTCCTGACAAATCCACCTCAAGAACATCTCCATCCTTCAGCTTGTTATCCCTGTATGCCGGTTTCCCGTTAATACTTACTTTTTTATCCTTGAACAGCTTCTTTATCTGCCTGGAAGAAAAACCAAGCTGCTGCGACATATAAGCGTCGACAAATATTCTATTTTCATTGAGCTTCACCAGGTATTTTTTTTTCATACCAACGCCCCGCTACCTTTATTATTTGCCTGTGTTCCTAATAATTATAGCATATTATACGAAGAATGCGACGCAGTCATAAGTTTGCATAATCCTCCGCAAGAGACAGTATAGTATATCGAGGCACACGGATTATGATTTTGACAGGCCTATACTATACAAGCTCTTGCTTGGCTATGTAAACTTCAGATACCTCGCATTTTTCTGCTGCATAAAAAAATCGACTTGCGTCGATTTTTTCATTCTAGATTATCGGATTTGATGCCGTACAACTTTCAACTTTTGTAGCATTGGCCTTTGCTTTCTGTATTGTCTTGTTGCTGTCCAATGCTTCCTGAATCTTCAATAGCTTCTCCAACCTATTATAGGCTTTCAGGTTCGAAAGTAATACTCTATTATTATCCATAATTCCACCTCTTTCTTTCAAATTTGGTTGTGATAATAATAAATTTTTGCTTTCTCTCTTGATCAACACCTCCAAATGATATATAAAGCTATTTAAAACACAACCTAAATTCGTCACTTGTTTCATAATTAAACATCGTAGACGTTTATCTTAATTCTATTATAACCTATTTTTTTTACAATTTCTTGCAAACGAACCCTGCCAAAATGCGATTAACCATTCCTATCCATAGCTATCCGTTTTTATTCGAGATAGCCTATAAACTTTATCGGAACTCCTCCGTTTTCGGCAGTTTTCCTTATAGGTTCACTTAATCTCCATGAAAGGTCAATATCTTCGGCCTGTCTATAGCTATGCTTTCGCCTAAAGCTGCCATGCTGAACATTTCTTCCGCCTGCACAATCGGTACGCCTTTCATATTTATTTTTTTTATATCAGCCTGTCCCAAACCCCTTCTATGCAATTCAAAAAGATAATGCACTGCTTGAGGCAGCAAACCCATCATTCTTGCCGCCACTGCATCCGCCGCCACAGGGTCCGTACCGGCTACAATGAGATTGGAGCTTACAGCCTTGCCGTCGCTGGGGCCCGTCCATACCATGCCGTTCATCCCCGAGAGTAAAGTAATATCTATCGGTAAAACCTCACCCATTGCTGCAATGAAATTATGCAGGTCCTCATGAATACCCAGCTTCTTTTTCGGCATTCCGTGGATTTCGGCGGGAGGCCATGAAAGGGCCACGTTTTTTATTCCCAGGGATACCGTAGCTTCCTTGTGCATTTTTATTGGTGTAAAAGAAATATGTACATCCATCTCTTCACACAGCTTATTTATTTTAATTGAAGAAACAATATCATGGTTGAGGCTTAGTTCGATATAGGGTCCATAATTAAGATCCATGAATTCAATTTCTTCCTCACGAATTATCCTGTTAAAGCCGATTTCTTCAAAAACCTGCTGCGTAGGCGCGCCCCCGGAGCCGGCAGCGACTACAATCCTTGAGGGATTGAATTTCTTGGCATATTTTATTACTTTTCTCAATAAGTCAGGATGAACAACGGTTCCGGTACTGGCGGGCTTATTGTCCACCATATTTGCGGTTATTACCACACAAGCTCCCTGTCCGATTATTTTTGGAGCTTCTATCATATTCAGTACAACTTCCACACAGTTTTCTGATTTTGAGGCATCGACAATTGCTGTCACCGGGTCCTGAATCTTTCTTTTGCGCACAAAAAAACACCTCCCCTAAAATATTCCCTTGGCAGGTGTTTTTTATACCCACTCCGTTCCAAACAGCGAAGCAGCCGTCATTGCAGCAGTTTGATCCAGTTTGCAATTAAAAATCCTTCCTTTAAGATAGCTTATATCCTCATGTACTTCTTCAAAAGCAACCTTGTGGGCATGAAGGAACTGATGCTTCAGGCCGTATCTTTTTCTGAAGTATTCATTTATTGCCTTATCGCCATATTTCACATCACCTGCAAGAGGGTGGCCCAGGTATGCAAAATGAGCTCTTATCTGATGGGACCTTCCGGTCACAAGCTCTGCCTCAAGGAGTGAAAACTGCGTGCCCAGCTCCCTGATGCTTTCTGATACGGCAAGGGTTCTGAATATTGTATGTATCTGCTTCCCATCTCCGGTTCCGGTCTCTTTAACAGTAACAATGTTCCTGTCCCGGTCTTTTTCCAGGAATCCTTTTATCTCGCCGCTTTTATCCATTTTTCCGGCTGTAATGCAAAGGTAGAGCTTTCTTATTCCTCTTTCCCTGATGGAATGGTTTACTGCCTTAAGTGCCTTGTAGTTCTTTGCTATTATGACAATGCCGCTGGTGTTCCTGTCAAGCCGGTTGCACACTGCCGGCGAGAAGGTCCGGGATTCGTCAGCTTCCTTTTCATTGAATATATGGTACAATGCCCTGTCCAGAAGAGTATCGGTGTCCCCCGGTTTATCAGGATGGGTGAGCAGTCCTGCAGGCTTATCGGCAATTATTATATTGGCATCCTCATATATCAGATCAATGCTTCCGGCCGGTTTTACCGAGGGTATCGCAATCTTTGCAGCCCTTTCCGGCTCTTCAATATACAGCTGCAGCAGGTCCCCCTCTTTAAGCATTTGGTTTTCCTTCACCCGCTTGCCGTTAAGCTTGACCTTGTTTTTCCTGAAAAGCTTGTATATATCCCCCAGGGAATAATCCTTCAGATATTTTCTTAAGAACCTGTCTGCCCTTTGGCCCGCTTCATTTTCAGTTAGCCTGATTTCGAACATATTACACCTCTGCACGTTATTTGTTATTTTTATATTTTGCGCTGTCATACAGGAATTATAGCTGTAGAATAAATGTGGGCTATAAGTATTAACTTATGGCCCACAGCTTTTATGCAATCCCCGGGGAGAAGACACAGTACAATACCAGATCCGTATCTCCCGTATTAATAAATCCGTGTTCGCTGCCTATATTGGCAGCTACAATTGTACCTTTTTCCGCCTTTCGCCTTTCACCGTTAACCAGCGCCGAACCTTCTCCTTCAATTACATAAATTACTTCAAGCACCTCATGGGTATGGGGAATGATTTCCCCTCCCGGCTTAACGGTAGTCAGGTGTGCGGAAAGCCTGCCGTTTTCCTCTTGTTTTGTTAACAGCCTTCCGTATACTTCATTGTGTTTTGGATTTTTTACCGGTTCAACATCCTTTTGGTTTCTGATAACTGAATTCATAAAGTCCCTTCTTTCTATTCTCTAGGTGCTATTACAAGAGCTTCGCCGTCCAGTACTTCAACCCCGTCCTGGTTATAGCAGCTTGTTTTTAATTTTACTCTGCCTTTCTCCAGCTTTTCTACAACCTCCGCAACAGCTTTTACAGTATCCCCTATTTTTACAGGAGCCTTAAAGCTGAGCTGCTGTGAAAGGTAAATGGTTCCGGGGCCCGGAAGCTGCATTCCCAGTACTGCAGAAATCAAGCCTGCCGACAGCATCCCGTGAGCTATTCTCCCTCCGAATTTTGTGTTCTTCATTGCTTCATGATTAATATGCGCAGGATTGAGGTCCCCTGTTATTCCTGCAAACATATACACGTCAGTTTCGCTTATTGTCTTCTCGAAGCTTGCCTTATCCCCCACATTTATCTGTTCGTATGTCTTGCCCATTTCATCTCCTCCTCAATTAATGATAACGGTGTGCTTATGGAAAAGATTGTACGCTTTAATATCCTATATTTAAATATATCATAGGTGCGCACTGTTTCAAATACTTCAGCCAAAATTATCAGCTATTGTTTCTTTCTCCGGGCAGCCTTTCAAAGCTGCACCGGAGTATCAGAAACAAATAAACCCTCAAGCAATATGGTAACTGTCTGTTCTTCTTTTAATATGCAATTTTGTTTTACAGCTTTCCCATCAAGCAATATTTTTTTATTCCTGATAAGCTCACAAATCTTGCTTCTGCTCAGATTGTGAATTCTGCCTCCGAGAATCGCATCAATCCGCCATCTTCCCAGTACCTTATCCAATATTATTTCAATTTCATTTACTCCTTCATTTTTAAGCTCCAATAAATTGAGGTGACCGCAGCTGCTAACATTTTGAAAGCATTCAGCTTCCTCACTATGTTCTTCATCCTCAAGTTGTTTGCTTTTAGATATTCCTAATAATCGGTTCCAAGTGTGCCCGTTTTTACATTTGAAAATGGCGTATTCATAAATGTTCTTCCCGTTTGCATTATGCCTTCTTTTTGTCGAGTCTTCAAAAACCACCTTCCTGCCGCAATTATGACAATACCTCTCAACCTTATTATTAGTGGAAGTATCAATCAACTCCCAATGATATATTCTTTTCACAGTGCTCCTGCCCTCCTGTACTTAAGGGAGGAACAGCTCTGTCCTCCCTGTATTAATTCAGGTATGACAGGTTATTTGCCGGCATAAAAACACCTCCCTTAATATACTCTCATTTTCTTTAAATATCTTCATGTTTCGTAGATTT
>DAOLPD010000049.1:0-17750 GCA_035417425.1 Bacillota bacterium
TCTCACCTATATACTTATATTTTTTGTGGAATTTAATCCTTCAAACTAGAACTTACTTTTTCATTTAAGCCTGCATTAAGAAACGTCCCCATGTCCCACTAAAAATTGAAAAATTTATGATAGATTTAAAAAAGTAAAACTACAAACAATATTATTAACAAAATGTCTTGTGCCAAACATTTTTTATTGAAATTCAGATGGCACAAAACATTTTCGCAATTGATATTTCATGAAAATACTTATAGATGAAACAGGATAAATATACCGTAACCTGTATTATTTGCAAAAATGTTTGTTAGAAAAAGAAGGAAATCACTAATATATGACGAATTATTATTGAAATGACAAAACGAACGACGGGAAGGTGGTGAACTAGAATGGAAATAACAGACGTAAGAATCAGGAAGGTTAATGCAGAGGGTAAGATGAAGGCAGTAGTTTCAGTAACCTTTGATAATGAATTTGTTGTTCATGACATAAAGGTTATAGAAGGCCAGGAAGGATTGTTCATAGCTATGCCGAGCAGAAAGACTCCTGACGGAGAATTTAAGGATATAGCTCATCCGATAAATTCTTCAACAAGAGAGAGACTGCAGACCTCGATATTGGAGGAATATGGAAAAGTAAAGAACGAGTAATATGGATTATAGATATCCACCTAGAGCATAGGTGGATGTTTTCTTTATGAGACGTATTTTTTGTATCGGTATTTTTTGACTCCCTTCATTATATATATAAGTAAAGCTTAATAATAAATCTGAAGGGGGTAAAAGAATGACTGACAAGAAAAAACAATATCCTAAGGCTGAGAAGCCGGAGATGGATATGCATGATATGGAGACTCCGGAGATGGAAATGCCAATGCATGGCTGTCCGATGATATGTCCGATGATGTGCCCCATGATGCACCATGGAGAGTGGCAGGGAATGGAGGATATGAGGATACCTGACTGGTATGAAGATGATGACAGTGATTACAGCAGTGATGAGTCCGATGAATACCCGGTCTATTGGAAACATAAGAAAAAACATAAATACAATCCATATCCGTTTTACTGGCCGCCCTTCTATCCTGTAAAGCCTTACAAAAAAAAGCATAAGAAGTGGTAATCCGTTTAAAAGTCAGAGTGAGTATCATTATTAACGCAATAAATAATGATACTCATTCTATCTTTTTTTATACATTGTTGAAAAAGGGTATAATAAGTGATATATTCAACTAAGAATATCTATTAATTGTTAAGTAAATAATTGTAAAATAAAGAAGGTAGGTTGAGATGCAAAACAATTTGACTGAGGAAATACAAAGGCTGAAAAAAGAGAGAAATGCAATAATACTGGCACATAACTATCAGGTGCCTGAAGTTCAGGATGTTGCTGACGTAGTTGGGGATTCATATTCATTAAGTCAGCATGCGGCTGAAACGGACAGTGACGTAATAGTATTCTGCGGAGTGCATTTCATGGCAGAAAGTGCTAAGATTCTGTCACCGAACAAAACAGTCCTGCTTCCGGTAAGGGATGCCGGATGCCCTATGGCTGACATGGTCACAGCACCAAAGCTCAGAGAAATGAAAGCCAAATATCCTGATGCAGCGGTGGTATGTTATGTGAATTCCTCCGCCGAGGTGAAGGCTGAGAGCGATGTCTGCTGTACCTCTTCAAATGCTTTGAAGGTAGTGGAGAGCCTGGAAAACAAACAAGTGATTTTTGTACCGGATGAAAATCTTGGAAGTTATGTGGCATCAAAAGTAAAGGACAAGGAAATAATTCTCTGGAAGGGTTTCTGCATAACTCACAAAAGAGTTAAGGTTGAGGAAGTGCAAAAGATAAGGCAGCTTCATCCCAATGCAAAAATACTAATGCATCCTGAGTGTGCGCCTGAGGTTCAGAAGCTTGCCGACTTCCTTGGAAGTACATCGGCAATAATCAACTATGCAAGAGAGATACCCGAAAAAGACATAATCATTGGAACGGAGGAAGGGATTCTTCATTTGCTTAAGAAGCAGAATCCGGACAAGAATTTTTATCTCCTTTCGACGGGATTGATATGTACAAATATGAAAAAGACAAGGCTCGAGGATGTTCACAGAGCGCTTCTGAATATGCAGCACGAAATACATGTTGATGAGAATATTAGAATAAAAGCATTGAAATCACTGGAAAGAATGCTGAAGATAAAATAAGGAGTGATATTTATGCCGCTGAGATACTTAACAAGTTTTGACACCCAAAAAATTGAAAGCGAAATGTGGGATGTGGTGGTAATTGGCAGCGGTGTTGCCGGACTCTATTCAGCTGTTAACCTTGATCCCAGCTATAAAGTATGTGTCCTGAGCAAGGAGACAATGGATGAAAACAACTCCTATCTGGCTCAAGGGGGGATTGCTGCGGCTATCGGTGAGGATGATATGCCGGAGTACCATTTTATGGATACGGTCAAAGCCGGGGCAGGCCACTGCAATGAGGAAGCGGTGACCGTACTTGTTGAAGAAGCTCCAAAGGATATCAAGCTGCTTGTGGAACTGGGGACTAACTTCGACAGAGAACCGGACGGTACCCTTACCAGAACAAGGGAAGGAGGACATGGCCGTTTTAGAATTGTACATGCTCTTGGGGATGCCACAGGCAAGGAGGTTGTGGATTCTCTTCTAAGGGTTTGCAGGGATAGGGATAATATCACAATTAAAGAGAATTGCTTTGCAATAGATCTCCTTGTTTCAGAAGGAAGATGTATAGGTGTATTGATTGCGACAGGAATTGATACCGAGGCAACAAAAAAGGTGCTGTACTGCCGCAGTGTTATATGCGCCAGCGGAGGGGTCGGACAGGTATACAGGAACACTACAAATTCAGAGGTAGTAACAGGTGACGGAATTTCCATGGCATACAGGGCGGGAGCGGAGCTTTCTGACATGGAATTTGTTCAGTTTCATCCTACTGCTTTTTATACCCCTGAATATTCCGGAAACCGTTTTCTGATTTCTGAAGCAGTCAGAGGCGAAGGCGGTATATTACTGAATAAAAATAATGAAAGATTTATGCATAAATATAATGAAATGGGAGAGATTGCACCCAGAGATATTGTATCAAGGGCAATATTCTCCGAAATGAAAAAAACAAACAGTGAATATGTATATCTTGATATAACCCACAAGGATTCCGACTATCTGAAGAAGAGATTTCCCACTATTTACAGAAGCTGCCTGGAGCACGGAGTTGATATTACAAAGGACTATATACCGGTTTCTCCTGTCCAGCACTATTTTATGGGGGGCATACGAACTGACCTGATGGGAAGGACAAATATCAAGGGACTTCATGCCTGCGGTGAAGCAGCAAATACAGGGGTTCACGGGGCTAATAGGCTGGCGAGCAACTCCCTGTTGGAGGGACTTGTATTTGGAAGAAGAAGTGCGGAGTACATTAATGCCAGCATTAAAGATATTAAACTTGAAGAAGTGCATATTTCAAATATTTCCAAAGCTTCAGGGAAAGCTTTGAATGTAATGGATGTCAGAAACGAAATAAAAACCCTGATGGACGCCCATGCCGGAATTGAAAGGAACGGACCGGACATGGAAAAGACATTGAACCGGATTAATGAAATAATCGGCATCCTTGAAGATGCAGACATTGGAAGCGTAAACGCCATGGAAACACTTAATATTGCTTATATTGCATCTCTCATACTGAAAGGAGCCATTGCAAGGAAGAAAAACTGCGGCAGCCATTACAGAACAGACAGTGAGTAGGAGGATATCCCATGCTGGATAATAATATTATTGATAGAATAATTAAAAATGCTCTCCAAGAGGATCTGGGCTGGGGGGATGTTACAACTGACTCTACCATACCGGATACGGCTGTTATCAGGGGGAACTTTATTGCAAAGGAAGAGGGGATTATCTGCGGCATAGAAGTATGCAGGCGGGTATTTGAAATGGTAGATAGAAGCATTGACTTCCAAGCCCGCATGAAGGATGGGCAAATAGCCTCCAAAGGAGATATCATAGCAGAAATAAGCGGAAATGCAAGAAGCATACTAAAGGGTGAGAGAACGGCTTTGAATTTTTTCCAAAGGATGTCAGGAATAGCTACAATGACTTCCAAATATGTTTCTGAAATCTCCGGGTTGAAAACCAGGATTGTGGACACGCGGAAAACGGCACCGGGGCTAAGGATCCTGGATAAATATTCCGTAAAGGTCGGAGGGGGTTTCAACCATAGGTTCAACCTTTCTGACATGGTACTGATAAAGGATAATCATATAAAAGCCGCAGGGGGTATAACTCCTGCTGTTGCAGCAGCAAAAGGAAAATGTTCCCATGCACTGAAAATAGAAGTGGAAGTGGAATCAATAAGAGAGCTTATAGAAGCCATTGAAGCCGGAGCCGACATTGTTATGCTGGATAACATGACATTGGATATGATGAAGGAGGCTGTAAGCATTGCATCCGGGAAGGTGCTGCTGGAGGCTTCAGGTAATATTACAATCGGGGGAGAGAGAAGCGTCAGAGCAGTTGCAGAAACAGGAGTAGATATAATATCTGCAGGTGCGCTGACGAATTCTGTTAAGGCGATGGATATAAGCTTAAGATTTTTGTAGTAAATCAGCTTTGGAATGGTTTGCCTTATATTAAGCAAACTAAACTAAAGCTATTTTATTGTATTTTTCATTGGTTCTTTTTCCTGAGGTTCCGTTATGATAAAATAGTAATGAAATTAACTAGTAATTGAGGTGATATATTGAGTGATGTATACAGTATTACGCCAATAATACTTGCCGCCGGAGAGGGCAAGAGGATGTACTCTAAAGTACCCAAGGTATTGCACAAAGTATGCGGGATACCCATGGTAGAGCATGTAATTAACTGTGCCCGGGAGATTTCCGGTGAAGAGCCTGTTGTAGTGATAGGACACGGAGCGGAACAGGTCCGCAAGGAAGTAACCGGTGTTAAATTTGTAATGCAGGAAAGGCAGCTTGGTACCGGCCATGCCGTTATGCAGGCAGAAAATTATATTAATGACGGTGATATACTTATATTGTATGGAGATACTCCGCTGCTTCAGCCCGAGACCCTCTCGGAGATGCATGAGATGCACAGGGCTGAGGGCTGCAGTGCGACAATACTGACTTCTGATATAGATGACCCGACGGGGTATGGAAGAGTGATCAGAATCGGAGAGAAGCTTATAGAAGCAATCGTAGAGGATAAGGATGCTGACAGCAGCACTAAGCTTATTAAAGAAATTAACTCGGGGATATACTTTTTTGACGGTAAAGAGCTGCGGGAGGCACTGAGGCATTTGAAAAATGATAATACCCAGGGAGAATACTATCTTACTGATGTTATTGGAATAATGAGAGAAAAGGGACTTAAGATCGGGGCATTTAAAATAAAAAATGCTGAAGATATAATGGGGGTCAATAACAGGTATCAACTGAGTGAGGCCAATAAAATCATGCAGCGCAGGATTGTAAAGAAGCTTATGCTGGGAGGAGTGACTATAATTGATCCGGACAGCACATATATAGACGCTTCCGTAACAATTGAGAAGGATGTTACAATATATCCCGGATGCATACTTGAGGGGAATACGGTTATACAGGAAGATTCGGTGATAGGCCCTTATTCAAGGATTAAGGATGCAAAAATCGACAGGGGAGTAAAGGTACAGAACTCGGTAGTGCTGGAAAGCTCTGTAGGAGAAGGCACTACTATCGGCCCTTTTGCGTATCTAAGACCAGGCAACAAGATTGGAAAGCATGCAAAAGTCGGTGATTTTGTTGAAATGAAGAATTCCACCTTTGGTGATAATTCCAAAGCTTCACACCTAACTTATGTAGGCGACGGCGATGTCGGCAGCAATGTAAATCTTGGGTGCGGAGTCGTATTTGTCAACTATGACGGGAAGAAAAAGTACAGGACATATGTAGGGGATAATTCCTTTGTCGGCTGCAATGTCAACCTGATTGCACCGGTAAGGGTAAATGAGAACACATATGTTGCAGCCGGTACAACAGTGACAAAAGATGTGCCTCAGGACAGCCTGGCCATTGGAAGGGCAAGGCAGGAGAATAAAGAGGGTTGGGTAACTGAAAGAAAAAATAAATAATATTTTTGGGAGGTTTCTGTTGAAATGAATGTACATGGGAAGAGCATTAAAGTCCTGAACTGTAATGCCAATAAAGACTTAGCAAAGGATATAGCCTTTAATCTTGGCATACCTGTGGGCGATGCTCAGGTAAGTACTTTTAGCAATGGGGAGATCGGAGTAAGTATAAATGAGTCCATCAGAGGCGCAGACGTATTTGTGGTTCAGTCTACCAGCACTCCCGTAAATGATAATCTCATGGAGCTCTTAATAATGATAGATGCATTGAAGAGGGCTTCCGCCGGAAGGATTAATGCCGTTATGCCATTCTACGGCTATGCGAGGCAGGACAGGAAGTCCAAGTCCAGAGAACCGATTACCGCAAAGCTGGTTGCCAATCTTATAGAAGCCGCAGGGGCTGACAGAGTAATTACTATGGATCTTCATGCTCCGCAGATTCAGGGCTTTTTTGACATCCCCGTGGATCATCTGTATGCAGCCCCCCTTATTGTCAACTACTTCATCAACAAAAAGCTTGACGATATAGTTGTGGTTTCTCCGGATGTCGGAGGAGTTACAAGAGCGCGATCCCTTGCCACAAAGCTTGATGCTCCGCTGGCAATAATTGATAAGAGAAGACCGAAGCCGAACGTGTCGGAAGTTATGAATATCATAGGAGATATTGAGAATAAAAACTGTATAATAATCGACGATATGGTAGATACGGCAGGTACCTTGGTGAATGCTGCAAAGGTGTTGAAGGACATGGGCGCCAAGGATATCTATGTTGCCTGCACACACCCGGTTTTGTCGGGGCCTGCTTTTGAACGCATCAGGGATTCAGTGATAAAGGAACTTATTGTTACAAATACGATACCTCTTCCTGTCGGCAAACCGGTAGACAAGATAAAGGTATTGTCTGTTGCACCTTTGTTTGCTGAAGCTATTAAGAGAATCTATGAAGGATTGTCCTTGAGCAAGCTGTTTGACTAAAAATGCTACACAGCAAACAATGTGGAGGTTATTATGTATCTGATTGCCGGTCTGGGAAATCCCGGAGACAAATATAGATATACAAAGCATAATGTGGGCTTTATGGTACTGGATTATTTTGCTTCTGTCCATAATATCAGCATCAGCAAAATAAAGCACAAGGCATTATTGGGAGAAGGCTTGATAGGAGAGGAAAAGGTTGTACTGGCAAAGCCCCAGACATTTATGAACTTGAGCGGAGAAAGCATATATGAGCTTGTTAATTGGTACAAGTGTGACATATCCAGGCTTATAGTGGTATATGATGATGTGGATATTGATACAGGAAGAATCAGAATAAGGCCGGAAGGAAGCTCAGGCACTCATAATGGAATGAAGTCTATAATATATTTATTACAAACGGACCAGTTCCCCAGGATTAGGGTTGGTATCGGCAAACAGCCGGATTATATGGATTTGGGCGATTATGTATTGAGCAGGTTTTCAGATGAGGAAATACCTTTGATGGAGGAGTCTGTCAAGAATGCGTCTCTGGCTATCGAGGAAATAATAAAAAATGGCATAAACTCGGCAATGAACCGGTATAATAGGGAAAAATGAAGGCAACGCTTCAACAGAAGCCTTTTTTTTCTGACATTATTGACCCTGGCTAAGGAGGTGATAACTTGAGCATCGATAACGTGCTTAAGCCTCTTTATGAAATGGAAGAGTTCAATGAACTGCTTTCATCTCTACAAGCAAATCTGAATACAGTAGAAGTCTATGGTATTTCCGATACCCAGAAGGCTGCGGCAGCTGCATTTGTATGCAGGCATTTTGGAAAGGCGTGTCTTTTCATAACGCACAATGATTTGCTTTCCAGGAAGATTTATGAGGATATATCTTTTTTTGAGCCGGATATGGCGGCTTTAATGCCCGGCAGGGAGTTGGTATTCCACAGGATTGATGCCAGAAGCAATGAAATTCTGCAGAACCGCTTAAAGACATATGATGATATCATCAACGGCAAAAATTGCATTGTCTGCACTTCCATAGAGGCACTGCTCACAAGGACAGTGTCTCCTGAGCTTTTTGCATCAATGACCAGGGAACTTTCAGTGGGAGAAACCGTCTCATTGGATGAGATCAAAGAATATTTCATTAAAGCAGGATATGAGCGAATTGACATGGTAGAGGGCAAAGGCCAGTTCTCAATAAGAGGAGGTATAATTGACTTCTTTTCTCCCATACACCAGAACGCAGCCAGAATTGAACTTTTTGATGATGAAATAGATTCCATCCGATACTTTGATGTGCTGACCCAGCGTTCTATAAATAAAATCGAAAAAATCAAAATCACACCTGCCAGAGAATTCATCGTTAAAGAGGAGGAGTTCCTCCTGGGTGCGGAAAACCTTCAGTCAGAGCTTTCTGCAAGGCTTAGGGCATCAGGAAATGAGCGCAGGAAGAAAACCTCCGATATCAGGGTAAGGGAAAAGATATCCGAGGACATTGAAAAAATGAGGCAGGGTATACACTTTGAGGGAATAGAAAAATATTCGCCGTATTTTCCCGATAAGAATTACAGTCTCATTGATTATATGAAGGATTGCATTATTTTCATAGATGAGCCTAACAGGATAAAACAGCGCTGCGAGACCATAGGGACGGAATTCATGGAGCATTTTAATCAGCTTCTGGAGAAGGGTGAAGTTCTGCCGGGACAGTTTGAGGCATTATTTACTTACGAAGATCTTGTTCCAAGGATCCGGGAGAGAAAGACAGTCTGCCTGGATTCATTGTATAAAAGCAGTAATGATTTTATTCCTCAGAAAACCATAAGCATTACCAGCCGATCAATGCATCCTTTCCATGGCAAGCTTTCCATGCTTATGGAAGAGATTGCCGCATGGAAAAAGCATAGATACAGGGTTCTGATACTTTCAGGCTCAAGGGATAGGGGCCTGAGGCTGGCTTCAGATCTTAGGGACAGGGATATTGATGCAATATACAAGGATGAGCTTGATATTGAGCTAAAAGAAGGACATGTAATCATTCTTCCCGGAATACTAAACAGCGGATTTGATTTTCCATCGATAAAGTATGCCGTTATAAGCGACAGAGAGCCTTTCGGCTCAAAGGGCAGGAAGAAGATTGAAAAGAAAAAAGGCAAAGCCATAAATGTGTTTACCGATCTAAAAGCAGGGGATTATGTTGTTCACGAGAATCATGGCATAGGACAGTACGTTGGGATAGAGAAACTGAAGATAGATAACACCACCAGGGATTACCTTCATATCAGGTATTCGGGGAATGACAAGCTTTATATACCCACAGACCAGCTGGATATGATTCAGAAATATATAGGAGCGGAGGACAAGGGCCCCAAGCTGAACAGACTGGGCGGAACAGAGTGGGTGAAGGTTAAGACAAAGGCCAAGAAGGCCATAGAAGCTATGGCGATGGATCTTCTTAAGCTTTATGCAGAAAGGCAGCAGGCGGTAGGCTTCGCATTTTCAGAGGATACCAGATGGCAGAAAGAATTTGAGGATATGTTCCAATATCAGGAGACTCAGGATCAGTTGAGATGCATTGAAGAAATCAAGAAGAGCATGGAAGATCCAAGGGTAATGGATAGGCTGTTATGCGGGGATGTAGGATATGGAAAGACTGAGGTTGCTCTCAGGGCGATATTTAAGTGTGTCATGGACAACAAGCAGGCGGCAATCCTGGTTCCTACGACAATACTGGCGCAGCAGCATTATAATACCTGTATTCAAAGGTTTGCCAGCTTCCCTGTAAATATAGATGTTTTATCCAGATTCAAGACTCATGCTGAGCAAGGCAGGATAATTCAAAATATAAAGAATGGCAATGTGGATATAATAATCGGAACCCACAGGCTCCTGCAGAATGACGTGGAGTTCAGGGACCTGGGGCTCTTGATAATTGATGAAGAGCAGAGGTTTGGCGTTGCCCATAAGGAAAAGATAAAGAGTCTTAAAAAGAATGTGGATGTGCTGACTTTGACTGCGACTCCTATTCCAAGAACACTGCACATGTCCCTTGCAGGTATAAGGGACATAAGCATAATTGAAGAACCTCCGGAAGAAAGGTACCCCGTTCAGACCTATGTAATGGAGTATAACGAAGAGGTAATCAAAGACGCAATTGCCAAAGAAATAGCAAGAGGGGGCCAGGTATATTATTTACACAACCGTGTGAGAAGCATACAGAAGATTGCCGCAAAGCTTAAGACGATGATACCCGAGGCAAGGGTGGCGGTAGCCCACGGACAGATGGAAGAGAAGATGCTTGAGGACACTATGCTGGATTTTTATAATAATGAATATGATGTATTGGTTTGTACAACTATTATTGAAGCAGGCCTGGATATTCCCAATGTAAACACCATAATAATAAGTGATGCAGATAAGATGGGACTATCACAGCTTTATCAGCTCAGGGGAAGGGTTGGGCGTTCCAACAGGCTTGCTTATGCATATCTGACATATCAGAAGGATAAGGTGCTGAATGAAGTTGCAGAAAAAAGGCTTCAAGCCATAAGGGAATTCACTGAGTTCGGTTCCGGTTTTAAAATAGCCATGAGGGATCTGGAAATCAGAGGAGCAGGCAACTTACTAGGCAGGGAGCAGCATGGTCATTTGGAGGCCATAGGATATGACCTTTATATAAAGCTGCTTGAGGATACGGTAAAGGAGCTTAAGGGTGAAGAGGTCGCAGAGGCCGTTGATACATCAATAGAGCTTAAGATTAGTGCATTTATTCCGGAAAACTATATATCCGATGAGAATCAAAAAATTGAGATTTATAAGAAGATTGCATACATTGGAAGCCAGGAAGATATCTATGACATTGAAGAGGAGATAGAGGACAGGTTCGGAGACTTACCGCAGGTAGTCAGGAATCTGCTGGATATATCCTATATAAAGCATTTAGCCGGTAAATGCAATGTAGTATCCATAACTCAGAGGAAAAACAGCATATTGGTGAAATTCAGCAACGATAGGAGCATTAAGCCCGAAACAGCTATAAGGGTAGCAGGGGAATACATTGACAGGCTGCTCTTTACCGCAAGCGGCCAGCCATATTTCACCATAAAAGTTGATGAGGACAGGCCGGAGGAGTATATCAAATTCTTAAAAGAATTCCTAGGAAAAATTAGTAGTTTTCAGAATGGTTGATATAGGGTATAATTAACCTTGACTAAAAACAAGTAGGGGAGCGATGTAAATTGTTTAATAAAAAATGCAGGCTGATTTTAGTATCTTTGGCACTTGTATTGCTGACAGTATTTCCGACTGCCTGCAACATGGTCAGAGTAAATCCCGAAGTTGATAATAAGACTGTAGTTGCAAAAGTTTCGGGAAAAGAGATTTTAAAAGAAGAATTCAATAAAATGTTTAATATATTCAAGACACAGTATGAACAGCAGTTTGGTACGGAAGTATGGGATCAGGAGGTTGAAGGAAGAAAGTTCGGCGATGTTGCCAGGGAAAAGCTTCTGGACATGCTGATTGATGAAAAACTTCAGATGGCAGAAGCCGCGAAGCTTGGGATTGTCATTACAGATGACGAAGTGAACGCAGAAATTGAAAATGCCAGAAAATACTTCGATAATGAAGAAAAGTTCAATGAGTTTCTTAAGGGGCAGGGTGTTGATCTTGAATACTTCAAGGAATCGGTAAAAAAGGAGCTTACCATAAATAAACTTGTTGATAAGCTCACTGAGAATATAACAGTTACTGATGAGGAGTCAAAGAATTATTATGATACCCATCAGGATGTATTTATGAGCGTCAAGGCAAGCCATATACTGCTGGATACAAAGGAAGAAGCCGAGAAAATGCTTACAAGGGTAAAAGCCGGGGAGAATTTTGCCGAGCTGGCCAAGCAGTATTCAAAGGATCCCAGTGCAAAGGAAAACAGCGGAGATCTTGACTACTTCAGGCATGGAGATATGGTGGAGCCTTTTGAGAAAGCGGCTTTTGCACTAAAGCCCGGAGAGATCAGTGAAATCGTTCAGACTGACTTTGGTTTTCACATTATAAAAGTTGAGGACAGTAAGCTGGACAAATTTGAGGATGTAAAAGAAATGCTTAAAGGGAATCTGCTATATGAGAAGAAAAGCTCGGAATATGAGAAGCTTCTCGAAGAAATGAGAAAGAATGCAGAGATTGAGAAGTTCACCAAAAATTTAAAATAAAATATGAAAAATGCGGTCGTGAGACTGCTTTTTTTCTTATTATCTATAATTTGCAAAATTGTGTATAAAAAATTGTTGTTGGTAAAATAATAACCATTACAAACAATTATGTAAATTCGAAAAGGAGGTTTTAAGTTGAAAGCAACCGGAATTGTAAGAAGGATAGATGACCTTGGAAGAGTTGTAATACCAAAAGAGATAAGGAGAACTTTGCGTATAAGAGAAGGGGACCCTTTGGAGATATTTACAGATAGGGAAGGTGAAGTAATACTTAAGAAATATTCCCCCATAGGAGAACTCAGTGACTTCGCAAAAGAATATGTAGAGTCTCTTCACAGTTCCATGGAGCATATAACATGCATAGCCGACAGAGATACCATTATTGCTGTTGCGGGAGCACCAAAGAAAGAATTGCTGGATAAGAGGGTAAGCCCTTCATTGGAAAGAATAATGGAAGACAAGACAACAGTTGTTTTAAGCCTGACCGGAGAAAACAAAATGATCAATATATCTGCTGATGAAGAGGGTACACCCAAATATACCGCCGGAGTTGTGGCACCGATCATAACCCAGGGTGATTCTATAGGCGCAGTTTTGTTACTTTCTAAAGATCCAAACGTACAGATGGGAGAGCTGGAGGTAAAATTGTCGGAGACGGCAGCCAGCTTCCTTGGCAAGCAAATGGAGCAATGATGAAGGTTGAACGAAAGTAGTAGTCGGAGAGGCTGCTACTTTTTTGTTCTATAATGCTTGTTTTTTGGCTATATTAGCTATATATATCGTGAAAAAATTTATCATCACAAAAGTAGTAGAAGCATCTACTTTTGTATTATCAAATCTGTATTTTTCACGATATATGAATCAATGAAAATGTTTCGCACTACATCAATTTAGTATAATATGTTTAGTGCGAAACATATATATAAATACTTTTGTTAGTTTTGCACATATATGTCGAGAAAAATTTATCATTATAAAATCAGATAGATTCTGATTTTGTGTTAAAGCAAAGTACTTTTCACGACATATGAATCAAGGGAAATGTTTTATACTATTTGAATTCAATGTAAAATGTTTAGTATAAAACATTTAGATATGTTAGAATAATTATGCCAAGTTCTTTTGGGAGGTCAGAAATGGGGTTTCACAAACAATCATTCATAAAAGGTGCTGCAATTCTTGCAGCTGCAGGTATAATATCAAAGGTGCTGGGTGCCATATACAGAATACCTCTGGGCAGGATAATAGGCTCTGAGGGGATGGCGTACTACCAGACTGCATATGATCTCTATATAATGATGCTGACAATCTCGGCTTACTCCATACCCATAGCTATATCCAAATTGGTATCGGAGAAAATAGAGATAGGAAGGCGGGATGAGGCACATAAGACTTTTAAGGTGGCGCTTTCGCTGATAGCCTTCTTAGGGATAACACTATCTGCGATATTGTTTTTCAATGCCAAAGGCTTTGCGATGATGGTGAAGAACCCGGGAGCATATGTAGCCGTTCTCTGTGTTGCACCGGCAATATTTACAGTATCACTGAGCGGAGCTTTCAGGGGATACTTTCAGGGTATGCAGAATATGACTCCCAGCGGGCTATCACAGGTGACGGAACAAATTGCCCGTGTTGTTTTCGGTTTCATTCTGGCGATAACATTCTTATCTGTGGGATATGAGGCTGCGGCAGGAGGAGCGGTGTTTGGCACTACAATAGGAGGACTTGTCAGTTTTCTCACTCTTATTTACATATACAGAATGAAAAGGGGCGAGATAAAGGCTGGGATAAGGGCTGACAGTCAGTTGAAGAAAGATTCCGCCTTAAGCATCATAAAGAAAATAGTGATATTCTCAATACCAATTACAATTGGCGGCAGCATAATGCCGGTAATGAATGTTATTGACACTTTTATTGTAATGGATAGACTTCAAGCTGCGGGTTTTTCCCACGAAACTGCAACCAGCCTGCTTGGGCAGCTTAAGGGTATGGCAGGGGCTTTTATTAATCTGCCTCAGGTGTTTACAATAGCTTTAGCTGCAAGCCTGGTTCCTGCAATATCGGAGTCAATAGCAAAAAGCGATTTCGGCAGTGCTTCAAGGAAGTCAGAACTGGCAATCCGTCTTAGCCTGCTTATCGGATTGCCTGCTGCATTCGGTCTTTTTATACTTGCAGATCCGATAATGAAGCTTATGTATCCGGCGGAACCTGCATCTTTAGGAATGGTACTTCGTTATCTTTCTACAGCCGTTATATTTTTGACGCTTGTCCAGACAATGACAGGAATACTTCAGGGTATGGGAAAGGAAAGAATACCTGTAATGAGCCTGATTGTAGGGGCTTTGGTGAAATTTGCAGTAAGTTATACCTTGACCTCAATACCCTTCATAAACATTAGAGGTGCGGCAATAGGTACAGTTGCAGGATATGCTGTATCAGCCTTTCTTAATCTGTCTGCAATAGTAAAACATCAAAAATCAAGTATAAGAATAACCAAAATAATCGTGAAGCCTTTAATAGCTACCGGTGCCATGATGGCTGCGGCATATTTGAGTTATAGGCTGCTTTTCGAAGCAATAGGGAGGAATTCTGTAGCGACGTTGATAAGTGTGACGTTTGCTGCACTGGTATATGGTATTGTATTGATACTCATAAAGGGAATAGCAACGGAAGAACTGGAAATGACTCCGGGGGGCAAAAGGCTTTCAAGCATATTGAAGAAAAAAGGGTTGTTATAGAATAAGATAAGAGATACGAGACGCGAGATTTGAGGCAGGCTCTGAAGTTTCAGGGCTTGACGCAGAATTAGGAGTAAGGAGAAAAACTATATATGCAAAAGATAACTATTTTAGGATTAGGGCCGGGGGATTATAAACAGCTTAGCCTGGAAGCCTTCGAAATAATGAAAGACGCTGAAACATTGGTCTTTAGGACAGAAAAACACCCTGTTGCAGAACGTATAAGAGAATCAGGCATCAGCTTTACATGCTGCGATGATATATATGACAGCTGTGAATCCTTTGATGAGACTTACGAGCAGATAAGCCGGCGCATATTGGACTTGTGCCGTGAAAAGGGCCAAGTAGTATATGCCGTGCCGGGACATCCCCTGGTGGCTGAAAAAAGTGTCGAACTAATTCTGGCCGGTGCGGGGAAGGACATTAAAGTAAATATAGTTCCTGCATTGAGCTTCATTGATGTTATATTAAGCTCCCTGAAAATAGATCCCATATATGGTTTGAAAATCATTGACGGGTTGAGCGTCAAAACCCAGAAGCCCGACCAGAAATGCGGCAATATTATAACCCAGGTGTATGACAAGCTGGTCGCTTCAGAAGTAAAACTGGTGCTGATGGATTACTACACAGACGATCTTGAAATATATATAATAAGGGCAGCCGGAGTGGAAGGGCAGGAGCGCATTGAAAGCATACCGCTTTATGAGCTGGACAGGATAGAGTGGATGGATTATCTTACAAGCATCTATATCCCTCCAGCAAAAGATTCGGGAGCAAGATACAAGAGCTTTGATGACTTGGTGGAGCTTATGGAAAGCTTGAGAGGCGAGAAGGGCTGCCCCTGGGATAAGGAGCAGACAAGGGAGTCCTTAAAGCCGTATCTCCTCGAAGAAACCTATGAGGTTCTGGATGCCATAGAAAAGGACGATCTTGAACTTATAGTTGAAGAGCTTGGGGATTTGCTGCTGCAGGTTGTATTTCACTCACAAATAGCCAGGGAGAATGGAGAGTTTGATATAAACGAAGTAATAACCAACATAGTAAATAAGCTGATAATAAGGCATCCTCACGTGTTCGGAGATGTAAAAGCTACCAGTGAAAGCGGAGCATTAAAGAGCTGGGAAGCATCAAAACGCAAGTATAAGGGCATAGACACATATACAAAGACTCTTGAAGACATACCTGAAATACTGCCGGCATTGATGAGATCGTACAAGGTTCAACAGAAAGCGGCATTGGCAGGCTTTGACTGGGATGAGGTGGAAGAAGCATTTTCAAAGGTTTATGAGGAGGCAGAAGAGTTAAAGGAAGTATATAAAACAGGAGAAAAGGCCATAATAGAGGAAGAAATAGGGGATTTACTGTTCTCTGTTGTTAATGTTTCAAGATTCTTAAAGGTTCAACCTGAGCTTGCCCTAAGAAGCACAACGGAAAAATTTATCCGAAGGTTCAAATATATTGAAGAAACAGCCTTGCAATCCGGTAGAAAACTTGATAAAATGAGCTTGCAGGAGATGGATAAGCTGTGGAATGAAGCAAAACAGCAAGTTTTAGCAAAAAAAGATGAAAAAAAATGAAAAAAAAGAAGGATTTTCGGGAATGAGGTAGAATATCCATAATCAGTAAATATTTCCTACAAAATAAAAAATGGAGGGAAAATGATGAATAAATCAGATCTTATCAGCAAAATGGCCGAAAAAAGTGCTATGACAAAAAAAGATTCCGAAAAGGCTCTTAAGGCTCTCATTGAGAGTGTAGAAGAAGCACTTGCAAAAGGTGATAAAGTTCAGTTAGTCGGTTTTGGAACTTTTGAAGTTAAAGCAAGAAAGGCTAGAGTAGGCAGAAATCCAAGAACCAGAGAAGAGATCAAAATACCAGCATCAAAAGCTCCGATATTCAAGGCTGGCAAGGATCTTAAGGATCTCGTAAATAAGAAGAAATAAGTACATATTTTAGAGGAATCAGGCCGGACGGGCCTGATTTTTCATTTTTCATGCTATAAAGAGGATGTGATTTGATTGAGGCTTGATAAATACTTGAAGAATTCCAGGCTGATAAAAAGAAGGACGATAGCCAAGGAGGCCTGTGAAGGTGAAAAGGTCTATCTGAATGGCAAACAGGCAAAGCCAAGTGCTGAAGTGAAGGTTGGAGACATAATAGAGATTGTATTCGGAGAAAAAAGAATAAAGGCAGAGATTACAGACATATCGGATAATGTATCAAAAGCTTCGGCAAGAGAGATGTACAGGCTAATTTGAAGAAGTGCGCCACACGGCGCACTTCTTATTCATAATTATACCCTCCATGCATATAAATACTAGTAAGCAATATACCACCAGTGGGGGGATTTTTATGGAAGAAAAGAAGCTCATTAAGTCAAAACCTCACAGTATAACGATTGAAGGGCGAGAAAGACTTATTATCAACGGAGTCAGAGATGTAGCCAGCTTTAATGAAAGTGAAGTTTCATTGGAAACGGAGGCAGGAGGCCTTATTATAAGGGGAACTGATTTACACATTAACAGGCTGAGCGTTGATGATGGAAATCTATTTATTGAAGGTTACATAATTTCTTGCGTATATAACGACAAAATCGATATCAAAAAAACCGGCAATTTCTTAAGCAATATTTTTAAATGAGGATTAAAGATTGCATAACCCTCCGCAAGAGGCAGTATAGTATATCGAGGCACACGGATTATGATTTTGACAGG
>DAOLPD010000050.1:0-17740 GCA_035417425.1 Bacillota bacterium
ATAAACCCAACCTCCTGTTGGTATGTGCTGGATTTACCTCACGTAAATCCCACGGTTTTTTCTTAAAAACACGTAAAAGCATCTATGTATCAGCCGGACAGGCTGATGCATAGATGCTTTTTTATTGTGGTAATAATTAAATATTCTTAATATTTATCGGTGCATTTGAGGTATTTGCCATAATTGATATCTTGTTGGAGGCGGTATCAAAATTCTCGCTTTTAAGCTGTACAGAGCCTTGCATGCCTATGTTATTCTTCTCCGTTTCGTAAGTGAGGTTTGCAAGTTTTACATCAATACTGCTCATTGTAGTACGTGTATCAACCATATACTCAAAGCCTTCTTCTCCGGTAAGGCTGAAATCAATTTTTCCGTTGGAGGTGTTGAGGGTATAGCAAGGGTTCAGAGAATCACCTTTTCGGGAAGTACTTACCACAATTGCAGCGTTGCTGGTTTTTGCATCTATATTGTCCAGGCGACTGCCCTCTATCGCTATTTTGGAGTTTGAGGTTCTGATGTTTGCAGTTCTTGCGGATACCTCGTTAAAAATTATCCTTTCGTTGTCGGTGAGTATTTCCATTTTATCTGCGCTGCATTTTGTCAGGATTACCCTTCCGTTTGCCGTAGTACAGCTTATATGATTAACATCCATATCACTGATTTCACATTTTGCATTGTTTGTAGAAAAGCTGATTACATCCATACCTTTGGGAAGCAGTATTTCAATCTTCCCCCAGGTTCTGCCCGGAAATTCGGTGGAAAACCTATAGCCTTCGGTATCTTTAATAACCTTAAAATATTCATCAATGGCCAGCTGAGGCACATTTGAATTAACATACAGGTTTATCTTTATTTCCTTTGTGTCACCGGGGCAGGCTTTTACGGAGAAATTGCTTGTTTCAAGGTATATACTGAGAGCATCTTCAACCGGGTAGGTATAGCTGCTGTTATATTTATTTTTTTCGTACACTGTGTCAAAGAAATTGTCTATCTGGCTTGTAAAGACATCTGCGAATTTTGCGGCAGACTCAGCAATATCCTGGCCCAGTATTTCCATTTTTTTTGTGAATTCCTCGGCAAATTTCTCAGCATTATTTCCTGTCTTATCGGTGTTAATATTTTCTCCCAGCTGCTCCACCAGCTTTCCTGCCTTTTCGCCGAAGGTGGAAGCAAGCTTGGAAGCTTTTTCACCAAATTTGTTTAGTTTCTCATCTATTTTAATTTCGTTTAGCTTGGCGGTGAGTTCATCTTTTAATTCGTTTATTTTTGAACCGGAAGACGGTGTGCCGGAGCCGCCCTTCTCCAAAGCTTCAAGAAGCTTTACAGCTTCATCGGTGGTTATTTTCCCCTCCTGGAGCATTTTAAGTATTAACATTTTTTCTTCCACAACAGTCCCCCCTATTCACTCATTAATCTGATTGCTTCTTCCGAGGATATTTCACCTCTATAAAGCCTTTCAAGAATTTCCTTTTTATAGCTTTGATCCACACTCTGGCTTTTGTAACCCAATGCTGAAATAAGAGAATCCAGCTTTCCCTTCACTGTAGGGTATGATATTCCCAGCTCTCGCTCTATTTCCTTTATATTTCCTCTATTTTTGATGAATATTTCCGCAAATTCCTTGTGCTCCTGTGATAGGGAACAGAATTTACACGGCTTGAAGTGCCCTCTTATCGTGCTTTTGCATGAATTGCAGGATACTTCCGTTATTTCAACCGGTCCGCTGCAAATAGGACACTGCCCCATGACTTCACGTTTCATTATTTCACTCCTAACTTGTTATAATGTATTGCCTTTATAATCCATTATAAGCCAGTAATTAATAATGTCAATATATTAATTAATAATATTAATCAAAATCTAAAAATATATTAAAATGTTGTGAGAATGCATAAATATTATTAAGAGATATTACAAAGCCTGTATAGCATCTCTTCCTATTTATATATACGCGAAACGGGCTGCTTTAGTTTTAAAAATTAATAATTAATGGTATAATTCAAATATTATAAAGGAAATTGAATCGCACGATTGAGTGAGGAGGATTAGCATGAAAGAAATAGATGCCAGAGGGCTTGTTTGTCCTCAACCGGTAATACTCACCAAAAAGGCCCTTGAGGGAATGACGGAGGGTGAGGTAGTTACTATAGTAGATAATATCACTGCAAAGGAAAACGTTTCAAGATTGGCTGAAAATCTAAGCTGCAAATACGAGATATCTGACGAAAACGGCTGTTATTACATAAAGATAAAAAAGGCAGCGGGAGCACAAAGCATGGAAACAAAAGAGGACAGCACAGTAATAGTAATAACTACGGACAAATTGGGCCAAGGTGCAGAGGATCTGGGTAAGGTGCTGATAAAGAGCTATACTTACGCACTTGCCGAAACCACACCGCTGCCAAAGGCTGTGATGTTTCTGAACAGTGGTGTTAAGCTTACCGCAGAGGGCTCAGAGGTGTTGGAGAATATTAAGAAGCTGGAAAACTCAGGGGTGGAGATTATAAGCTGCGGTACCTGCCTGGATTTCTATCAGTTGAAGGATAAGCTCCAGGTCGGCATAGTAGGAAATATGTATTCAATAATTGAAAAGATGAATTCTGCAGGTAAAGTAATTAATATAGGATAGGATGGATGCATATGTATTACCCGAAACAATTCAATCTTGGAGATATCGTGGAAACAAAAAAACAGCATCCCTGCGGTGATAATCACTGGGAGGTCATAAGGGTGGGAGCGGATTTCAAGATAAAATGCCTGAAATGCGGAAGAATAGTGATGCTGCCAAGGCCTAAGTTTGAAAAATCTGTTAAAAAGGTAATAAAAAGTGCAGCACCTGAAGAGAATAATATTGATTAAAGCTTTATATAGTGTTATAATCTATAATTGCGTAAATATCCTCGCTCTATCATATTCAGATAGGGCCGTTAGTCCGTGGGGAGGAGGTGAATTTTTATGAACAAGTACGAAACCATATATATAGTCAGGCCGACCGTTGATGAAGAAGGGATAAAAGCTCTTCAGGAAAAGTTCAAGGCAATTATTGAAGAAAACGGCGAAATCGAAGCTATAGATGACTGGGGCAAAAGAAAGCTCGCTTATCTAATAGATGATATCGGAGAAGGCTACTATGTATATATGAAGTATAAAGCATCACAGGTTGTACCAAAAGAGCTTGACAGAGTATTCGGCATAACAGAAGAGATTTTAAGGCACATGATAATAAAAATTGAAGAGTAGCACAAAGGAATTCAAAAGTAAAAAATTTAGGCGGTGTGATTATGTTGAATAAAGTTGCCTTGGTGGGCAGATTGACAAGGGATCCTGAAATCAGGTACACAGCAGATAATCAAACACCAATAGCTAAATTCACTATCGCTGTTGACAGGACCTATAAAAGGGAAGGTCAACCAACTGCAGATTTTATACCGATAATTGTATTTGGAAAATCCGCGGATAATTGTGGTAAGTTCATAAAGAAGGGCAGGCTTGTTGCCGTTTCAGGAAGACTCCAGACGAGAAGCTGGGATGATCAGGACGGCAAAAGGCATTATGCAACAGAAGTGATAGCGGACGAAGTTGATTTCCTGGATAGAGGCTCTGATGCACGAGGACAAGGCAATGAAGGCAGATCTGATTTGGATTATGGTGATTTCCACCTGGCTGAAGAAGAGGATGAGCTTCCGTTTTAACAGATATGTTACGAAAAACATATAGATTGGAGGGAAAATGATTGAACAGACGCGGTAGCAGCGAAAGAACCGGCGGCGGAAAAATGAGAAAGCCGAAGAAAAAAGTTTGTAACTTTTGCATTGATAAAGTTGAACATATAGATTACAAAGATGTAAACAAACTGAGAAGATTCATCTCTGAGAGAGGCAAGATAATTCCGAGAAGAATTTCCGGAAACTGTGCAAAGCATCAGAGACAGCTCACAATAGCAATAAAGAGAGCAAGGAACATAGCTTTCCTGCCCTTTACTACCGATTAAAAGAACAAATATCAGACTCGGAGGTTTTTGCCTCCGGGTTTATTTTTTGTATTCTGAAATGCTATTCAATACCGCTGATTCCAATATTTAAAAGGAGTTTTTGAGAAGGTATTATATTTAGTATGTCGAATTAAAGAACAGGTTAAGCTGTTTGACGCTGGAAGGTTATATGGCTTGCGAATCCAGTGATTCCAAAGATTACAAGACATTTTGATTTGTTGTTTACTTTGACGAATTGTGGTAAGATAAAATAAGCTTCCCAAACATGATTTGACTAATTTTTTATTATATATGGAATATAATATTAATAGTGGACAAGGTCAAATAATGTAATGGGGGGATTAGCTTGTTAAACCAGGATACTGACATTACAAAGAATATAAAAATGATAGAGTTTTTGAAAAGTGAGCTCTTAACCACCGTTGCATCACTATATCAGAACCTTTTGAAGGGTACCAAGGTGGGACAGGGGGTCATTCAGGATATACTGGCAAACCTTGTACTGGTTACATATCTGCTCGGTAAAAGGCTTGGAGTACCATATTCAATGATTGATTCCAGAATATTGGAAAAGATACGGTTAGGAATGCTTGAGGAGCACGAGACGGAAAAATGGTACGGGGACCTGACTGATCTCGGCGACTATTTGAAAACGAAGAAAGGCTAGAGGCTCAGCATGGAGAGAATGCAAACAAGAGCACTGGTAGAAGGCGCAATATTTGCAGGTGTCACTGCACTTTTGGGGATATTGTATTTTTATATGCAGTATCTCGGAATAATAGCTGTGATTTGGCCTGTACCGGTAATAATAGTAGGTTATAGAAATGGCATTAAAGCGAGTATATTGTCTGCCTTATCTGCCGGGCTGGTGGTTTCCCTGGTGACGCAGCCCCTGGTAGGGGTTGGGCTTCTGATTGGATTTGGTGTCCCTGGAGTAATAATGGGGCATATGATAAATAAAAGGGTGAATCCATATGCAGTAATATTAGTGTGCGGTATACTACTCTCCGTAAGCATGGCGGGAGAGTTTCTGCTGTCATTAAAGATTGCAGGTATTGACGGATTGGAATTTTTGTCAAATCTTGATTCTGCCTTCAGGGAGCAGTTGGAAACATCATTGGATATATACAGGCAGTTCGGTATTGCAGAGGATAAGCTGCAGGAATTTAAGGATTACTTTAGTCAGGCAATAGAGCTGGCAAAGTATGTGATTCCTTCTTCGTTGCTGATATCAGGTGTATTTTTCTCGTTTATTGATTATAAGCTTACAAGGCTAATCCTGAAAAGAATCGGTTTTATTTTACCCGACATAGATGAATTTTCAAAATGGCGGCTTACCGAACCATATTCATACATATTGCTTGGAACGGCTGTTTTTGCAGTGGCAGCATCATACTTTAGGGTTCCCGGATTCAATACAGCTGCTATAAACATCTCTACTATATTAACACTGGTTTTCACTATTGTTGGAATTTCGGTAGTTGTTTATTTTGCAAGGGTTTATGGAGATAGATACGGTATCTCAAAACCATTGCGGAACATAATAGCTGTTTTTATTATTCTTACCTTTATTCAGTTTATAGTCTTTATCGGTATATTAGACCTGGCGTTTGATTTTAGACGGCTGAAATCCAAAAATAGCATTGGAGGTGTATGATGAAAATTCGCAAGTTTTCGGACATATGGGGGCCGGATGTGAGCATATCTCTTTGGATACTCGCCATTGCCGTAGTAGTTATTGGCTATTACAATGCTTTTTTGGGTCTGGCCGGCGTACTGCTTCTGGGATATCTGATTTACCACAATTTTCATGCTGCAAGCAGAAAAAAGGAAGAACTCAGATTATATATAGAAAACTTATCTGAAAATGTAGATACTGCAACCAAAAATGCTATTCTTAACCTGCCGTTTCCATTGGTTATTATTGATGATCAGGGCATTATCAATTGGTATAATATGCTTTTTTCGAGTATTTTTCAAGGAGAGTACATACTTGATAAGAA
This sequence comes from Bacillota bacterium, assembly GCA_035417425.1. Classification (GTDB taxonomy): domain Bacteria; phylum Bacillota; class Clostridia; order Lutisporales; family Lutisporaceae; genus BRH-c25. Next base: position 5,995 of record DAOLPD010000050.1, read on the forward strand.
GCTGTCTTCCTATTTAAGCGGTGTGGATATCAGCAGGATATTGAAAAATAAAATGGAACTGTTCAAGAATATCAATATCAAAGACAGATACTATGATGTATACTGCAATTTGATCAATATCAATGAAAGCGGCGAGGAAAAGAATATTATAATAATGTATTTTGTGGATAAGACAGACTTTATAGGCCTCAGGAACAAATACAACGACGAAAGGCCCATAGCGGCTTTGCTTCAGGTAGATAACATTGAAGAGGTAATTAAAGAGACGGAGGAAGCGTTAAGGCCTGCCCTGGTGGCGGAAGTTGACAGAAGGATCAATGCATGGGCTGCACTTAACAACGCATCAATCCAGAAGTATTCCAACGGTGAATACATGATTTATTTCAGTCATAAGCAACTGATATCAATGGAGGAAAAACGTTTTGACATACTTGACAGCATAAGGGAAATCAATACAGGTAACAAAATTCCCATAACATTAAGCATAGGCGTTGGAGTTAACGGGAAGACCCATGCAGAGCTGCAGAAATTTAGTGCCAGTGCCATGGATATTGCTCTGGGCAGAGGGGGAGATCAGGCGGTTGTCAAAGATAATGAAAAGCTTTCCTTCTACGGAGGCAAGACAAAGGCTGTTGAGAAGAGGACAAGAGTAAAGGCAAGGGTAATAGCCTACGCATTAAGACAGCTTATTGAGCAGTCTGAGGATGTTCTTATAATGGGTCACGAAATGCCTGATCTTGACTGTATGGGCTCCGCCTTGGGCATATACAGGTGCTGCAAAGGCCTGAACAAGGAAGTAAAAATAGTACTTAACGGTGTAAATGCAGGTATAACAAACCTATGGTCGGAACTTCAGGAGGATGAGGAATATGCGGATGTATTTGTCAGTCCGCAGGATGCCCTTCAAATTTGCGGGGAAAACACTTTGCTGGTGGTTGTAGATGTGCACAGACCGGCGTTTACAGTGCAAAAGCAGCTTGTAGAAAAAGCTGAGAAAATTGCAATAATAGATCACCATAGAAGAGGCAGCGAATTCATCGAGGATGCGGTTATCACATACATAGAGCCTTATGCATCTTCTACCAGTGAGCTTGTAACCGAGTTGCTGCAATATATGTTTGAAAAGCCGAAGATTAAGCAGATAGAAGCAGAAGCCCTGCTCGCAGGGATATTTATAGATACCAAGAATTTCTCTTTTCAGACAGGGGTCAGAACCTTTGAGGCGGCATCTTATCTTAGAAGGATGGGAGCGGACACTACCCTGACAAAGCAGCTTTTCCAGGATGATATGGCGACTTTCCTGACTCGGGCTGAGGTGGTCAAGGGAGCGCAAATGTTCAAGAACAATATTGCAATTTCCGCTATACCGGTGAATGCAAAGAATCCTGCTCTGGTTGCCGCTCAAGCCGCTGACGAGCTGTTGAATATCAAAGGCATAAATGCTTCCTTTGTACTTTCCTGCATTGAGGGGGATATTTTCATAAGCGGGAGATCCCTGGGAGATATTAATGTGCAGGTAGTGCTGGAAAAGCTTGGCGGAGGCGGACATCTCACTGTGGCAGGCGCACAGCTTCCGGGGCTTACTATGGAAAAGGCCATGAGTTTATTGAAAAAAGCCATAGAGGAATATCTTAAGGAAGGTGAAAGATAAATGAAGGTTGTACTTTTACAGGATGTTAAGGATCTGGGAAAAAAGGAACAATTGGTCAATGTCAGCGACGGTTATGCCAGGAACTATCTGTTCCCAAGAAAACTTGCAGCAGAGGCTACCTCAGGGAAGCTTAAAGAGCTGGAGGAAAAGAAAAACGCTGAAATGATAAAGAAGGATAAAGAGAAGCAAGCCGCAAAGGAGCTTGCTGACAAGCTTGGGAAATTGGAGGTAAACTTCAAGGTAAAAGCAGGAGAGAACGGCAAATTGTTCGGATCAATAACAAGCAAGGATGTGGCGGATGCTATAAAATCACAGCACAAGACGGAGATTGACAAGAAAAAGATTGTGCTTCATGATGCCATTAAGGCATTAGGGACATATAAGGTTGAAATCAAGGTATATCCAGAGATTTCCGCATTAATAAATGTAAAAGTCGAAGAACAGAGAGGGGTCTAAAAGGTGAGTCATAACCACAGCAGTATTCGCAGCAAAGATGTATCAATTGATGTACTTGTTGATTTTACAAAAAAATTGTATTCTAGTGATAAGACCAGAAAACTGGACAATGTTACAGATAATAAAGAAAAGGTTTATATACTGCATGAAATAGTTTCCGGTAAAACAGAAAACAAAAAAATTGAAGAGAACAAGCTGGAATCTTTAATTGAAGATATTAAGGACAAGCTTTCTGATGCCGCAGCCAAAAGATATATAGAAGAAGGCATAAAGCGGGAAGTCTTAAAGCGTATGGAGACAAGGGAAATAGAATACTTGAATGAAATGAAGCTGCAGGTTATAAAAAAGCATGTAGGACTTGAAAATGCTTCTACCCTGAAAAAATATGCGGACTTGGAGCTAATGAAGAAGGTAAGGTTGACAAAATCAATAATGGATGTAATGCGCCCTCAAAAAGAGGAAGAAATAATAGGACAGGAGAATGCTGTTTCAGCTTTGATATCCAAGATCGCCTCACCCTTTCCTCAGCATGTTATATTGTACGGGCCTCCGGGTGTAGGCAAGACCACCACAGCCCGTCTTGCCCTTGAAATTGCTAAAGGCCGGAAACATACCCCCTTCAGCAGAACAGCCAGGTTTGTGGAAGTTGATGCAACAACCCTTAGGTGGGACCCGAAGGAATCAATAAATCCCCTCTTAGGTTCGGTTCATGACCCTATTTTTCAGGGAGCCAACAAGGAGCTTGCGGAGATGGGGGTTCCTGAGCCTAAGCCAGGCCTGGTTACCGAAGCTCACGGAGGGGTGCTTTTTATAGATGAAATAGGTGAGCTGGATGTAATGTTCCAGAATAAGCTGCTTAAGGTGCTGGAGGACAAGAAAGTAAAGTTCGATTCCTCATATTATGATGTCAATAACGAAAACATACCCCGGTATATAAAGCTTCTGTTTGAGGAAGGTGCTCCCGCCGATTTTATTCTTATCGGAGCAACCACCAGGCCGCCGGAAGAAATAAATCCGGCTCTCCGATCACGCTGTGCGGAAGTTTTCTTCAATCCTTTAAGCGGTTCTGATATTGCCAAAATAGTATTGAATGCGGCTGATAAGCTTGGTGCCCGAATAAGTGCAGAGGGGGCGGAGTTGATCAGCAACTATACTTACGAAGCCAGAAAGGCAGTTAATATTCTTGCTGACTGCTACAGCAGTATGATAAATGACAGGGAAAACAAGAATATTGAAATATCCATTGATTGTATAAAAGAAGTATTAAGCAAAGGCAGATATGTGCCGTTAAACAAGAAAAAAGCGGAAAACATCAGAGAAATCGGACGGATTAACGGCCTTGGGGTGAACAGCTTTATCGGCAATGTAATCGAATTGGAAGCAGTGTGCTTTGCCAGAGAAGATGAGGCAGGCACTGTAAGGTTCAATGAAACAGCCGGCAGTATGACAAAGGACTCTTTATTCAATGCTCTTTCGGTTATAAGGAAAATAACGGATAAGAACATTAACAAATATGATATTCATGTTAACTGCGTTGGAGGCGGTAAGGTTGACGGGCCTTCCGCCGGAGCTGCTATAACCTGCCTTTTGTATTCGGCAATATTGGAGCGGCCGGCCAGGCAGGATACCTGCATTACCGGGGAAATATCCATAAGGGGCCGTATCAAAGCAGTGGGCAGTATCGTTGAAAAAGTTTCAGGAGCCAAAAGGGCAGGCTTCAAAAATGTCATAATTCCTGAAGAAAACAAGGAAGAAGCCAACGGCCTGGATGGAATAAATATAATTCCCGCAGGCAATATTCAAGAAGTGATTAGTTTTATGTTTGATGAACAATAGATTCTAGGAGTGGATGAAATGAGTGAAATGATACAGAGAATACCGCCCAACAATATAGAAGCCGAACAGTCGGTTCTGGGAGCCATGCTCCTTGATAAGGAAGCTATATCCACAGCCACAGAATTTATTACCGGAGATGACTTTTATAGGGAAGCACATAAGGAGATATTTGAGGCAATAGTGGATATATACAACAGGGGGGAACCGGTAGACCTTATTACACTCACTGAGAAGCTTAAGACCAGAAATACATTGGAGGCAGTGGGAGGAATAACATTTCTGACCAACCTTATGGATGCTGTTCCGACTACGCACAATGTCAAGTATTATGCCAAAATTGTAGAAGACAAGTCTTTACTCAGGAAGCTTATCAAATCATCCAATGAGATAATACAGAAGAGCTATCAAGCTGAGGAGGACATAGGAGAAATCATAGATGATGCCGAAAAAGGCATATTCAATATATCCCTGAACAGGTCTACTCAGGGCTTTGTTCATCTAAAAAACATACTTAATGCTAACTTTGACAGAATAGAGCAATTATATCTGAATAAGGGCAAAATTACAGGGGTTCCTACCGGCTTTCATGATCTGGACAACAAGCTTTCAGGCTTACAGAAGTCTGACCTTATACTTATTGCCGCAAGACCTTCTATGGGGAAATCCTCGTTTATGATGAACATAGTCCAGCACGCAGCGGTAAGGGAAAAAATTACCACTGCAATATTCAGTCTCGAGATGTCCAAGGAGCAGCTTACACAGAGGTTGTTGTGTTCAGAAGCTCTTATTGATGCTCACCGCTTAAGGATAGGCGATATCAACGAGGATGAATGGGTAAAGCTTGCAAGGGCAATGGGCCCTCTTTCAGAAGCACCTATCTATATAGATGATACACCTTCTATTTCTATAACTGAAATGAGGGCAAAGTGCAGGAGGCTCAAGCTGGAGCATGACCTTGGACTTATTGTAATAGACTATTTACAGCTTATGCAGGGGAAAGGCAATGCCGAAAGCAGGCAGCAGGAGATATCCGAAATATCAAGATCACTAAAAGCTTTAGCCAGAGAAATCAATGTTCCGGTTGTAGCGCTGTCTCAGCTTTCCCGTGCACCTGAAATGAGAGCAGATCACAAACCGGTTCTCTCTGATCTGAGAGAGTCGGGAGCTATAGAACAGGACGCTGATGTTGTCATGTTCCTATATAGAGATGAATACTACCATCCGGATACGGAGAAAAAAAATATCGGAGAAGTTAATATTGCCAAGCAGAGGAATGGACCCACCGGTACTGTTGAACTGATTTGGCTGGGACAGTTCACTAAATTTGTGAACAAGGAAAAGCACATAACAGCAATTTAATTTACATAACTATAAAATTTTGTTGTTTTATTGGAGCTTTCGTAGTATTTTGTAGAAGGCTCCTTGTTTTTCAAAATATGAATATGATTTTGCCTGTGGATAACCTGTGGATATTGTGAACAATTAAATTGTACTATTAACATAATTTCTGCATAATAATTATGCACGGCAGTATATACATTGAGACAAGAGAATTTGCACAGCCAGCCGAACATATGTGCATATCTCTGTGGATAATGTGGATAATGTGAATCAGAATTTTCAGAAAACTGGTTTCCTTATTACACCAATGGTATTATTAATATGAAATAAGCAGTTCCATAATTATTAAAAAAAGTCCATATAATAATAAGAGTAAGTCTGATATGGGCAATCTTTAGCCTTGTAATATTGACTTGGAAAGTATATTCTGTTAGGATGAAATTTGGATAAAAATACTTATTTGATTTGCACAGCAATAATCTGTCTATACGATATTGCTATGAAGGATGGAGGTCGGTGCCCTAATGAAATACGATGTTATAATAGTCGGCGCAGGGCCAAGCGGTATATTTGCAGCTTATGAGCTTATGCAATATAACGCAGATATTAAGGTTGCTATGCTGGAAAAGGGAAATGAGCTGGAAAAAAGAGCATGTCCTATAGATAATAAAAAAATAAAATCATGCATTAACTGTCCCACCTGCAATATTATGAATGGATTCGGCGGAGCAGGAGGAATGTCTGACGGGAAATACAACATAACCAATAACTTTGGTGGAGAGCTTTACAAATATATAGGCAGGAAAGAAGCTCTTGACCTTATGTACTATGTGGATGAGGTAAACTGTAAAATGGGCGGCGAAGGCGCCATACTTTATTCCACGGAGAACAGCAGCCTTAGAACACAGGCATTGCGGCACGATCTCCATTTGCTGGATGCCAAGGTGCGTCATATGGGAACGGACAAAAACCTCGTAATAATGAAAAATCTGTATGAGTACCTGAAGGATAAGGTAGAAATAATATTTAATAATGAAGTATCGGATATTGAAAAACAAGGAGATACCTTTATCGTATCAGCAGAAAAAGGAGAGTATTCCTGCAATCATTTGATTCTGGCTGCCGGACGTTCCGGTTCAAAATGGATTTCGCAGATTTGTGAAAAGATGGGGATAAAAACAGAAAGCAACAGAGTGGATATTGGTGTGCGGGTTGAACTTCCGGCTTCAATATTTGAGCACATTACAAGCCAGGTCTATGAAAGCAAGATTGTATATAGGACAGAAAAATACAATGATTTGGTAAGAACCTTCTGTATGAATCCCCATGGAGAAGTGGTCAATGAAAATACAAACGGAATTGTAACAGTAAACGGACACAGTTATTCAGATCCCAAGTATCATACCGAGAATACGAATTTTGCACTGCTGGTTTCCAACAGATTTACAGAGCCCTTTAAGAACAGCAATGAATATGGTGAATCAATAGCAAGGCTCAGCAATATGTTGGGCGGAGGAGTATTGGTTCAGAGATTCGGCGACTTGGTAAAAGGACGCAGATCCAGTGAAAGGCGTATGGAAAAAAGCTTTCTGCGCCCGACACTAAATGCTACACCGGGAGATTTGAGCCTTGTCATTCCCAAAAGACAGCTTGATGATATCATAGAAATGATTTATGCATTGGACAAAATTGCTCCGGGAACAGCAAATGAAGATACGCTGCTGTATGGTGTGGAAGTGAAATTCTATAATTCCCAGGTAGAAGTTGACGGCAACCTGGAAACAACAATCAAAGGGCTGTATATTTTGGGTGACAGCTCAGGAGTAACACATTCGTTATCCCAAGCTTCGGCAAGCGGAGTATATGTTGCCCGTTTGCTCGGGGAAAAATACAGTAAGCACAACTAAACTCAGAGAAAATAATTAAAGAGGTGTTATATATGTCATCATTAGTAATAGTAGGAGCTCAATGGGGAGACGAAGGAAAGGGAAAGCTTACAGATTATCTTGCCGAAAAAGCGGATGTAGTTGTAAGATATCAGGGTGGTAATAATGCCGGACATACTGTAGAGGTTGATAATGAAGTATATAAACTGCAGCTTATTCCTTCAGGAATATTGTACCCTGAAAAAAAGTGCATCATAGGCAATGGGGTTGTTCTTGATCCGGAAGCATTTCTTAACGAGATCAGAAATCTGGAAAGCAGAGGTATAAAGACGGGAAATCTCAGGATAAGTGACAGGGCACATGTATTATTCCCGTATCATAAGAAGATTGACGAGCTTTCGGAGCTCAAAAGAGGGAGCGACGATCTGGGAACAACCAAAAAAGGAATAGGCCCCTGCTACATGGACAAAACAGAGCGAATCGGGATAAGGGTATGCGATTTATTGAAAAAAGAGGTTCTGGCAAAGAAACTCAAAGCCAATTTGGAGCTTAAGAATGCATACCTGAAGAAAATATATGATTTTGAAGGTTATTCATATGAAGAAATGCTGGCCCAGTATCTGGACTATGCGGAACAGATAAGACCGTTTGTCGAAGATACAACGGTGCTGATTTACGATGCCATTAAAGCAGGAAAAAAAGTGCTCTTCGAAGGAGCGCAGGGAACGCTGCTGGATTTGGACTTCGGAACGTATCCTTATGTTACTTCCTCACATCCTATTGCAGGAGGAGTATGTATCGGTGCGGGAGTCGGGCCTGCTCTCATAGGCAAGGTCATAGGAGTTGTAAAAGCATATACAACCAGAGTAGGAAAGGGTCCTTTCCCCACAGAGCTTTTTGACGAGACAGGGGAACATATCAGAAAAACAGGCAAGGAATTCGGTACTGTAACAGGAAGACCGAGGAGATGCGGCTGGTTTGATGCCGTAATAGTCAGATATGCTGCAAGAATCAGCGGCCTTACAGGTATCGCCGTAACTAAGCTTGATACACTGTCAAATATTCCGACTATCAAAATGTGCGTAGGCTATAGGCTGGATGGAAAAATAATCAGGGATTTTCCTGCCAGCTTGGAGGATTTGGAAAAGTGCGAGCCGATATATGAAGAGTTTGAAGGCTGGGGAGATATCGGAGATATTACCCAATACAACAAGCTTCCCACAAGTGTCCTGCGCTATCTGGAAAGAATTGAAGAAATCTGCGGAACAAAAATATCTATTATCTCTGTGGGCCCAAAGAGGAATCAGACAATAATGATTGACAAGTTCTAAATATATATGTTATATAATTTGATACAACAGATGAAGAAAATGTATATTGACAAATTGACTCTGACATTGTAGAATGTATAAATGTGAGCCGCAAAAATTGCTCACATCGTGACTCACTAGCTCAGTCGGTAGAGCACATGACTTTTAATCATGGTGTCCGGAGTTCGATTCTCCGGTGAGTCACCATCAATGGCCCGTTGGTCAAGCGGTCAAGACATCGCCCTTTCACGGCGGTAACGGGGGTTCGATTCCCCCACGGGTCACCATAAAATGGGGGCATAGCTCAGCTGGGAGAGCATCTGCCTTACAAGCAGAGGGTCATAGGTTCGAGCCCTATTGTCCCCACCATTCCCAAAAAGAACATGGCCCAGTAGTTCAGTTGGTTAGAATGCCAGCCTGTCACGCTGGAGGTCGACGGTTCGAGCCCGTTCTGGGTCGCCATTTAAATTAGCTGGTGTAGCTCAATAGGCAGAGCAGCTGACTTGTAATCAGCAGGTTGATGGTTCAATTCCGTTCACCAGCTCCATATGAAATTAAACACTGCAAGTGATTGCAGTGTTTTTTTTGCGCATCCAAATCTTAATCTTGTAGCTTGCTGATTTCCATTTTATATTGTGAGGGAGAAACTCCAGCAATTTTAACAAAGTTTCGAAAGAATGTAGAAAAATCATCGTATCCAACCATCTTAGATATTTCTTGAAAGCTTAACGAATTATCCAGTCTAACTAATGCCTGTGCTTGTGAGATTCTCTTCCTATTTAAATAATGTTTGAACGGTATTCCTGTGATTTGCGAGAATAGCAAGGTAAATGTAGATTTAGACATTGCGAATTTTTTTGTTAGGTCACTAAGGGTAATTTGCTGCATGAAGTTTTGGTCAATAAATTCTACGCATCTCTCTATGCTTTCACTATATGATTCAATTTTGTCAAATTTAGTTTGGTTACGAGGATCACTGAAATATGCTTGTGAAAGTATACATAGGATGGCAGCAATCAATATCCAGGTGGTACTTAACTCCTGAGGATAATTGGCTGTTGTTTCACGAATAAGACAATTCAGCAGTGAATAAATGTTTTCTTGCTGGAGTTCATCCAATAATACTTTAAGCCTTACATCTATTTTTTTCTCCCCAAGGGTTTCGGGATTAAGAGCCATCAGGAACTTATATACATTGGAGTAAGAAAAATTTGCATGAAATAAGTTTTCATTAAAAGAAAGCGAGTAGATCTCTGAGTCAGGAGAAGAGAAATTGATACTATGAATAAAGCGAGGCGGTATAATGAAGGCATCTCCATGTACCAGGTGAACCTCCTTATCCTCCTGACAATGCATAATTTCGCCGCAGGATACATAACAAACTTGGTAATAGTCATGATAGTGATGTGATTCGGCTAGTTCGCTGTGAGAGATTTTATATATATGGTAATTTTTATTTTGGGCATTGAAAATATCTAAAGTTATTTTGTTCGCCATATAAATCAACCTTTCGAGACGGTCGTAAATCTTATTTAAATGTATTATATAATTTTTACCCAATAATATCAAATTATCAGGGTACATTTCAAATTTTTATATCCGGATTTTTTGCAAACTAATATGGAAGATATGCAATTGTCATACAAAAACATAAATAATACAATGAAATTGTCTAAGTACATTGCTAGGGCGTTGGACTCTGTCAGGAAAATTCATGCTACAAGTAAGGTTTTTTTATTCTGAGATAAGATTAAGCTCAGAAACTTTAGCTGGAGTATGGATATTACCCTTAAACAAAAGTATTAATTTCCTTGCAAATACTATTATAGGAGGAAGAATATGAACGGAGAAATATTAAAGAAAGCCTATGAAATGAAAGAATATGTAACAGAAATTAGACGGCATATTCATGAAAATCCTGAACTTGGTATGCAGGAGTTTGAAACAACAAAACTAGTAAAAAAGGAACTTCAAAAAATCGGTGTTGAAATTGTAGAGTTAAAATCAAAAACTGGGGTACTAGGGATAATTAAAGGAACAAAAAAAGGTGAGAATAGAGTGATTGGTATTAGAGCAGATATGGATGCCTTGCCAATTAATGAGAAAACATCATTGGAGTATTCTTCGAAGAATCATGGTATTATGCATGCATGTGGTCATGATGGACATACAGCAATGCTAATAGGAGCAGCTAGGCTTCTTAGTACAATGAAAGATCAATTTTCCGGTACAGTTAAGTTAATATTTCAACCAAACGAAGAAGCAACTGACAGTAGATGTGGAGCTACATTCATGATTAATGAAGGGGTCCTTGAGAATCCAAAAGTGGATGCAATAGTTGCTTTGCATATGTGGCCTCAAACAACTCTTGGAAAAATTGGATTATGGACAGGCCCATACATGGCTTCAATGGACACATTTCATGTAACAATAACCGGTAGCGGAGGACATGGTGCATATCCACACAAGACACCTGATCCAATCTTAGCAACAGCACATTGTATTACTGCTCTTCAAAGTATAATTAGTCGAGAGATAGACGCTATGGAAAATGCAGTAATATCCGTATGTACTACTAATAGTGGTACAGCAACTAATATTATTCCACGGGAAGTAACATTCAGTGGAACTGTTAGATGTAAAAGTGAAAGTGTGAGAAATGTTATTGAAGGCAAAATGAACAGAATCATAAAAGGGATAGCTGAATCATTTCAGTGTGAATACAAGTTGAAATATGAGTACCATTATCCACCTTTAGTAAATCATCCGGAATTTGTTCAACTTGTTTCAGAAGCGGCAGAAGAAGTACTAGGTGAAGGATGTATTGAACCATTGGCTACTTCAGCGATGAGTTCTGAAAATTTCTCGCTTATGTTGGAAAAAGTGCCATTCGGTGCATTTATTCGGTTAGGAATCACAGCTCCTGGAGAAAAACCAGTAACACCACATAGTGAAACATTTGATTTCAATGACGATGCTATACCATATGGTATTGCACTATTAACACAAATTGTGATGAATAGAAACATATAAGATATGAGTTAAACAGTGAAATTTCAAGGATCAAGCACTTAACATTTGGATAAATAACTCAGATGGAGATCTGGCCTAGGAATACTATGGCAATTTCAAATATCATAATATTCCATGATAACCAGGCGCTGATCAGCACAAGAGATTAAATTAATATTAAATATAAAACAAGGAGGCTTTAAAATGGCAAAAGTAGGGGATCTTTGCGGGTATTATTATGAGGATTATGAGGT
>DAOLPD010000051.1:0-17606 GCA_035417425.1 Bacillota bacterium
TTAGAGCTATTTTACGAAACATTGTGCTAATCTTTCATGTTAACTTTACAGAGTCACTCATCATACTTATTATTTGCTTATTATTATTTATTATATCATAAATCGATGAGACATGGGGACGTTTCGCGTGTCTCAATATCCTCCTATGAGCACATATCTTATCCCCCGTCACCAAAATCTCGGTTTGTACATAGTATGAAAGTGGGATGGTTACAAAAGTAACCAATGATAATCAGGAGAATATTATGGTAATAAATCAATAGAGATTGGAGGTTACAACATGGCATACGGCAAGGATAACAATGTGTCTGACAGCAGGATGAACGAGCTGAAAAATATGGTTTCCGAAAAGCTGGGAGGTGTGGATATTGACAACGTATCCACGGACCAGGTTAAGAATATGCTGGTAAATGAAATAAGCCGGAACAGTAACATAGACCCTGCCATAAAGGATAAGATCAACAAGGGGGATATAGACGGGTTAAAGGAAGATATCATCAAGCATCTGTCCAATAACAGGTCTGCAGACGGCTCAAGTGATCAGCTCATAAAAATGCTTAAGAGCAATGACATGGAAGGTCTGAAAAAACAGCTTATGGGCATGCTCCTTTCGGGACTGGGCCCTCAAAAAAAAAATGAAATAGAAGAGCCGGAAGTTTACGAAAGCCAGGCAGACTTAAAAGACAGCCTGGGGGATTTTGACGAAAGGGCTCTTTTGGGCTTGCTTTTTGACAAGATGTTTGCAGGGGTAAAGGATGATAACAGGATTTCACTTTTATATTCGCTAAGGCCTTTCGTATCCGAAAAAAGGCAAAAAGGCATAGATGATTGCATCAAAATTATGAATTTGGTTGCATTTTTTGAAAATTTTATGAGCAAGGCAGGGAAATAAAATGAGCACCGAGCATTTAATTTTGAGTATTCTTAATCGGCTGAGCCCGGAAGATTTTTTGATCCTTGCCATTGCTTTTATCTTGTATATTGAGAATAAGTGTGACAAAACATTTTTAATCATTACGCTCCTGGTGTTTTTGATGGATTTGCCCCAAAATCTGCTGGATTGAGGTATTTAAAGTGAAAAGGAATAGCAATGGCAAATATAGTGCATTACTACCTTAAGGACTGTTACAATGCTTCCCCGGAAGATAAAGTGCTTTATTGGGAGCCTTTCACATTAAAGCGCAGATATAGTTGGAAAATTGGAAGAAGAGGTATATAATAGTTAATATTTAATTTGTACATGCATATGAATAAATAGTATAATATTAACAAATGATTTACTAGGGGGAATTTTTTTAATGGACGGTGACTTATGGACGCAAATATTGCTTATAATGTTGCTTATAGGTTTAAATGCGTTTTTTGCTGCTTCCGAAATGGCTATAATTTCAGTAAGGCAATCCAGAATCAAGCCTCTTGTGGATGAAGGAAACAAAGCTGCAGTTTTAGTAAACAAATTTCTTGAAGAGCCGAGCAAGCTGCTGGCTACAATTCAGATCGGAATTACCCTTGCCGGATTTCTTGCCAGTGCCATTGGTGCTCAGACGTTAACAAACGGCTTGACCGGATTCCTCATGAGCTTGAATATTCCGTTCATATCTGCATCAGCTGCCGGGATTTCCACGTTTATTGTAACCAGTATAATTGCGCTGTTTACTTTAGTGCTGGGAGAGCTTGTTCCCAAACGAATGGCTCTTTCGCAATCGGAAAAGACGGCATTTAGGGTTGCCGGTACAATAAACCTTTTGTCCAAGTTAACGTATCCTATTGTAAAATTCCTTACCGTGTCCACTAATTTGGTAGTTAAGCTCATGGGGGGACCGGCAAAGGTAACGGAGGAGCAGATAACAGAAGAAGAAATCAGGTCCATGATAAACGTCGGGGAAGAGAAAGGGATATTCCGGGAAGCCGAGACGGAAATGATCAACAGTATATTTGAATTTGATGATACGGTTGCAAAGGAAGTAATGACTCCCAGAATCGATATTGTGGCCCTTAACTCTGAAGCCACCCGTGAAGAAATACTTGATGTAATAGTGCAGGAGAACTTTTCCAGGATACCTGTATATGAAGAATCAATTGATAATATCATAGGAATTTTATATGTAAAAGATTTATTTTCAATGATAAAAAATAAGGTCGAATGGGAGGTATCCCTTAAAGACATAATAAGAGAGGCACACTTTGTTCCCGAGTACAAGAAGATTGACGAGCTTTTCAAGGAAATGCAGAAATCCAAAACCCACATTGCAGTAGTCATAGATGAGTATGGGGGTACGGCAGGAATTATCACAATAGAGGACTTGCTTGAGGAAATCGTCGGCAACATATTTGATGAGTACGATGATGTAATTCTTGACTATGAAAAAATTGACGACAATACATATATTGTCAGCGGAATGCTTAATTTAGGCGATGTAAACGATATATTGGATACAAAACTATCCGGAGAAGAGGAGTTCGATACAATAAGCGGAATGCTCCTCAGCCACTCGGGCAAAATGCCGGAGGTAGGGTATGAACTGACTATCGACAATTTATATTTCAGGATAGAAGAAGTGGATGACAAGAGAATATCAAAAATAAGAATTGAAAAGAGAGATATAGAACCTGATAGAACAGAAGAGTAACAGTATTTTAGATATAAACCTTTTGCCCCCTTTGTTAATAATCAGGATTAATAACAATGTTAGGGGGTTTTTTGTTGATTGGATAGGTTTTTGCAGGGGTGTAAAACCCATCATGAAACCTTGTTACAGCATAAAAATATAACGTATTAGGGTGAGTGATATGAGATTTCCGGATAGCAGCTCAAATAAATTATTAAGTGAACGATGGCTGTCCGTTATTGCCCACTCATTGTTTTCATCCTGGATGCTATCCTTTATTTTTGAAGGAGAAGTTTTTTACTCTCTCATCGGAATCTTTGACTTTGATTCCCATGTTATGGTTTTCGGAGGAATTGCAGCTGTATTTTTGGGGCTGCTGCTATGCGGGTTTTTCATAAAAACAAAAAGAGGAGCCAGGAGAACTTTCCTGTATACTTACCTCTTTTGCATTGTCATTTCCGTGCCTTTTTTCTTTCCACCCTCGGTGTTATGGACTGTGGGAATTATCGCAGGCTCATTCATGTCCGGAAGCTGTGTGGCTGCATGGGGTTATTACTGAATATGGCAGCACTCTGGATTTCTCCACACAGCGGATTGGCTTTATCAATGATAATGCTGATCCTTGCATTCCTGTTTGCACTGAAACTCCCCGAGGATAATTGCATTTCGTCTTCTGCTTCCTTTGAGCCGGATAAAAGCCGGATAAGCATGGCACCTCTGCTTGCTTTTTTATGTCTCTTTATTATAGTTATTACTATTAATTCAGGTTTGATGTATCAAGTGGTTAATCCCGCCTTTGCCCATCTTAAATGGCTGACAAGCTGGTATTGGGCAATTCCCTATATTATTGCCGTTCTTACAATGGGTCATCTGCCTCAAAAGGTGAACCGGGCTTATATACTCTACGTTGCAATCGCTATGATCGGGATTTCATTCATAAGCTTTATGATCCTTGACCATGGCATTGCCGGTTATATTGCAGTCAATACATTGATGCTTGGAGCCTTTGGAGTATGTGATTTGTTTTGGTGGAGTATTCTTGGAGAAATGTTGGATTTTCATAAAAACCCCGCAACAATTCTTGGAATAGGCCTCTCCGCCAATGTGCTCGGGATACTGCTGGGGGGGGTTGACAGGAAATGCTATAGTATCTGTAGACAAACAAAGCGCAGACCCCGTATTGCTGGCGCTGGCCATAGTTTGTGTGGCACTCGCACTGCTTCCGTTTTTGCATAAATATCTGGCTTCACTACTTAGGGATCATACCTACTTAAGAGTATTCTCGGAAATATCTGCTAAGGAACAGATCAGACAGCCTGACTATGACTCAGTGTTTGAGAACCTGTCGGAGCGGGAAAATCAGGTTGCATCCCGTTTGCTTCAGGGAAAGACTTACAGGATAATTGCCGGAGAGCTTTATATAAGTGAAAATACAGTGAAATATTATGTAAAAAATATTTATTCAAAGTTCAAAATACAAAGCCGCGGAGAACTTGTAAATATTGTTTTAGAAAAGAGAGGTATTGGGACAGGCAAATAAAAAGGATGGTTTTGTGTGGGAACTACCCGGTCGGGTAGGTCTTTTTTTTACCCTATGATGCTACTATGAAAAGAGAAAGTAGAACGAAAAGGAGGAGCTCCATGAAAAAAGCGAACAGGAAAAAAATTACATCGGGTTTGATCACAGCGGTGCTGCTGCTAACCATTTCATTATCAGTGAATTTCCTGATACCTGGGACGGTATATGCCGATACTGCCGGAGGATGGCATCTTGCGGAAACGAATTATTATTTGTCAACATTGGATTACACAGTCAAGGGAGAAATACAAAACGGTATAATTGGGACCTCAGATGTCATATATGATAAATATACGGTTGAAGGCTCTGAAGGGGATATGACATTTACCCATTCACGCAGATATGATAATGGGAATGCCATTGCCCATGTGACATATCAGGTTGTCTGGGACACCCCTCCCTCCTATATTGCTGCCGGTCAGAAAACCGGATTCAACATTGATTATAAGGTAATCAGTTCCAAGTCTTGGGGCGGAGTACAGATAAATGCTCATTTGGATGAAGCAGGCATAAAGCCCGGGGGTGGTACATCATCCTATATATCTTTCCAATTGGAAGATGGGACAAAGTATATTAATAGTGATAAGCAAGGTTGCTTCGAAAGCGAGAAGGTGATTCCCGAGGGCCACCCGGGGGATAAAAAGGCTATTATCCTGACTTTGGGCAGCGGCTATGGCTATACCTATACCTATGAGTGGAAAGAAGGATCTGCACCTGCTGTTTCAGCTACGGCCCCAAGCGATTCACCTCTTTTGAACGGGGAGTGGAGTATCATTGCCAACGGTATCAAAGGCAAGATCAATATCACAGATCAAACAGGTGCCCAATTCTCGGGGACAGTGCATATTGATTCAGGAAGAACAGAGCAGCTTGCCAACGGCTTAGGATACAGGCTCTTTAGATCGACTACCCAAAGTGATATTGGGATATCTGTTACAGACTTTTATATCACAAGCACTTCCTATGCGGATGTAAATGTGGAACCCAAAACTACTTATTATTATTCAGTAAAGCCGGTATTGGCAGAAGCAAGGCCTTTTGAAGGAATCGATGAAAAGCTTGGGTATGTAATTGCAACGTTTGTTGTAACAACGGGGGATCAGGTATATAAGCCCGGAAGCTACAAGCATTTTATTATGTTAAAACTTGAAGACCCGAATATGAGCGTTGACGGAGTAAGCCAGGAAGTTGATCCGGGAAGAGGGACCGCTCCTGAAGTAATAGCGGGGAGAACCATGGTGCCCATCCGTGCGGTAGTAGAGGCTATAGGCGGTACAGTGGAGTGGGATGGAGCCACAAAGAAAATAACCCTGACAGCAAGAGGAAATACTGTTGAAATGTGGTTGGGCAAAACAGATATAAAAATAAACGGAGAAAGCAAAAAAATGGATATAGCACCTGTTTCAAAAAATGACAGAACCTTTGTACCTGTAAGATTTGCGGCTGAGAATCTGAATTGCAAAGTGGATTGGATAAACAGTACCAAGGAAGCTGTAATAGTATACGAGGAATAATGTGCTATTGAACAGCCTCTGCTGATACTTAACTCTGTCAGGAAGAAGCAGATTGAAGTAAGATCAAAAAATAATTAAGGTTTACAAAGTTTTCTTTGTAAACCTTTTAATTTTAATAATTATTAAAGACCTCATAGGTTCGTTTTACAAGGATAATGGCCTGTTCCCTCGTAGTATTGCCCAGGGGATTTATCATGTTGCTTCCGACGCCTTTCATAATTCCCTTGCTGTTCATATACCTGACGGCATCTATCGCCCACTGCGCAATTTGATTCTCGTCGGCAAAGACGGTGGAATGAGCCGCTTCGGTGTTAAGGGAGGGTATGGCGGCTTTGAGGGCACGCATGAGCATCACGCATATCTCCTGGCGCGTGATAGACTGATCGGGTGCGAAGCGGTCCGGGGAGACGCCCTTTACGATACCAAGATTATACGCTTTGAGGATTTCCGTGTTGTTCGTGTCGGTAAAAGGATTTGCAGAAACCGGAACAGCCGTCCCGCCGCTCAGTTTTTCATAGAGCTTGACCGAGATCTCACAGAATTCCCTGCGGGTGATGTTTTTCCGGAAGTCACTCAAAATCCCGTCTGTAGTCAAACCGTGTGCTATGGCCTGCTCAATTTCAATAACAGCCCAAGCGCTTGCGGCGTTAGCGGCGTCAGGAGCGCCGGGAGCGTATCCTATTTCTTCCACGTTCACGGTACCGTCTGTCTCGTCGGTTGCCCAGTTTTCAGGTTCAAGCGTAACTGACTTTTTGGCATCAGGCGAGATTCTTGCCCTGCGGGAACCGGGTATGGAAGTCTGATCCTCCTGTGCATTATCCGCTGACTCGGTGCTTCTCATAATAACATCAAAGATGACTCCGCCGGTTGCAGTACTGACGATAACGCCGCCTGCGTCTTCATTCAGAGACAGGGAGATATCTTTACCTTCCTCCATTCCCAACTGCTCGAAGATATACTCCCGGCCGATGAAATCGGTGCCAAGTTTTTTCACCCTTCCGGGAATCTGGGTTGACATGCGGATGGTAAAATCATCGTCTCTGCTGCCAGAGGCCAGTGTCACCTTATACTTGGAATAGCCTGATGCCGGCTCGATGATAAGACGATCCGCCGTGTTCGATTTAATGGACTTTTCCTCTACCGTGTATGTCGAAGCTCCGCTTAAAAGCCCGAGGGTATAACTGCCCTGGCTTATACCGGCAACTTTCGCGTTCAGTTTTACATTACCGGGTATAAGATAAGCCTCGTTGTCCGTAAAATTCCCGGCTCCCATCGGTATGAGCGCCTGTGAGCCCGGTATTTCCTCTTTCAGCTGCCCGTCTTTGATCCCGGTGACCCTTCCTTGATCATCCTCGAAGTACATATCGGCACTGCCAAACAGAAATGCGCACACGGTTTCCGTAATGGTAGGCATGGTATGATCTGTGATAAACGGCGCATCGGCGGTGTCACACAGTTTATTCAGACGCGAACTGTTTCCCAGTACCTCCTCATATTGATTATAAAATAATCTGTCGTTCCATGTCTTACTGGAATTAAAAGCGTAACTCCACCGCCCACTCGTGCGGATTTCTATATATGGGTATTGGGAGGAATCTTGTATATTGCCGTCAGGGTTGCGTATGCCGCTCACCTTGTTGCAGTCATAGACATATATCCGAATGGTGCCGTCTTCCATGTACCGGACCATCCACGGGACCAGGGCATGGCCCTTGTCATCCTCTCTGATTCCGATAATACCCGGCCTTTCCCTTCTTAAGTCATTTTCTACCTGGCCAAGGATTACTCTGGTATTACTGAGGTTATTTGATTCGGGGTATTGGGCTGCGCGCTTAAGAAAGACATCTTTCCCATACTGCCCTGCCTGCCGGGCAAGAATATACTCACCCGTATAGGAATTTGCACGGCTCAGCTGATGAGTCAACAGAGAGGATTCCAAGTCATCGGAAGAGATCCTTCCGTTATTGATTTCAGCGCTCATGGTGCTCATGCCGAAGCAGGTGCCGATCTTGGCAGCGTCCTTTATAAAGGCATTATAAAAACCCAAGGCAAATGCGCTTTTCCAGCCCCATTTCTCCACCCACCAGCATTCATCCGCTCCGAATATACTTACCATCATATCCCAGGATAAGTCGCCCATTGTATCATTATCAAAGCTCGGCGTACTGTTCCAATACAGCCGGATATCGTCGAGCCCCGCAATGTCGAAGGATTCGTGCGGAGTGGACGCATACTGGTTTTCTTTATCTATAGCGCTTGCGTAGTAAGAAAAGCGAGTCTCGTCCGGGTCGTCGTTTGTCCAGGTCAGTGTTTCACAGACGCTTGTCTCGCCGCTGTAGGTGAATTCATGAGGCATACCGTTTATCGTAACTGTCAGGCTTTTGATGCCGTCGGGGTCGTCGGCAGACGCGGTCAGCACCACCCGCTGTCCATCACCGGCAATGAGACTGTATCGCTCCGGCACTGTCCTTTCAACACCCAGCCATTCTGCAGTTATCCGTACGTCCGGAGCTGATCCGGATCCGGTGACCGGAACTGTGATGTCGCGCCTTACGGGAAGCGGGTCGGCTGCGTCATCGGCGATAAGCGTATAAGTCATTGCGGGCAGTTCAGCCGTTTCGACGTAAGAAACCGACAGCGTTGTCTGGTTGCCGATAGCCTCCTGCCTCGCAAGCAGCTTCGTGCCCCGCATGATGGTCACGTGGGAAAGCGCTTTGTTATCCGAAGCACTGGCGGTAATCGTCATGGGCTCGCCCGGCCTCGGATTTTCCGGGATTACGGTATAGGTCAGGGTACAGGGGTCTGTATCCGACGTATCGGGGGTTGGAGCAGGAGAATCGGGGGATGAACCGATGTAGCTGATCACTAGATCGGGCGGATGAAGGGAAGACTCATCGCTGCGGAAGGATATCCCTTTACCTGCTTCAGTCCAACTGGGTCGGATTGCGATACCGTGGTTTAGTTTTGAGGAAGTTAACCATGCTTCCAAAAGAGAAACAGGGATTTTTACATTGTACCATCCGGCTTTTGCGGGAAGATCGGCTGAGGCGACGGCCGTGGAACTGCTGATTACCGGCTTAGTCTTCCATGTCACCGTGCTTTCGTCAAAGCCGCCGGCCAGCCTGTAGAGATTAACGGTACCTGCCTCCGAGCCGACCTTGTAGAGCCTGATATGCGCGTCGGTGATTTCGGCGTCGTCGGGCAGGAGGCCGCCGTCCGATTCCTTGATCGGATGGAACCGGATAAGCGATTGCCTTTCAAAGCCGAATTCGTCCTTACCCACCGACAGGACCTGCTCAGAAAGTATGTTGAAGTTCGCTGCGGGCGAGCTTTCGTCAACGTACACGGAGGATGTCGATCCGATGCTGACCGTTTTGGGAGCAGGAGCATTGACGGGGGAAGGAGCTATTGCGGCATATGCTGCCGGCATTGAAAAAAGCATGGTAATCATCACCGTAAAGGCAATAAGAATGCGTGTTTTCATACAATACCTTCCTTTCTTAAATAACACAAATAAGGGCGGCTTCGACGCATTTGCCGCCCACACACCTTGGAAATGAGGGTGTCCGTCTTTGGGTAGAGTAACCCATCTATAGTATGAGATACACGCATTAAATCAGCATTAAATTTTCAGGCGGGAATGAAGAATGATTACAGCATTTCTTTTTCATACCGTTTGGCAAACTGCCTGGATATGGAATCGGCCAGATGGTTCTGCCCGGTATGCCGATAGAGCTTGATTAAGGTTTTATAGGAGTGTTCATTATAGGGATCCAGTTTTATGATGCGAAGCAGCAGTGCCTCTGCGGCTTTAAAATTTGACTCCTGCTTCAGAAGCGCCACCGTCTTATGGGCAGTTTCCAGGAATATCGCGCTAAGATATTCCCGTTCTGCGACTGTATATTCCTCATAGATATCAAGAGGCAGAAGGCCGTCCTGATAAAGGTCTATCATCTTAAGCATCATGTTTTTTGCACTTTCCGGATCTGCTGTTTTTGTTTTTTGGAACAGCTCAATAAACAGGTCGGTATCAGTTTCACAGGATTTTTTTGTTATCATGAATCCGTGCTCATTTTCAGTAATAAGAGAGGGAGTATCTTCAAATGAAACGCCTATGCCTGCCAAGGCCTTTCGAAGCTCGCAAAGAGCTACCCGCAGGGAGTTCAAAGCGGCTTTTTTCTCGGAATCCGGCCAGAAGACAGCGGCAAGCTTTTCCCGGGATACGTAAATGTTCCTGTTGAGCAGCAAGTATTTAATGATCCCTGAAATTTTTCGGGTCTTAAAGGCGCTTTCATCAATGGATGCACCGTCGGCTGTGATCTTGAACCAGCCGAATAGCTGAATATAGATATCTTTTCGAACAGGCTGCCTCTTTACGCGGGAGTATTTACGGATGAATTTTTGTACAGAGTCTGAGGAATGAAAGGCGTCAGCATTCTTAACCAGATACTTCTCCGCAGAAGCTCCGAAGTATTTCCGGATGACGGAGCGGAGAAAAACCATTTGGATATTCCCTTGGGCGGCACGGGCACATATAGCCGCGAGAGTGGGAAAATGCATGTCATAAAACACCGAATAATCGTTTTCGACGCAGACAAGAAAGGCATTCTTTAAATATGCCATGCCTTTTACGGATTCGCCTGTGTCAAAATAGAGCTTGGAAAGATGTAAAGCGGTGCCGGCAATGGATTGAAGGGCGCTTTTCTCTGTGCTTTTTGCTAAGGAGTGCAAGAGAAGCTTTTCAGCCTGTTCATATTCCCCGCATTCCCGCAAAGCCGCGCCCGCAAGAGAGGCGGCAAGATCGTCGTCACCTTGCACCGGATTCATGGACATGAGTTCGTGATAGGTATCAAGAATCCGGGACGGCTCAATGGGATTGTCTGTCCCGCAAACCCACAAGTAGTGATGAAGTTTGCACAGGTTGGCACGAACACCGTTTTCAAAGGATATATAGTCCCGCTGTGCACTGCAGATATGGCTGACCGCGCTATCCGTATCGTGGGTCAGGTATTTGATCATGGCCAGATAGTACCTGCCGTTTGCATTGGAATAATGATGCCCATACCGTTCGCCCAATTCCAAAAGTTCCCGCACATTTTCCTGAGCCGCAGGAAGGTTCCCTTTGAGCAGTAAAACGCGGCTGAGCAGCGACAGCGCAAAAGAACGCCAGTACAGGTCCATCTTTATCAGAGTCGAGGCAAACAGGTTTTCCAATATCTGCAGCGCGCCTTCCAGGTCTCCCTGTCTGTGGCGAAGGGCGCATCCATACAGATAAGCCCCGCAATATTCCTCCTGGTCTAAACTATAATTCCTCAGTGCTGAAAACAAGGCATTTCCTTTTGGAAAATCCTCACTCAATGTGGCTTCCGAAAGCGAAAGCAGCATCAGGGAACGCCTGCACAGTCCGTCTTCCATGGCTCCCGGGATGGTCTGAAGCTCACGCACTACTTTTTTTACGATGTCCAGTCGGTTCTGGTATACGCAGGTCATCATAAGGAACAGGCAGGTTTTGATGCGCATGGCATGATTCCCCTCCGCCTCAAACAGCCCGCGGGCTCTTTCAAGGCAGCGTATGGCGCGGTTGAAATCAATACGTTTATTGGTCACGCCATCGTACACCAGAAGATAGGGATGATTTTCACGATATGTTTCGGGGAAGCTTTCTACCATAGTTTTCAGGGTTTCAGTAAACCCTTCGTTTAACATGGAGTCTCCGCACCTTACGATTACATCGGCAGCCTTATCCATTTCACCCGCGGTAAGATAATGCCGGACAGCCCTGTCAAACCTTCCGGCGGTTGAATAGTATCCGGCGATCTCCATCTGAAGCTGATGCAGCTTTGAAGCTCCGAATATATCGAGTCCCATGGCGGCTAAAGCGTTTTTATAAAGAGAATGAAAGCGGAGAACAGTTCCGCTTGCGGTAATGGTTTTTGTAAGATAAAGATTCCGGGCTAAAGCCACATCAAGGGTTTCCCCTGCATCGATACCGAAAATATCCGGTAATTCTTCAACCCGGAAGTCGTCAAGCAAAGCAAGGCGCAAGAGTATGCCTATTGTTTCGCTGCTTTCATATTGCAGGGTTTGGGAGGTTAAACAGTCAAACAGCTCAGCGCTGTTTATGCCCTTTTCAAGGAAGTTGCTAAGATGCTGGACACCGGAGGCTTTGAATGCGGAGAGAATCATCACAATTCCGGCAATCCAGCCTTCGGAGACCTCGTATAAACGTTTGTATGCATTTTTATCCGCCATAATTCCAAACTTCTCCCGGCAAAAAATCCTGGTTTCGTCGGGTGTAAAGCGCAGTTCGGCCGCTCCGTAAGCGGTAATGCCTTCCGTAAAGGCGTGCCCCGCTTCAAGGCCGGTTTGCAGCCGCGAGGTTATAATCAGGTGCACGCCCGGCGGCATATTGGAGAGCATATACCGCACGCATTCGATGATCTCGGGCTGCCGAAGGGCATGATGATAATTGTCGAGTACAAGATAGGTCGGGATATTATTATCGAGAAACTCCCAGGCGTCCTGACAGAGCACTGCGTTGAAAAGGCTCAGGTCATTCATGGAGGTCAGCATATTAAAGCTCTGAATGCGGCTCTGATCAGGGATCCTTTGGAAAAGGGTATGGACCAAATGGGCGGCAAATATTGCATATCGGCTGTCCTCCTGCTCCAGACGGTACCAGCATACCTGCCCATCGATGCCGGCAAGTGTAAGCAGAACAGCAGTGGTTTTGCCGCTGCCCGCCGGAGCTGTGATAATGGTGCAGCGGTGCGCCGCAATATCCAGCGCCTTTAGCCGTTCTGTAAAAAGGGCTTTGTCGGTCAATTCGGGCACAATCAGCTTTGATTTTAATATGGGGACAGGCTGTGTTTCAATTCGTTCCATGTGGCCTTCATCCCTTCTTTTATCTCTTATTCAAATTTTATCATATTCTGGATAAAAAAAACAATTTAAATATCATTACCATTAAGTATAATGCTAATTTAATGATCATGGCTCATGATAAGAAATAGATTGATATATGATGAAAGGACGTGGGCTTATGAATCAGGGAAGATTCCGTATAATGGCGATACTGTTGGCACTTTGCCTCGCGGTATCACTTACTCTAACCGTACAGGCGGCGGGCGAGGTTTGCCGGATCGGTCCGGTACTATACATGACTTTAGACGACGCGCTTTTTGCGGCAGTGGACGGGGATACCATACAATTGCTGACTGATATCGATTACAGCCACGGGTTAACCTTTGTTGAAAAAGACATCACTTTTGACCTGAATGGATACAATCTCAATGTTGAAAATAGTACCGGCACCGGACTTTTTGCAAACAATTCAATCGTCAGCATAACCGGCGGGGGTGAATTTAATGTAAGCGGCACGACCAGAGGGGTACAAGCGTTATTGGGTGCCTCAGTTACTGTAACAGGCGCACATGCAACCTCCCCAGGCGGCATTGGCGTATATGCCGTGGAAGCATCGCAGGTCACAGTTGAAGCCGATGCGGCGGCAACCGGCGAGGATGGACTTGGTGCATATGCCGAGAGCGGCTCAAGTATTAGCGTGGGAGGGAATGCCATCGGTCAAGGGTGCGGTACTGTATGCTACGGTGTGGGCAGTCTCGTTGATGTTAGCGGTGACTCAATTGCCACCGGCACGGACGGTATTGGAGCGGCTGCCGGTGACGGAGGCGAGATAATCATTGATGGGGAAATCCAGACCAACGACATCTATGTCCAAATCAACATGACGGAAATGGAGATCGGCGATGTGACGCTTCCCACAACCAAGGCGGGCTACCGCACATATTCAGGAGGCATCCCGGAGAGTACCGTCTGGGTCAAAATGAGGATAGTCTGCGAGATTGACGGAGGGGAGCAGTATGAGAACCTACCCGACGCACTGGCTGACGCCGCCGACGGGGACACCCTGCGGCTGCTGGACGACATCCTTTGCAATTCCGGTGTCAGCATTGTCGGGAAAACCGTCACGCTGGATCTGAACGGGCACGACCTGGATATCTATGAGCCTTCCGGCACGGGGCTTTCCGTTTCAAACGGCGGCATTGCCTTGGAGGGTGAGGGCAGCTTTACGGTGACTGGCTATGAATGCGGTGTGCATGCGTATCCGGGCAGCGTGGTTACCGTCACAAACGCTGGGGCTACGAGTATTACCGCAGGCGTCGGTGTAATAGCGGCAGGCGGAGGGGAAGTCACGGTGATGGGCGATGTCCAGAGCGTCTGCAAAGGCGTTATCGCCATAGGAGAGGGTACCAAGGTTACAATCGGCGGTAATGTGACAGTTGAGGCCAACGAAACTTGGGGCATCGAGGCTACGGCAAGCATTGGAGGAGGTGCGGAGGTAGACGTCGGAGGAGATGTTACCGTCAACGGCGGCGGTGGCGTCCTTGCCCAGGGAGACGGCACCGCCATATACATCAGTGGCAGCGTGACGGCTACCGACGGCGGCGGAGCAATAGCTATGTACGGGGGCCGTGTGGCAGTAGACGGCAACGTGCAGGCATCAGCTGAGGGCGCATCTGCTTTGGGTATCGGCAGTGCCGTGACCGTAGGCCATAATATTTCGGCTACCACGGGTGTACAAGCGCTGAGCGGAGGACAGGCGGAGGTACAAGGCGGCGTGGGAGCGGTTATGCTCGGCGCCCAAGCGGGATATGACGGAAGCATGGCCATTGTTCACGGCGGAGTCATTGTTACCGATGCTGCCGGGATCGGCGCGGAAGCGTTTGGCTCTGAATCCGGCACAGCAGTCGTACAAATTGACGGTACTATTACGGCCGACACCTACGTTCGCATCGGCGGCGAAGTCAAGGATGGCAGCGAGTCAAGCCGCACAACACCTACTCTGAAGATAGGTTACCATACCTACAGCAGCGGCGGCGACATCGTATATGTGAAGGTGCCGGATACCGAAGGAGAGACTCCCATTGTGGTGACCGATGCAGTGACAAGCATCACCGCATCCGGCGCGACGCTTTCCGGAGATGTCACGAATGACGGGGGATTGGCGGTTACCGAACGCGGCTTTGTCTACGGGATGGCGAAAAACCCTACTATCGGTGCCTCGGGAGTCATTCGGGTGCCGGCAGGCAGCGGCACAGGCGAGTTTTCGGCTGTGCTGGACAGCCTTTCGGCAGACACCGGCTACCATGTGCGCGCCTATGCCATCAATGAAGCAGGAACGGGTTACGGCGAGGACAGAATGTTTACAACGCTTTCGCCCGTGCTTACGCCCGACCCGGACGATGACGACCCGCCCATGCTTCGACCTGACCCGAATGATGACGACCCGCCCACGGTCTTGACGAGACCGGTTACAGCCATCACCGTGTACAGTGCTATGCTTTCCGGCAGAGTCACTTCAAGCGGCGGGGCTACGGTAACAGAACGCGGCTTTGTCTATGGCACGTCGGCTAATCCTGTTATCGGCGGCAGAGGCGTCACTAAGGTTACGTCGGGCGGCGGCCTGGGTGAATTTATGGCGGAGATCACCGGACTCTTGCCGGATACTACCTATTATGTGCGCACCTACGCCGTAAACAAAGAGGGTGCGTCTTATGGGGCAATTGTGAACTTTACAACGGAATTGATTCCGCCGGCCGGAAAAATTGGCTGGCTGGATGCGCCGGGGGCCGATCTGACGAGCGGCAACGTAGTGCTTTATACTGACATGTCGGGCGAAGAACACATTGTAGGCCTGAGCATTGTAGAAGGCTCCGCAATGAGATACATTTCCCGCGGACCCGGCAGCTATGAGTTCATCTATAATGCAAAGCCTTTTGACGATATTTCCGGGCATTGGGCGAAAAACGACATTGATTTTGCTACGGCGAGATTGCTTTTTATCGGTATTACGCCAAGGCTTTTTTCGCCTGATACTGCCATGACAAGGGGCATGTTCGCAGCCATACTGGGGCGCATGTATGGGGTTGACCAGTCGCTTTATACCGGGCATAGCTTTGACGATGTGCCGGAAAGAGCCTATTATGCACCCTATGTGAAATGGGCGCGGGAAAACAACATTCTATTCGGCGTTTCGAAAAGCTCATTTGAACCGGAAAAAGCCGTCACACGACAGGAAATGGCCGCGATGATGCACCGCTTTATGAAGTATTTGGAACTTGAACCTGAAAAAGGCGGCGAAGAATTCAGCGATGCGTATGAGATTAGCTCATGGGCGCGGGAAAGTGTCATGTCTCTCAAGAAAACCGGAATTTTAAACGGCAAGCCGGGCAACCGGTTTGACCCTAATGCGTCCTCGACACGAGCAGAGATAACGGCTGTTCTGAGAAGGCTTATTGAGTATATTGTGAATAAATAAGCGCACTGCTTGCACTGGAGTCTTCTGTGCCGGGAGCGGAGGGATAGCGGCCGCATTGTAAAGGGAAATAAGCCAATAAAGCAAAAAAACATTTTATATGTTAAAAATGGACTATGTTCAAATCACATAGTCCATTTATTTTCAATATGGTGCCGAAGGTCGGACTCGAACCGACATGCTTTGAGGGCGCATGATTTTGAGTCATGTGCGTCTGCCAATTCCGCCACTCCGGCATTTGTCACATAAAACATGATAGCATACATATGCTTAAAAATCAATACAAATATTTGCCTTTGCATGCTTCATGGAGTGCAAAATCAACATTAAGTTTTTATTTTAAAATAATAAATATTATGATATAATAAACCCTGTGATTTTTATTTATGTATACTTATCAATGTATTTAGGGGGACAATTATAAATGGATCCAGTAACCCACGCAGCAGTAGGACTTTCTATCGCACTAATGTCCGGAGAACCTCTGGCAGCTTCAAATCCTGCAATAATAGCTTGTGTAGCGGGTGCAATCATTCCTGACGGTGATATAATAATGCAGCTTAAAGGCGATTATTCATATTTGAAAAACCATAGAGGGATGTCCCATTCCATACCAATGATGTTTGTTTATTCAGGCATAATAACCGGATTATTGTTGATGGTTTTCAACGGCATAGCCTTTTGGAATATTTTTCCTCTTGCTTTGCTGGGCTGTTTTTCCCATATTGCCCTGGATGTCACAAATTCATACGGTGCACAGGTATTATGGCCTTTGAGCAGGAGACATATAACTTTTGATCTGCTGTTGGTATACGACCCTATTCTTATCATATTGTGTTTGATTAATATTCTGCCCTATACTAGGGGTATGATTCCGCCATATATGACAGTATTTATTTTTGCCTGCTATTTAATTCTTCGCCGCATTATGAAAAAGCTGGCACAGGATATTGCTTATCAGAACCTCAGCTATAAATACAAGAGCGAGTATTTCAGGATAATGCCTTCTATGATAGGACTTATAAAATGGCATTTTGTATTGTATACCGGAAGAAGAAAGATAATCGGGGAAGTTAATATATTTCCCAGAAGGTTCAGGATAATAGACATTAAGAAAAACATCGATACAGAATTATATAAAATTGCAATGGACACTCCTATAGCCATGTTTTTTGAAAAGTTTACCCCAATATTCCACGTTGAATGTGAAAAGACGGAAGACAATTATGAATTTGAATTTATAGACCTCAGATACTACATTTCAAAAGATTTCCTGCATCATGCCACTGCTGTAATCAACAGGGATCTTGAAGTGGTGACATCTTTGTTTCATCCTTATAGAAAGACCAGAAATGTAGAAGTGTAGATATACAGCATTTATGCCTGAAGAAGTCAATGACTTCTTCAGGCTTTTTAATTTAGCGCATAAGAATAATGCGACGCAGTTATTAGATTGTAGTCGTACTCCATGAGCACTAGCCTTGTATATCAGCGAGCACTTATTGGCTTTGGGCAACAGAATCGAGTGAAGATATGCAGTAAAATCCGTGGGATTTACGTGAGGTAAA
>DAOLPD010000052.1:0-17478 GCA_035417425.1 Bacillota bacterium
GAGAAAGGTATCGATTTTGTTGATTTTGGCTGTTTCACCACAGAGTCGGTGGATTATCCGGATATTGGACAGGCAGTGGGAGAAGCAGTTGCCCGAGGCGAGTATGACAAGGGGATAATCTGCTGCGGAACGGGGATAGGTATTTCAATATCTGCAAACAAGATCCCCGGCGTAAGGGCCGCACTATGCGGAGACTGCTTTTCCGCAAAAGCATCCAGGGAACATAACGATTCTAATGTACTTGCCCTTGGAGAAAGGGTAATCGGGCCGGGACTGGCCAAGATGATAGTTGATATATGGCTGAGCTCTGAGTTCCAGGGTGGAAGGCACGGCAGAAGAGTCGAGAAAATAGCAAAGATAGAGGAAAAATATAGGAGGAGTTAACGTGGAACAGTACAAAAATGTTACAGTTATGGAACACCCGCTTATACAGCATAAGCTTACATTGCTGAGGGATAAGAACACAGGAGTGAAGGAGTTCAGGGAGCTGGTTGAGGAACTGGCTTTGCTTATGGGTTATGAGGTCACAAGAAATCTTACACTTGAAGAGACAGAGGTTGAGACTCCTATATGCAGGACAAAATCCAAAGTTATTGCAGGCAAGAAGCTTGGGATAGTGCCGATACTAAGAGCGGGCCTGGGTATGGTGGACGGGATGCTGAAGCTGATTCCGGCGGCAAAAGTAGGCCATATAGGACTTTACAGGGATCCCGAAACATTGATGCCTGTTGAGTATTACTGCAAGCTTCCTTCAGACGTGGCGGAAAGGGATCTTATTGTCGTTGATCCGATGCTGGCTACCGGGGGCTCTGCTTCAGCAGCAATAACCTTTCTTAAAGACAGAGGGGCAAAGAGCATAAAGCTTGTGAATCTGATAGCCGCTCCCGAAGGAATAAAAGCTGTTGTGGATGCTCATCCTGATGTGGAGATATATGTGGCTGCGGTGGATGAGAGGCTTAATGACCACGGATACATAGTGCCCGGGCTGGGGGATGCGGGAGACAGGCTTTTCGGCACCAAATAAAAAAGTATGCTGATGCAGTTTAAAGAAATTTGCTGATTGCAATGTAAAGGGGAGGATAGTATGGACAGAAGAGACAAATATAATTACTATCTGGATATTGCAGAGACTGTATTGGAACGGGGAACATGCCTTAGGAGAAATTACGGAGCTATTATAGTAAAGAATGATGAAATAATATCCACAGGCTACAGCGGAGCACCAAGGGCCAGAAAGAACTGCTGTGACCTGGGCTATTGCATAAGGCAGAAGCTGGGTATTCCAAGAGGACAGAATTATGAAAAATGCAGGAGTGTACATGCTGAGGCAAATTGCATAATATCGGCAAGCAGGCGGGATATGATAGGAGCTACATTATACCTGGTGGGAAAGAACATGGAATCCGGTGAATATGTTTTAGATGCAAGCTCCTGTGCCATGTGCAAAAGGCTGATATTAAATGCGGGTATAGAGAGGGTAATCATAAGGGATACCCAGGACAGATACAGGGCAATTGAAGTAAGCAAATGGATAGAGGATGATGATTCATTAAGCGATGAATTAGGATATTAAATATTTTTGCGGATGACGGGAAAAATAAGCTTGGCACTTTGACATTGAATTTGACCTGATGTAAAATATTAGTACGGTGTTCGTCCATAAGTAAACTGGTTATGTTGGGGTGATTAGATGACAAGAAGCATTATTGCGTTCTTGATAGCTTTGTTGGTTTCTTTTGCAGCCACACCGCTGATGATAAGGCTGGCAAAGCGCATAGGTGCTATAGATGTACCAAAAGACGACAGAAGAGTACATAAGGTCCCGACACCAAGACTTGGAGGGCTTGCGATCTTTCTCGGGTTTTTGTCGGCACTATTATACATGTATGAAATAGATTCCAGAATGGTTGGCGTATTGACCGGAGCGGCAATAATTGTTACTCTGGGGTTTTTTGACGATATTAAACCCCTGCCTGCGAAGTTCAAGTTTCTGGTTCAGATTATTGCAGCCATAATTGCTATACGCAGCGGAGTAAGAATTGAGCATGTAAGCAATCCGCTGTATTTCATGTTCCCGGATACCGAATACATAATTTTCGGGAATTGGTCCTACCCTCTGACTTTGTTGTGGATAGTCGGAGTTACAAATGCAATTAATCTTGTAGACGGACTGGATGGCCTGGCAGCAGGGATATCAATTATATCGGCAGTCACGTTGTTTGTGGCTGCACAAACAACGGGGCAGGGTTTTGCGGCATTTCTGGCATCAATACTGGCAGCCTCAACCTTGGGTTTCCTGCCCTACAACTTCAATCCGGCAAAAATATTCATGGGAGATACCGGGGCATTGTTTTTGGGTTACATGCTTTCGGTGATCTCCGTGATGGGTGTCCTGAAAGGAGCCGCCGCACTGTCGATTCTGGTGCCGATTTTTGCAATCGGGCTTCCAATATATGATACGCTTTTTGCAATGATCAGAAGGGCATCCAACGGAAAGTCGATGATGGAGGCCGATAAGGGGCATTTGCACCACAAGCTTCTTGATGCCGGCATGAGTCAGAGACAGGCGGTAATCACACTGTATAGCATAAGTGCGGTGTTGGGCTTCAGCGCTGTAGTACTGGTGGAGGCTACTTTGAAGGTTGCATTTGTGCTGGTGCTTGCGGTTTTTTTGTTGGCCTCTATGGGGGCAAAATATTTAAGCCAGGTAGAGGTGGATCAGGGAAGCAATAAGGCAGATTTGTAGGGAGCTGAGATTTTGATAAAAGTACTGTCGATATTCGGGACAAGGCCTGAGGCGATAAAGATGGCACCCCTTATTAATGCAATGAAAGCGGACAGCCGGTTTGAACCCTATGTCTGCGTAACCGCTCAGCACAGGGATATGCTTGACCAGGTACTGGAGATATTTGATATACAGCCGGATTATGATCTGGATATTATGAAGGACAGGCA
This sequence comes from Bacillota bacterium, assembly GCA_035417425.1. Classification (GTDB taxonomy): domain Bacteria; phylum Bacillota; class Clostridia; order Lutisporales; family Lutisporaceae; genus BRH-c25. The sequence continues at coordinate 2,956 of DAOLPD010000052.1, forward strand.
GTCTTTGACCGATATAACTGTAAATGCTCTCCTGGGGCTTGAAAAGGTGATTGCCGGGCTGCAGCCGGATATCATACTTGTCCACGGAGATACGACAACAACCTTCATTGGTTCATTGGCGGCCTTTTATAACAAGATTCGGGTAGGCCATGTGGAAGCCGGCCTGCGAACCTTCAATAAATACTTTCCATATCCGGAGGAAATGAACAGGAAGCTTACCGGAGCAATAGCCGATATTCATTTCTCTCCCACGTCTGTTTCAAAGGCAAACCTTCTGAGGGAAGGAGTGCGGTCAGAAAACATATTCGTAACCGGAAATACCGCTATAGATGCTTTGAAGACTACGGTGAAAAAGGATTTCAGGTTTTATACCGAAGAACTGAAGAAGCTTGATTATGACAAAAAGAGGATAATTATGGTGACAGCCCACAGGCGTGAGAATCTGGGGGAGCCCCTTGAGAATATTTGCAAGGTTCTGAAGAGAATTGCCCATAGCCATGAAGACGTTGAGATCGTATATGCGGTCCATAAGAATCCCGCCGTTAGGGAGACTGTGTACGGCATACTGGGAAGCATTCCGCAGGTGCACTTGCTGGAGCCTTTGGATGTTGATGAGATGCACAACCTTATGGGGAAGTGCTATATGGTGCTGACAGACTCGGGAGGCCTTCAGGAAGAGGCCCCTTCTCTCGGCAAGCCGGTGCTGGTGCTGAGGTGCGAGACTGAAAGGCCGGAGGCCATAGAGTTCGGAACCCTGAAGCTTGCAGGAGTGAAGGAGGAGGATATCTTCAGGCTTGCGGATACTCTGCTGACGGATGAAAAGGAATACCGCAGAATGGCTAATGCCGTCAATCCCTATGGTGACGGCCATGCATCAGAAAGGATAATCGCCGCTCTTCTTTATTATTTTGGGGTGACGGATAAAAGGCCGGAGGATTTCGTGCCGAATAATCGGCAATAGGAAATTCATAAACATATAGTATGCCGAAATATTGGCTATAGGAAGAGTCGCCATATATGGCGACCCTACGTGGGGACACCATACATGGTGTTCTTTTTTATTGGCATACTACTTGCTTATATTAGCTGCAGTACATTAATACTTTGGAGGTGGAGTTGTGGACAAAATCAGGACTATCGATGAGGCAGCAAGCTATATAAAAGACGGCATGACTGTTGCAGTCGGAGGATTTATCGGTGCTGGGACTCCTGAAAAGCTGATTGATGCGGTTATTGCAAAGGGTATAAAGGATCTTACACTGATTTGCAATGATACTGCCTTTCCTGACAAGGGAGTGGGCAAATGGGTGGTAAACAGGGTAGTAAGCAGGATAATAGTATCCCATATAGGGACAAATCCCGAAACCGGCAGGCAGATGAATGCCGGCGAACTGAAGGTTGAACTGGTTCCACAGGGAACCCTCGCAGAGAGAGTAAGAGCAGCCGGAGCGGGACTTGGCGGAATACTTACCCGCACGGGCATCGGTACTGTGGTGGAAGAGGGCAAGGAGAAGATAACCGTAAACGGCATAGAATATCTGCTGGAGCTTCCTTTGAAGGCTGATGTGGCACTGCTTAAAGGCAGCATTGTGGATAAGAAGGGGAACATTTATTATAAGAAGGCTACAAGGAATTTCAATCCTCTCATGGCGACGGCAGCGGATTTGGTCATAGTTGAAGCTGAGAAAATAGTTGAAGTGGGAGAGCTGGATCCGACTGATGTGATGACCCCGTCGATATTTGTGGATGTAATTACACAATAAATATGTAAAGGAGTGAATCAAGTGATCCAGGATAAGGATAGAAAAAGGGAAGTTATTGTCAAGAGAGTTGCGCAGGAACTGAAGGACGGGGACCTGGTCAATCTTGGCATTGGTATGCCTACATTGGTAGCTAATTATATTCCTGAAGGAATTGACATATTGCTTCATTCAGAAAACGGATTCATAGGCCTGGGGCCGAATCCCGAGCCCGGGAAGGAAGATCCCGATATAGTTAACGCAGGGGGGCTTCCGTCAAGTGTGGTTCCCGGAGGTGCATTTTTCGACAGCGCCATGTCCTTTACCATAATAAGGGGAGGGCACCTTGATGTAACTGTACTGGGTGCTCTTCAGGTAGACCAGGAAGGGAATCTTGCCAACTGGATGATCCCCGGTAAAATGGTGCCCGGTATGGGCGGGGCCATGGACCTGGTTGCAGGAGCCAGGAAGGTCATAATATCCATGGAACATACAGCAAAAGGAGCTCCGAAGATATTGAAAAAATGCAATCTTCCTTTGACTGCCGCAGGAGAGGTTGACCTTATAGTCACCGACATGGCAGTTATAGAAGTAACACCCAAGGGGCTGCTTCTTACAGAACTGGCACCCGAGACAACGGTGGAGGAAGTAATAAATGCAACAGAGGCGGAGCTTATTATATCAGAAGACCTTAAGGTTATGAATGTATAAAAACAATTAATAGAGAGCGAAAGAGACGGCAAATATGATATGCTCCTCTTTATGGTTGACAGTTTTTATTATTATACTGTGCACCATAAGGAGGAGCATTTCAATAAATTGCCGCCTTTTTCGTTTTTTAAGCTGAATATAAATCCTCTCATGGGGCAATAATTTAAAAGAATGGGAGGTATCAATATGAGGAAGAAAATTTTACTGTTGATAATCTGTGTTCTATTTTCGGTGGGGAGCTTTGACGCAGCTGAAAAACCATTTGAAGCTCTGACTGAAGAAGAGGCACTTGTTACTTCATTCAGAAGTACCGGAGCAGATGTGCTGGAAAGCACCATAAGCTGCTGGACAAAGCTTAACAACAGGTTTATGGATATAGAGCAGATAGAGGCCGAAATGAACAGGATAGTCTGCCGGATTGAGCCGGACAAGGTCACGGTTGTTAAAAATGATGAAAGCGGCAGAGGTTTGAATAAGATAGTGGTGTCCTGTTTCAAGGGAAACAGGGCCTATAGTATAGCCATAGAGTCAATAAAACAGGAAATGATCGGAGAGACTTATGCTGTCATAGATGTTTCCATAGACAAGAGCTATCAGGAGCTTACAGCCGAGAGGCAGAATATAATTGATGCCATGCAGAGGCCGGAAGGCTCAATGAATTTCAGCAGCTGCATAGTAGGCACTTATAAAGGCAGGCTGGATGAGAAGGACGCCGATAAAAAGTCAAGGACAGCACTGCAGTCCATTAATGCCAGGAAAGTGGAAGGAATGGAAAATGAGGAGCTTAAAAGCATATCCGCTTTCAGCAGCAGTGTAGGAAGGCATGTGGTGTCGGATGATGCCAGAGTGAATGTGCAACTGGCCATGAGGTACAGTTCCTATGACGACAGAACCTACATCTGGATAGGTACGCCGTTGATACCTATGGGATATTAGGGAGGAAAAATTTTGACAAAATTAATAATTGAAGATAAATGCGCACTTAAAGGTGAAGTAAAGGTACACAGTGCAAAAAATGCCATACTCCCTGTAATTGCAGCGTCCCTGCTGACGCCGGATACTTGTGTGCTGGACGAAGTTCCTTACCTGGATGATGTAGATATAATGGAAGAGGTTGTGAGGTCTATCGGGGCTGAGGCGGAGCGGACCAACAGCAGCCTGGCCATTAAAGCTGAAAGCATTAGCAGCTGCGAGGCAACCTATGAGCTGGTCCGCAAGATGAGAGCATCATTTCTTATTATGGGCCCCATGCTGGCAAGGATAGGCAAGGTAAAGATTTCCCTTCCGGGAGGCTGCGCCATTGGCACAAGGCCGATAGACCTGCATCTTAAAGGATTTTCCCTGATGGGGGCAAACATTACATTGGGACACGGCTATATTGAGGCATATGCCGAAAAACTGAAGGGAGAGACAATATATTTGGACTTTCCCAGCGTAGGCGCTACTGAAAACCTGATGATGGCAGCCTGCCTGGCAGATGGTACAACAACCATCGAAAATGCGGCGGAGGAGCCTGAAATAGTGGATCTGGCAAGTTTTTTAAGCAAGATGGGAGCGGTGATAAAAGGGGCCGGCACCGATACGATAAGAATCGAAGGTGTAAAAGAATTGAAGGGTACTGCCCACACGGCAATACCGGACAGGATAGAAGCCGGAACTTATATGGTTGCGGCGGCGGCTACCGGAGGAGATGTGATAGTGGAGGGGGTAGTGCCGGAACATTTGAAACCGGTTACTGCAAAGCTGAAGGAGATGGGTGCTGAAGTACAGGAATATGAAAGGGCTATAAGGGTAAGGGCAGCGGGGCGTTTGAATTCAGTGGATATAAAGACAATGCCCTATCCGGGGTTCCCTACCGACATGCAGTCTCAGATGATGACAGCAATGTGCCTGGCCAAAGGAACAAGCATTGCTACCGAAACGGTATTCGAAAACAGGTTCATGCACATCAATGAACTGAAGCTGATGGGGGCAAATATAAAGGTGGATGGGCGAAGCGCAATAATCGAGGGTTGTGAAAAGTTCAGCGGAGCAAAGGTCAGGGCCACCGACCTGAGAGCGGGGGCCGCATTGGTCATCGCCGGACTCTGTGCGGAGGGAAGGACGGAAATAAATGATGTGTATCATTTGGACAGAGGGTATATAAGGATTGAGGAAAAACTGAAAAAGCTTGGTGCGGATATAAGAAGATCAGAGGAATAATAACTCCCGGTGCAGCAGCACCGGGTTTTATATTGTTAATTTCATCTATCATATAATTGCCTCCTTAAAAATAAATATAGATAGAAGTAAAGACATATACATACAACTATTTTTAAGGGGGGTACGGTTATTGAAGAAGTTGGCCGCAGCCATTGCAATACTAATGATATTGCTGTTTGCCATTCCATTGCTCCTTGTGCGGGACAGGGGGGAGGAACCGGGGAAAAAGGAAGCGCCCGAGGAGGATCTGCCCATAGATGTCTATATGTGCGATACGGATAGGATTGTGACAATGAATCTGGAGGACTATGTATTAGGTGTTGTAGCAGGAGAAATGCCTGCGAGTTTTCATCCTGAAGCCCTTAAGGCCCAGGCACTGGCAGCAAGGACATATACAATGCTCAGGATGAGGCAGTTTGGAGGCAGCGGCTGCAGCAAGCACCAGGGAGCGGAGATATGTTCAGACTCCACTCACTGCCAGGCATACAGGGATCCGGCGTCAGTGAAAAAGGATCTGGATAAGCTGAAGGATGCGGTATACGGGACAGCGGGAGAGGTAATAGTCTATGATAATAAGCTTATCGATGCGGTTTTCCACTCTACCAGCGGAGGGAAAACGGAGAATTCGGAGGAGATATGGTCAAACAGGGTCCCTTATCTGCGAAGCGTTGTAAGCCAATACGAGGAGCACTCTCCCAAGTTTGTAGCCCGGCAGGAGATAAGCATTGATAATTTTGTGCAGTGTATTAAGAAGCTTGACCCAGAGGTGGTAATAAATAAAAAGAATATAAAGAATGAGATAAAGGTGCTGGAGAGAAGCGAGGGCGGAAGAATAACCATTATAAAGATCGGAAACAAGACCTTTAAGGGTATGGATGTGAGAAATGTGCTGGGTTTGAACTCCTCAAACTTCAGTTTCGATGTGACTGCAAGCACTATTCTGTTTACAGTGGTTGGAAACGGCCACGGAATAGGCATGAGCCAGTACGGTGCCGATGGTATGGCAAAAAACGGGGCATCATACAGGGATATTGTCACCCATTACTATCAGGGTGTTGCGATAGTGAATATAAAGGATTTAACAAATTAAAAATTTCGCCGAATGCCTGTATTATTTTTAAAATTATTGGAAATAATACTGGCGGAGGTGTAAATTATGAAATTTAGAAAGGAATTCAATAATAGGCATATATATTTTCTTGTCTTGCTGATAGCTGCATTGCTTACTGCAGGAGGGGTAATGCAGTACAGAAACTACCTTTTGGATAAACAGGCACAATTGGACTTTGAGAAAAGCATGGAGGAATACATTGAGGAGTCTGAACCCAGTTCTACAGCGCAAATAATCGAGGAAAAGGCGGAGAGCGGAAGTGAAGATGCTGTAGAAACTCCGGATGCGACAGAAGTGTCAAACAGCAGCTCAGTAAAGATAACCGAAAACAAAAAGGATACCAAAGAGGCAGCCAGCAAAGCCAAACCTATTTCTGCAATAAAAATGGAAGAACCGGCGATGGAGACAATGGTGGTTCCTGTATTCGGGACTATGTATACGGAGTTTTCGGAGGATATGCTTGTTTACTCAAAAACACTGGATCAGTGGAGTACACATACAGGAATCGATATAAAAGCTGAAGAGGGAAGCCCTGTAAGAGCAGCGATGGATGGTGTGGTGGATCTGGTTGTAAATGACCCGCAGCTTGGGTTGACAATTGTACTGGATCACGGCGGTGAAGTATACACTAAATACAGCAACCTTTCTACCCTTGATTTGGTAAGCATAAACCAGAGTGTCAAAAAAGGCGATGTGATCAGCGGTGTAGGGAAAACCGCCTTATATGAAATTGCTGATGATCCCCATCTGCACTTTGAAGTGATCAAGCAAGGCAAGAGCGTTGATCCAAAGAAGTACCTGCCCAAACAAGCACTAAAGAAATAGTGCAGCCGGGCACCAAAAAGCATTAATTAATGAACGATACGTGTGGTTCTAATTACCAAAAAAACAGCATATTAATGTAAAAAGACACCAATAAGGGGGTAGTAGTAATTGAAGGATTATATCGAAGAAAGAGCATTGGAAATTGCGAAATATATAATAAGCAGCAAGACAACGGTCAGGGATGCAGCCAAAATATTCGGGGTAAGTAAAAGCACAGTACATAAAGATGTCACAGAAAGACTTCCGAGAATAAATCCCAGTGTAGCACTTCAAGTTAAGGAGATAATGGACCAGAACAAAGCAGAAAGACATATAAGAGGCGGAAGGGCAACAAAGATGAAATATCAGTCCATTAGTTTGTAGTGATGAAGGTTCAGGCTCCGGCAAGTATTGATGTGCTGATGCTGCTGCATTGCGCATTATATTTGCCGGAGCTTGTTATTTGAGGTTATTTATCTTATAATTGCAGTAGACAAGCCATCGGGCAGGGTTTTGCAAGTGTGCAGAAACCTCCGTTAAAAATCTTGTTATAATAATGTACTTTGTGAAGGAATTTTGTTTTTTATATAGAAATATAAAAAGATTGATAATCACAAGCGAAATATTATGGAGGTATTAAAATGTGGGGAGGACAAGACATAGGCATCGACCTGGGAACAGCCAGCGTGTTGGTATACATTAAAGGAAAGGGCATAGTTCTGAGAGAGCCGTCGGTTGTTGCTATAGACAGGAATACAAACAAAATATTGGCTGTAGGTGAAGAGGCAAGGCTTATGCTTGGCAGGACACCCGGTAATATTGTTGCAATCAGGCCGCTCAGGGAGGGCGTTATTTCAGATTATGACATAACTGAGAAAATGCTCAGGTATTTCATAGACAAGGCTATCGGAAGGAGAAGGTTAATAAAACCAAGGATGGTTGTCTGTGTGCCCAGCGGTGTTACTGAGGTTGAAAAGAGAGCGGTTATTGATGCTGCCAATAATGCAGGGGCAAGAACCACCAGACTTATTGAAGAGCCAATCGCATCTGCTATAGGAGCAGGTTTGGATATATCCAAAGCCAGCGGCAATATGGTATTGGATATCGGCGGAGGGACAACAGACATAGCGGTTATATCCCTGGGAGGAATTGTTGTATCAACCTCCATCAAGATCGCAGGGGACAAATTTGACGAAGCTATTGTAAGGTATATGAGAAAGAAGCACAATATTATGATCGGTGAGAGAACTGCCGAAGAGCTGAAGATAAACGCCGGTACCGCATTCCCGAGGGAAGAGCAGCTTAAGGTTGAAGTCAGGGGCAGAAACCTTATTTCGGGACTTCCAAAGACCATAGAAGTTACTTCTGATGAAATGCTTGAAGCGCTTTCCGAGCCGGTTTCCGCTATTGCCGACGCAGTACATTCGGTGCTGGAAAGGACGCCGCCGGAGCTTTCTGCCGATATAAGCGACAGAGGTATAGTTATGGCAGGGGGAGGTTCCCTGTTAAACGGCCTTGACAAGCTGATAAGCAAGAGAACCGGCATACCCGTATATGTGGCGGAAGACGCAATATCCTGCATAGCTATTGGAACGGGGCAGGCTTTGGAGCATATAGATATGCTTCAGAATGCAGACATAAATGCAAACAGAAAAATAATCACACTGAATTATTAAAAGGACAGTATGAGACATGGGGATGAGACATGGGGACGTTTCCCATGTCTTTTTTTTTGCCCTAAAGTTCGCCAGTTATTATTCCGATAACTGTCATGTAGAGAATAACATATAGTGTAGGTGATAGTGTGATCAGAGGACTTTATATTTCAGCCTCCTCAGCAATTACAGAAGCAAAAAGAGTGGATGTAATAGCCAATAATATTGCAAATGTAAATACTACAGGATATAAGAAGGATGTCATGGTGACTCAGAACTTTTCCGAGGTTCTGATTTCCAGAATAAATGACAGGATTGACAAGGGCTTGAGGGGTTCAAGGCCTTTTAAACCGTTGGGAACTATAAGCTACGGAATACACAGCAGTGAAATAATGGTTGATTTTAAACAGGGGCAGCTGAACTCTACCGGAAACAGCTTTGATTTGGCTTTAAGGGGGAAAGGGTTTTTCTGCATTGATACTCCTGAGGGTGAAAGATATACAAGAAACGGCAGCTTCGCAAAGGATGCAGAAGGCTGGCTGGTAACCGGGGAAGGCTGGAGAGTCCTCGGTGAAGACGGATACATAAGGATAGAAGGCAATTATATGACGGTAAATGAAAAGGGCGAGGTTTTTTCCGATGTACAGTTGGTTGGCAAGCTCAAGCTTGTGGATTTTGAAGATTATGAGGCGCTGCGCAAGGAAGGAAACGGCCTTATCAGAATCGCGGAAGAAATTGACGCGGAACCGGTAATAACGGCGGGAACAATACAGCAGGGTTTTCTTGAGGGTTCCAATGTCAATTCCGTAAAAGAAATGGTGGAAATGCTCACTATGATTAGAACCTATGAGGCTAATCAAAGGGTGATAAAGATACATGATGAACTGATTGGAAAAGCTGTAAATGAAATTGCGAGGGTTTAGGAGGTAATAAACTATGATGAGAGCTCTTTGGACGGCCAGCACGGGAATGATGGCCCAACAGCTTAATGTTGATACCATATCCAACAACATGGCTAATGTTAATTCAGTTTCATATAAAAAGTCCAGAGTGGAATTCAAGGACCTGCTTTATGAAACATTGGAAAGAGGAATAGTAAGGGACGGACAGGGCAGGCCTGTCAATCTGCAGGTGGGGCACGGAGTTATGCCCGCTGCTTCAGTTAAATTCTTCACTACGGGAAACCTGGCTTCCACTGAAAATCCGTACGATCTGGCAATTGACGGTTTGGGGTTTTTTAAGGTGCTGGGGCCTGAAGGACAGGAGTACTATACCAAGGATGGGGCTTTCAAGATATCGCCGGATGGAGAGAACTACAACCTGGTAACCTCAGAAGGCTATTATGTTCAGGGAGAGAACGGCAATATAGAATTGGGTTCGGATATCAAGGACATAACAATAGACGCAAGAGGATTGATAACTGTGAAAAGAGAGGATGGCACCATTGAAGAGCTGGGAAGCCTTTCAATATCAACCTTTGTAAATCCTGCAGGGCTTGAGAGCGTAGGGAAGAACCTGTATATTGTAACAGAAGCCAGCGGAGAAGCATTCGACACCCAGAACGACGGCAGCGGAGGAAATATCCTGCAGGGTTATCTGGAGTACTCAAATGTGCAGATTGTTGAAGAAATGGTAAATCTCATACAAGCCCAGAGGGCGTATGAAATGAATTCAAAGTCCATACAGACAGCGGACGAGATGCTGCAGATGGCAAATAACCTTAGGAGATAATTATGATTAATCCTATTAATAATAATGGAATAATGGATTATAATAATGCTAAAAGCAAAGCTCAGGATACAAAGCAGGGAGGGTTTGAAAAAGCCCTTGAAAAAGCAATGGAGGAAAAGGACGAGAAGAAGCTTAAGCAAGCTTGCAGCGACCTGGAGGCTATATTTGTCAGCATGGTCTTCAAGCAAATGCGGAATACGGTGCAAAAAACCGGCTTGATTGACGGCGGTATGGCAGAGGAAATGTATGAGGAAATGCTGTATGACAAATATGCGGAGGAAGCTTCCAAGGGCAAAGGAATAGGACTTGCGGATCTGCTTTATCAGCAGCTGTCAAAAAGCCTGAAGCCGGAAAGAGAGAGGAAAGATGTTGAATAATACGGATATTCAAGGAATTTTACCGCACAGGTATCCATTTTTGCTTGTAGACAAAATAACCGAAATAGAATATGGGAAAAAAGCAGTAGGCATTAAAAATGTTACTGTTAATGAGCCTTTTTTTCAGGGACACTTCCCGGGGCTTCCGATAATGCCGGGAGTGCTGATAGTGGAAGCTATGGCACAGGTAGGAGCAGTAGCAATACTGGGTATGGAGGAGCATAAAAACAAGCTGGCGGTTTTTACAGGGATTGACGGAATGAGATTCAGGCGCCAGGTTGTCCCCGGAGATACATTAAGGATGGAAGTGGAAATGCTTAATTTTAAAAGAGGTATAGGCAAGGCAAAGGCCCAGGCTTATGTGGGCGATGAACTTGCAGCTTCCGGGGAACTCATGTTTGCGATAGTCAGCAAATAAAACGGTGATGCGTTCACCGTTTTTTTATTTGGACAGGTAGGGACTCCATATATGGCGTCCCTGCTACCGGAAGGCAGCATATATTCCTTTTGTTATTGTCTCCGACATTTTCATTACCAGTCCCAGTCTTACATTGCTTATTTTGATGTAGTTCTCATATTCATAGTCACCTGAATCCACAGCTTCATCGACTACTCCTATTATAGAAAAGTCTCCCACATGGGAGAGCCTTTTTCCAACACCTTTTCCGGGCTGGATGCTGCCTTCCTTGACATGGACATATCCAACACTTTTACTGGCACCCAGGCAAGCATCTATGGCGATGATTTTATGATCTTTATAGGAGATTTTTATATGAGACATGACCTTCCTGAGATTAACCGCATGGATAGGATTATCCAAGGTTCCCAGGATTGGGACCGGAAGGCTCAGCTTGCTAAGCAGCGTACCGGTCAGCGGCCCGAGAGAATCTCCTATGAACCTGTCAGTGCCTATACAAAGAATTAAACATTTATTTAAATTATTTGATTTCAAAAAATCAGAGATTTTCAAATGCGCCCGGTCATCTGTATGATGCACACAAATTCCGTCTTTTATGCTGTATTTCTCAATCAAAATATGACCTCCAAACATCTGTTTTTTTGCTTTTCATTGAGACCTTGTTATAAATATATTGGAAGTTCAGGTTAATTATTCATATCATAATATATGAGATGAATGAGTTGCATAAGATGCAGGCTATGATGCCCCATATTCCGGTATGATTTGTATATTGATTTTTTAAAATGCTGACATTATAATTATGAATAATAAGTATCATTACACAGCATATTACAAGATGAGAGATGTAATCTTGAATTTTAGCTGTTTTCGGTCAAATTTGATAATTGATTGATATTCTTATTTTTTATATAATAGAGAAGTCGCGTCGGGGTGTAGCGCAGATGGTAGCGCACGTGGTTTGGGACCATGGGGCCGCAGGTTCAAGTCCTGTCACCCCGACCATGTGTAAAATATGGCCCGTTGGTCAAGCGGTCAAGACATCGCCCTTTCACGGCGGTAACGGGGGTTCGATTCCCCCACGGGTCACCAAATCATGCTGGTGTAGCTCAATCGGCAGAGCAGCTGATTTGTAATCAGCAGGTTGCGGGTTCGAGTCCCATCACCAGCTCCATAATGGGGAAATTCCCGAGCGGCCAAAGGGGGCAGACTGTAAATCTGTTGTCGCAGACTTCGGTGGTTCGAATCCACCTTTCCCCACCATTTTTAAAGCAATAGTCCGAAAGGGCTTTTTTCTTTTTTTGCAGGACACGGGGACGTTTCTCCTGTCTCATCGTCAACAGGACACGGGGACGTTTAATTTGTCTCCTCACAAACAACCTCCTAAAAAATGGTTGCAATACGAACATATGTTTGGTATAATTAGGAAAGAAGACAGGGGGACGTTTAATCTGTCTCATCATGATTAGTTTGGGAGGGTTTGGTATGGCAAGACAGGCCAGGAAAAGAAGTGCGACAGGTGTCTATCATGTCATGTTAAGGGGAATTGATAAGAGAAACATTTTTCTGCATGACGATGACAAGATGATTTTTATGAAAAAACTTCTTAAAGCAAAAGAAAATGCAAATTTTGACCTATACGGATATTGTTTGATGGATAATCATATACATCTTCTGATACGCGAAAGTGAAGAAATAGGAGTTAGCGTCAAGCGCGTAACCGTAGGTTATGCATCGTGGCACAATAATAGATATGGAAGAGTGGGGCATCTGTTTCAAAACAGATATTTGAGCGAACCGGTTGAATCTGAAGGTTATTTGGTCCATGTACTGAGGTACATACATCAGAATCCCTTGAAAGCTAATATGGTGAAAAAACCTGAAGATTATCCGTGGAGCAGCTATAATGATTATATTTCCGCATATCAAGGAGATGTCATAAATATTGACGCTGATATGATTATGGCATATTTCAAAGAGCAGAAAGACTTTGAGGAATTCACAAATACACAAAATAATGATATATTTGTAGACTTTGAACCGGAAGATAAATTTACAGATGAGGCGTTGGGAGATATAATTAAGAAAAAAATAGGATCTGGTTTCTTGCACGAGAAATCAATAGGAGATCGAAACAGACTGATTAAGGATATATATTATAGTACAGGCGTAAGTATCAGACAGTTAGGACGTGTATTTGGAGTAAGTAAAAATATTATAGCGAAAGCTGTAAAATAGGACAAGAGAAACGTCCCCATGTACCTATAGAAAGGACTATAATATGGAATTCATACCTGCAAAAACGATTATCTCCGGTTACACGGGAAATAACCCGTGGTTCGGAAATAATTACAACATGAATATATACAAGGGCTGCTGCCATGGATGCATATATTGCGACAGCCGCAGCGAATGCTACAGGATAGATGAATTTGACAAGGTCAGGGCAAAGGAAAATGCTCTTGCCATAATTGCCCGAGAGCTAAAGTCAAAACGCAGGACCGGAGTAATAGGGATGGGTGCCATGAGTGACCCATACAATCCCTTTGAAGAGCAATACCGTCTTACAAGAGGCGCATTGGAGCTTATCAATACCCATAGATTCGGCGTTTCCATTGCTACCAAAAGCGATTTGGTTACAAGGGATATTGATCTGTTAAGTTCTATTAAGAAGCATTCTCCGGTACTCGTTAAGCTTACGGTCACAACTGCTGATGATGCGCTTTGCAGTAAGATTGAGCCCTATGCTCCCGTGTCTTCCAGGAGACTTGAGGCTGTCAGGGAGCTTTCGCTGAACGGCATTTTCACGGGTATATTGCTTATGCCGGTACTTCCGTTCCTGGAGGATAATGAGGATAATATAGGCAATATTATAGATCTTGCATATGAGAAGGGAGCAAAATTCATATATCCGGCCTTTGGAGTCACCCTGCGGCAGAATCAACGGGAATGGTTCTATAGCAAAATTGATGAGAATTTTCCCTCTATCAGGCAAAAATATGTCAAACAATACGGGAATTCATATAAATGCGAATCTCCAAGAGCAAAGGAGCTGTGGAAGTTTTTCAGGAGCCGCTGTGACAGTCTTGGTATTCTGTATAAAATGGGGGATATAATTAATGAATATAAGCAAAACTATTTATGTGAGCAGATTTCTATGTTTTAGTCCAGGGCGGGACAAGAGAAACGTCCCCGTGTCTCCCCGTGCTCGCTATTGACAGTTGAATTTTGCTATGATAGTATAATGCTGTTAACTTTATAACTAAAGACTCATCAAGAGAGGTGGAGGGAAGGGCCCTATGAAACCCGGCAACCGGCAGATGTACGGTGCCAATTCCTGCAGGATTGTCATTATCAGTCCTGAAAGATGAGGGAGTAAATACGAAATTTCATGCTCCTTCGTCAGAAGGAGTTTTTATTTATGCCAATTAAAAATAAGTGCTGAAGGAGGTACATTATGTTAAAAAAATTATTTACATCCGAATCTGTTACTGAAGGACATCCTGATAAAATATGCGATCAGATATCCGATGCGGTGCTGGATGCGATACTTGAACAGGATCCCATGGGAAGAGTGGCCTGTGAGGTATCGGTCACAACAGGCCTTGTTCTGGTAATGGGGGAGATATCTACCGAATGTTACGTTGATATTCCGAAGATAGTCAGAAAAACCATTGAGGATATAGGTTATACAAGGGCAAAATACGGCTTTGACTGCGACACCTGCGGGGTTATCACCTCAATAGATGAGCAATCCTCAGACATCGCTCTCGGT
>DAOLPD010000053.1:0-17439 GCA_035417425.1 Bacillota bacterium
TTCATACGATAATTAAGTCACTTTTAGGGTGACATTTTCACAAAGTATTGACAGGAAAATCGTAGTATACTTCTTCCAAATACAATCCTTGTGCCGGAACGGTCACACCGGCTCTTTCCCTGTCCTTTGACATTATGATGTCCTTCACATCCTCCGGATTGATTTTGCCAATTCCGGTATATAACAAGGTGCCTGTTATTATACGAATCATATTGTACAAAAATCCGTTACCCTTGTAAATAAAGCGGATTAATTCCTCTTCCTGCTCTATGGATACATCATATATGGTTCTGACAGTATTGGAAACCTTGCTGCCTGCTGCCATAAACCCGGAAAAATCATAAGTGCCTATAAAAGCTTCTGCCGCAGTCTTTATCCTGCTTATATCTAATCTTTCACAATAGTTGACATGATATGCATGATTTCTAAGAAGAGCAGACGGAAATCTGCTGTTTATAACAAGATAACTGTACTTTTTTCCAACAGCACTAAATCTTGCATGAAAATCAAGGGGCACTTCTCCCGATTCCTTTATAACAATGTCTTCCGGCAGCTTGTTGTTCAAAGCATAAGCAAACTTCTCGGGAGGTATGGAACTTTCCGTAATAAAGCTTGCCACCTGCCCTCTGGCATGAACTCCGGCATCCGTCCTGCCGGAGCCATTTATGCTTATTGTCTCACCGGTTACGGCAAGCAAAGCCTTCTCAATCTCAGCCTGAATAGAAGGCCCATTCTCCTGGACCTGCCATCCGCAATAATTCGTCCCGTCATATTCGATAACTAATTTTATGTTTCTCATAGTTTATCGACTCCATATCACCAGAAAGCAAAACGCTGCTACAATCATCATGGCACTGTAATCTCTGAACTCCAGCTTCAACTGCTTCATTCTCGTCCTTTTCTCGCCGCCCCTGTAGCACCTTGCCTCCATTGCCAGAGCAAGCTCATCGGCTCTCCTGAATGCGCTGATGAATAATGGTACCAACAGCGGAACCATTGCTTTAGCCCGATTTATCAGATTGCCCGTCTCAAAATCCGCACCTCTTGCCATTTGTGCCTTCATAATCTTGTCTGTTTCCTCAAGAAGCGTAGGAATAAACCTCAAGGCAATGGTCATCATCATGGCCAGCTCATGAGCAGGTACTCCGATTCTCTTTAATGGACTCAGCAGCTTCTCAATGCCATCGGTTAAAGCTATCGGCGATGTTGTCAGAGTCAAAAGAGAGGCTCCGGTTATGAGGAATATCAGCCTCAGTCCCATAAACCCCGCCTGATACAAGCCTTCCCTGGTGATTGAAAGCCCCCAGAGCCTGTATATTACTTCCCCTTGTGTCATAAAAGCATTCAGCACTACTGTCAGTAAAATTATCACAATCAGAGGCTTCAAGCCCTTGACAATAAACTTCAGTGATATCTTTGAAAGTCCAATGGCCAAACCCATGAACGCAACAATATAAAGGTAAGAAAAGTAATTCCCGACAAAAAACAATAATGTTATAAAGACAAATGTTATGATTATTTTTATCCTGGGATCCAGGTTATGGACGGTCGTATCTCCGGGAATATATTGTCCTATTGTAATGTCCTTAATCATGTTCTATTACCTCTTAAAAAGCCTTAACAGCTCATTTTTTGCTTCATCTATATTTATGCAATCAGCAATGGGATACCCCTTTTTTCTTAGCTCTCTTACCAAATATGTCACTTGAGGAACACCCAGCCCGATTTTTTCCAAGGTTTCTGCTTCCTTGAAAACATTTCTTGGTGTATCAAAGTATGCTATTTTGCCTTTATTCATAACTAATACCTTGTCCACCAGGTTAGCAATATCTTCCATGCTGTGGGATACCAGCACTACTGTTATTTTCTGCTGCTCATGCAGCGTCTTGAACCCCCTGAGTATCTCGTCCCTTCCCTTGGGGTCCAGACCTGCGGCAGGTTCATCCAATATCAGCACTTTTGGTTCCATCGCCAGCACTCCCGCTATTGCAACCCTTCTCTTTTGACCTCCGCTGAGTTCAAAGGGTGATACATTGCATATACTGTCAAACTCCAATCCTACAAGCTCAATTGCTTCACGAACTCTTGCATCAACCTCGTCTTCACTTAAACCCAGGTTTCGGGGGCCAAAAGCCACATCTTTATATACCGTCTCTTCAAAAAGCTGGTACTCGGGGTATTGGAAAACCAAACCTACTTTCTGCCTGATTTTCTTCATCTGTACTTCCTTAGAGCCCAGTTCTTCTCCATCGATGAATACCTTTCCGCTGCTGGGCTTCAATAGTCCGTTTAAATGCTGTATGAGTGTCGACTTCCCTGAGCCGGTATGACCGATAAGGCCTATAAATTCCCCGTCTTGTATTTCAAAGCTTATATTATCTATTGCAACATGTTCGAATACAGAGTCTTTCATATATATATGGGTAAGATTCTCTACTTTAACCGGCATAGCTCCACCACCATTTCTTCAACA
The DNA here is from genome assembly GCA_035417425.1 of Bacillota bacterium. GTDB lineage: Bacteria > Bacillota > Clostridia > Lutisporales > Lutisporaceae > BRH-c25. Next base: position 2,474 of record DAOLPD010000053.1, read on the forward strand.
GTCAGAATATCCGGAGAAAGCTTCAGCCCCTCCCTGTTCAGCCTGTGACTCAGTTCTGTAACCTGAGGAACATCAAGTCCCGCGGCCTTTACCGTTTCCACTTCCTTGAATACATCCTTCGGCTTTCCTTCCATAATAATCCTGCCGTTTTTCATTACACATATCCTGTCTGCCTGTATGGCTTCATCCATGTAGTGGGTAATAAGGATTATGGTTATACCTTCCTCCTTATTGAGCTTTATAATGGTATTCAGCACTTCCTTCCTCCCAACCGGATCAAGAAGTGCAGTAGGCTCATCAAGTATTATGCATTCCGGCTTCATGGCAATAATCCCTGCTATAGCCACTCTCTGCTTCTGACCACCTGACAGCAGGTGTGGGCTGTGTTTTGCATATTCGGCCATATCAACCGTTTTTATTGATTCATCTACCCTTCTCCTTATTTCCAAAGGCGGAATCCCTAGATTCTCAGGCCCGAAGGCCACATCTTCTTCAACTATGGTAGCTACTATCTGATTGTCAGGGTTCTGAAACACCATTCCCGCAGTCTGCCTGATATCCCATAAGAGCTTTTCATCCTTTGTGTTCATTTCCTTTACATATACAGTACCTGCCCCAGGCAGCAGCAAGGCATTAAAGTGTTTTGCCAGGGTAGACTTTCCCGACCCATTGTGTCCAAGTATAGCTACAAACTCACCCTTGGCAATATTTATATTTATATCATCCAAAGCCAGTTTAGTGCTTCCGCTGTTAGTGCTGTATTCAAATCTTACGTTTTCAGTGGTAATCATATTTGCCATATTAATTCCTTCTTCCCATCCATAGCAAAACGGGACTAAGCAGTCACTTAATCCCTAATAATTCGATATGATCTACGCTTCTACACCAGTTCCAGTACAACTACTTCTGCTGCATCGCCGCGTCTTGGAGCAACCTTTGCTATTCTTGTATATCCACCGTTTCTCTCCTTGTACTTCGGCGCTATCTCATCAAAGAGCTTCTTTACAACATCTTCTTTTGTAATATATCCCAAGGCCTGACGTTTTGCATGCAGGTCACCGCGCTTGCCAAGTGTAATCATCTTTTCGGCAATGCTCTGAGTTTCCTTCGCTCTGGTCTCTGTAGTCATAATCTTTCCATGCTCAAGAAAAGAAGTAACCAAGTTTCTAAGCATGGCTTTCCTATGATCTGAAGGACGTCCCAGCTTTCTGTATCCAGCCATTGCAATACCTCCTTTTGTTTTGTATTGTTAATCAATATCCGTATTAAACTGCTTGTGCATCAGAATCCTAGTCCTCGCTTGTTCTTAAGCTTAATCCCAGGGCTTCAAGCTTCTGCTGCACTTCTTCCAATGATTTCTTACCCAGATTTCTTACCTTCATCATATCTTCCTCTGTCCTCTGGGTCAGCTCTTCAACTGTGTTTATTCCGGCTCTCTTCAGGCAGTTAAAGGATCTGACCGAAAGATCCAGCTCTTCAATAGTCATTTCAAGAACCTTTTCCTTCTTGTCTTCTTCTTTCTCCACCATTATTTCAACATTGCCAACATGCTCAGTCAAGGTTATGAATAACTTCAAGTGCTCACTGAGTATTTTGGCACCAAAGCTTATTGCCTCATCCGGCTTGATTGTACCGTCTGTCCAGACTTCAAGCACCAATTTATCATAATCGGTAACCTGTCCGACTCTTGTATTCTCTACCAGATAGTTGACCTTTCTAACCGGTGTGAAAATCGAATCTATCGGGATTATCCCTATTGGCTGTCCCGGCTGTTTATTCTTTTCCGATATCTGATATCCTCTGCCCATTTCCACCGTCATTTCCATATATAACCTATGGCCTTCATCCAGACTTGCTATATGAAGATCCTTGTTAATAATTTCAACATCGGCATCACATATGATATCGGAAGCTTTTATTTCCTTTTCACCCTGAGCATCTATTTTTATGATCTTGGTATTTTCCCCGTGCATCTTAAGCGCAAGATTCTTGATGTTTAATATTATTTCCGTTACATCTTCCGCTACACCGGGAATTGTCGAAAACTCATGAAGCACGCCGTCAATCTTAATGGAAGTTACAGCAACTCCCGGAAGTGACGAAATCAATATCCTTCTCAAAGAGTTACCGAGGGTAGTACCGTAACCTCTTTCCAGAGGCTCCACTACAAACTTGCCAAAAGTATAATCCTCCGACATTTCGATACATTCAATTTTGGGCTTTTCTATTTCAATCATCCTACAAACCCTCCTTTTATCTATAGCTTTTTTATTCTGAGGGCAACTGATCCATCAAGTTTATATAAAGAGACTGCATCTTCTATCGCTTATACTGCACTAAAACTTATTATCTTGAATACAACTCGACGATTAGATGCTCTTCTATCGGAAGGTCAATATCCTCTCTGGCCGGAAGAGCAACTATTCTTGCTTCCATCATCTCCGCATTTATGGATAACCACTGTGGAGCAGTTTTTCCTGCTGCGTTTTCTGCAAGTTCCTTGAACTTTTCAGTACTCTTGCTTCCCGGTTTTACAGCTATAAGGTCGTTAAGACCTGTCTGATAGGATGGAATATCTACCTTCTTGCCGTTAACCGTGAAATGTCCATGTCTGACTAATTGCCTTGCTTCAGCTCTTGAATCACCAAAGCCCATTCTGTATACTACGTTGTCCAGCCTGAGTTCCAGAAGTCTCAAAAGGTTTTCACCTGTTACTCCCTTCTGTCTTTCAGCTTCTTCGAAGTAAGCTCTGAACTGTTTCTCAAGTATGCCGTATATTCTTCTTACCTTTTGCTTTTCTCTAAGCTGTATGCCATAGCCTGACGCTTTCTTTCTGCCCTGTCCGTGCTGGCCTGGAGCATATGCCCTTCTTGCAATAGCACATTTATCCGTATAACAACGGTCACCCTTCAGATACAGCTTGGATCCTTCTCGTCTGCAAAGCCTGCACTTAGCGTCTGTATATCTTGCCATCTATCACACCTCCTCAATTACTAAACTCTTCTGCGTTTTGGCGGTCTGCAACCGTTGTGAGGTATAGGAGTAACATCTTTTATAAGGCTGACTTCCAGTCCTGCAGCCTGAAGTGATCTTATAGCCGCTTCTCTGCCTGCGCCAGGTCCTTTTACAAATACCTCTATTATTTTAAGACCATGTTCCATTGCACCTTTTGCAGCAACTTCGGCTGCCATCTGTGCAGCAAAGGGTGTGCTCTTTTTTGATCCTCTAAAGCCAAGTGAACCGGCACTGGACCAAGACAGTGCATTCCCTACGCTGTCTGTCAGGGTAACTATGGTATTGTTAAAAGTAGACTGTATATGTGCAGCTCCTCTTTCAACATTTTTTCTTTCTCTTCTTCTTCTGGTTTTCTTAGCCTTTGGCTTTGTTACCATTAAAGCAAACCTCCTTATTTACCAATTACTTTTCAAAACCATTTTACTTTCTTCTTACACCAACAGTCTTCTTCGGACCTTTCCTTGTCCTTGCGTTTGTCTTGGTTCTCTGCCCTCTTACAGGCATACCTCTTCTGTGGCGTAATCCCCTGTAGCATCCTATTTCCATTAATCTTTTGATGTTTAAAGCTATATCTCTCTTAAGGTCACCTTCAACTTTAACGCTTCTGTCGATTACTTCCCTTAACCTGCCTATTTCTGCTTCAGTAAGATCCTTTATTCTTGTATCAGGACTTACACCTGCTTCTGCCAAAATTCTGTTTGATGTTGCTCTTCCAATACCAAATATATACGTGAGCCCAATTTCTGCTCTCTTGTCTCTCGGTAAGTCAACACCGGCAATTCTCGCCATTAGTACTTGCACCTCCTAATTGCTTTTTGTTTATACTAAAATCAATCGGGAACACCCATTTATCATGGGTCAGCCGCGTCCCCTGAACTGGTTTTATCCCTGTTTCTGTTTGTGTTTAGGATTTTCACAGATAACCATTACTTTGCCTTTTCTTCTGATTATCTTACACTTTTCACATATAGGCTTTACTGATGGTCTGACTTTCATCTTAAACCCTCCCTGTATCATTTCCCTCGCCAAGTGATCCTGCCTCTGGTAAGATCATAAGGCGATAACTCTATTGTAACTTTATCTCCGGGCAAAATCTTAATAAAATTCATTCTGAGCTTGCCGGATATATGTGCTAAAATTTTATGACCGTTTTCCAGTTCTACCTGAAACATTGCATTTGGTAATGCCTCAACGACTTTTCCTTCTACCTCTATTACATCCTGCTTTGACATAAGGTAATCAAACCTCCCGTTCCCGATATCAATCAATAGATTTCAACAGTTTCCTGATCTCGCTGTTACTGAGTTTCTCACAAGATTCCAGTTTGTCTTTAATATTCTCGGCAACATGATTCAGCTTTTTTAGATGCTTTACTTTTTTCAGCTTAGGCTTCTCTACTTTTCTTATGTCCCCATCAGAAATATAGACATACTTTTCATCAATTATACCTAAAACAACGAATTTGCAGTCTTTATCCCGTCCTGCGGCTGATATTACTATCTGTCCCAAACTTATATCCTGCATATATTCACCTTCCGACTAACTACAAAAGCGTCAGTATTTCAGGCTTGCCATTTGTAATGACAATTGTGTTCTCATAATGTGCCGATGGTTTTCCATCAGCCGTTACCACTGTCCAACCGTCTTCCCGAATCTTTACTGCATATCTGCCCTGATTTACCATGGGCTCAATTGCAAGTGCCATACCGGCTGCCAATCTGGGTCCCTTGTGCGGCAATCCATAATTAGGTATCTGCGGATCTTCATGCATGCTTCTTCCTATTCCATGCCCTACAAAATCCCTGACTACAGAAAATCCGTTTGACTCCACGTGTTTTTGTATGCTATGGGAGATATCAGACAGCCGATTACCGGGCAGAGCGTATTCAATCCCTTTGAAAAAGCTCTCTTCAGTTACCTTTATAAGCCTTTCCGTTTCTCTATCAATATTCCCTATCCCGTAGGTCCTGGCGGCATCCCCATAGTATCCGTCATAAACGGCTCCAATATCTATGCCTATTATATCTCCGTCCTTCAACGCTATAGGCCCCGGTATTCCGTGTACGACCTGCTCATTTATTGATGAACATATGCTGGCAGGAAATCCGTTATAATCTTTGAATGCAGGTATTGCTCCGCTTTTCCTTATATACTCTTCTGCAATTACATCAAGTTCCAATGTAGTAATACCCGGTCTGATTGCCTTTCTTAAAAGCTCATGGGTTTCGGCAACTATTCTGCCTGCTATCCGCATCAGCTCGATTTCTCTGGGAGACTTTATGCTAATCATTTAAATCTCTCCAATGCCCTGCAGATGTCTCCATATACTTTATCGGCAGGCTGCTCACCATCTACAGAAATCAGAATTCCTTTTCCATTGTAATAATCTATAAGAGGGAATGTCTGGTTTTTATATACATTCAAACGGTTCATGACTGTTTCGGGCTTATCGTCTTCTCTGATGTAAAGCTTTCCTCCGCACTTGTCGCAGATTCCATCCACAGCGGGCTTTAAAAAGCATAAATTATAGCTTTCTCCGCAATCACTGCATATCCTCCTGCCGGCCATTCTTTCAATAATTGTTTCGGCGGATACCTCAAGGTTCACAACTGCGTCAAGCTTTTTCCCCATTTTTTCAAGGTCCTTGTCTAAAGCTTCAGCTTGAGCTATGTTTCTTGGAAAACCGTCCAACAGGAATCCTTCATTGCAGTCATCTTCAAGAAGCCTGTTCTCTACTATGCTGAGAGTCAAACTGTCCGGAACCAATAAACCTCTCTCAATAAACTTCTTTGCTTCTGCTCCAATGGTCGTATTTCTGCTGATATTGTCTCTGAATATATCCCCGGTGGATATGTGCGGTATTCCAAACTCCTTTTCTATACAGCTCGCCTGGGTACCTTTGCCGGATCCTGGCGAACCCAACAGCACTATCCTCATTTCTACATCTCCAATCCGGAATTGTGCGTAATTTCGCACAACTGCGTTTAATACACCCCTAATTTATTTTAAGAATCCCTGGTAATTTCTCATCACCATCTGTGCTTCCACCTGCTTTACGAAGTCCATTGCAACACCGACAACTATGAGCAGTGAAGTGCTTCCGAAAAACACCTTGATACCTGTAAAGTTCATAAGGAATATCGGAACTATAGCAACGACAGCGAGGAAAAATGCACCTACCAACGTAATTCTGTTAAGTGATTTTGTTATAAAATCGGAGGTCGGTTTTCCCGGCCTGATTCCCGGTATGAATCCGCCATACTTCTTGATATTGTTAGCAACCTCTATAGGATTGAAGGTTACTGCTGTATAGAAGTATGTGAATCCAATGATCAGCAATGCATATAGTATACCATGAATCCAGGATCCCCAACTCAAATATGTGTTGAAAAACCTGTATGCTGCAGAATTCGGAAAGAATTGTGCAATTTGTCCCGGGAATGCTATTAGTGACATTGCAAATATAACTGGTATTACTCCGGCTTGATTTACCTTAAGCGGAATATGAGTACTCTGTCCCCCGTACATCCTTCTGCCGACAACCCGCTTTGCATACTGTACCGGTATTCTTCTTTCACCTTCCTGAATAAATATAACAGCCATTATTATCAGTATCGCAAATATCAGAAAGAAAGCGATCTCAATAAGATTTGTTGATTTTACCTTGTAGAGTTCTACAATCTTCAAAACTCCACCCGGCACTCTTGAGACTATACCGGCAAAAATCAGAAGAGATATACCGTTACCGATACCTTTTTCATTTATCTGTTCGCCCAGCCACATCAGGAATGCTGTTCCGGCTGTGAGCGAAAGTGCAACCAATATAATAGATGCAGCGTCTGTTCTCAAAAGATAACCTCTGAGTCCGTAAGACAAGGCCAGGGCCTGGATAAGCGCCAGAATAACCGTACCATATCTCGTGTACTGTGCTATCTTCCTTCTGCCTTCTTCCCCTTCCTTAGCCAGGGCTTCAAGACTCGGAATTGCAATGGTGAGAAGCTGCATAATAATAGTTGAGTTAATATAAGGTGTTATGCTCATTGCGAATATTGCGAAGTTATCAAATGCTCCACCTGAAATAGTGTTAAAAAATCCGAGCAAACCGCCGCTCTGAATAAGCTGTGACAAAGCTTCGGTATTCATACCAGGTACAGGAATGAAGCTTCCGAGTCTGAATATTATCAGCATTACGAGTGTAAAAAGCATTTTTTGTCTCAGATCAGGAATCTTCCAAGCATTTCTTAATGTGTTAAACACCCTAAATCACCTCTACCTTTCCTCCTGCTGCTGCAATCTTCTCTGCAGCTGTTTTGCTGAATTTATGTGCCTGAACCGTCAAGTTTTTTGTAAGATCACCATTGCCGAGTATTTTAACACCGGCAAGCATAGCTTTTACCAAGCCTGCTTCTTTTAATACCTCCGGATTTACGATTGTTCCGTTATCGAATCTTTCAAGGTCACTGAGGTTAACAACAGCATATTCTTTTCTGAATATATTGGTGAAACCGATCTTCGGCAGTCTTCTATACAAAGGCATCTGTCCGCCTTCGAAGCCAACCCTTACACCGCCGCCGGACCTGGATTTCTGTCCTTTTTGGCCTTTGCCTGCGGTTTTGCCCTGACCGGTTGCCGTACCTCTGCCAAGTCTTTTCTTAGACTTCGTTGAACCTTCTGCAGGTTTAAGCTCGTGTAATTTCATATTTACACCTCCTTGATTACATTTCCTTTACTTCAACCAAATGTATAACTTTCTGTATCATACCTCTTATCTGAGGTGTATCATTATGTTCAACTTCACTGTTAATTTTTTTGAGTCCCAGAGCCTTTACTGTAGCTATCTGGTCATCTTTCCTACCGATTATACTCTTTATGAGTTTGACTTTAAGTTTAGCCAAGGTACTTCCCTCCTAGCCTATTATCTCTTCAACCGCTTTTCCTCTTAGCTTTGCCACATCTTCAACTGTTTTTAATGAAGCAAGGCCTTGAATCGTTGCATTTACCATGTTTCTTGGATTATTTGATCTCAAGGATTTTGTTCTTATATCCTTTATGCCTGCCAGTTCAAGAACTGCACGGGCGGGGCCTCCTGCTATAACACCGGTACCTTCTTTTGCCGGCATGAGAAGCACTCTGCCTGCTCCGGCAACTCCAACAACCTCATGAGGTATTGTAGTACCTACTATGGATACCTTAATAAGGTTCTTCTTGGCATCTTCGATACCCTTTCTTATTGCTTCAGGTATTTCTACTGATTTTCCGGTGCCGACTCCCACATAGCCATTCAGGTCTCCAACCACTACAATGGCGCTGAATCTGAAGTTCCTGCCGCCTTTAACAACCTTAGCAACTCTATTTATGGCAACAACCTTTTCCTTAAGGTCAAGTTTACTTGCATCTATTGGCTGCATCTATTTCCCTCCCTTATCCTAGAATTCCAATCCGGCTTCTCTAGCTGCATCAGCCAGCTCCTTGACTCTGCCATGATATATATATCCGCCTCTGTCGAAAACAACCTGCTTAATGCCGGCATCTAATGCTTTTTTTGCTACCAATGTGCCAACGGCCTTAGCTGACTCTTTGTTTCCGCCATGACCTGGATTATCCTTTAACTCTTTATCCAGTGTTGAGGCTGATACTAAAGTAACACCCTTTGTGTCGTCAATTATTTGTGCATATATGTTGTTAAGGCTTCTGTAAACATTTAATCTGGGTCTCTCCGCAGTACCTACAACTTTCTTTCTCATTCTTAAATGTCTTTTCTGCCTTGTACTGTTTTTACTGACTTTAGTTATCACCCTGTGTCACCCCTTTGTTATTTATTTCTTACCTGCTTTTCCTTCTTTACGCCTGATTACTTCATCAGAGTACTTAATGCCTTTCCCGAGATATGGCTCAGGCTCTCTTACAGCTCTGATATTGGCAGCATGTGTTCCGACCTTTTCCTTGTCCGCGCCCCTCACAATTATTCTGTTCGGAGCCGGTACCTCTGTTGTTATCCCTTCCGGATCATCCATTTCAACAGGATGTGAGTAACCCATCGTAAGTGTGAGCTTCTTGCCCGACTTGGCAGCTCTGTATCCTACGCCGTTTATTTCGAGTACTCTCTCAAATCCCTTCGAAACACCCTCAACCATGTTGTTCAAAAGCGCCCTGGTAAGTCCGTGGAGTGCCCTGTGCATTTTTTGGTCGGTTGGCCTTGTTACTAATATCTTGCCGTTTTCTATCGCTATATTAATATCTTCATGCATCTTCTTTATAAGCTGACCTTTAGGTCCCTTTACTGAAACCGTATTGTCATCAGCTATTTTTATCTCAACTCCCTGGGGAATCTCAATAGGTAATTTCCCTATACGTGACATGCTTGCACCTCCTCTATACGTAAGATATTACCAAATGTAGCAAAGCACTTCTCCGCCGACACCCTGGAGCCTCGCGCTCTTGTCCGTCATTATGCCTTTGGATGTTGAAATGATTGCTATGCCTAGCCCTCCAAGTACCTTTGGTATATCTTCATTTTTTGCATATACTTTAAGTCCCGGTTTGCTGATTCTCTTTAATCCTGTTATTACCTTCTGCTTGTTTGAACCATATTTGAGACTGATTCTGATTGTGTTTGTGCTTCCGTCTCCGATTATTTCGTAACCCTTTATATATCCTTCATCAAGCAGGATCTGCGCAATAGCTTTTTTCATATTGGATGCAGGAATATCAACAGTATCATGCTTGACTGTATTGGCATTCCTGATTCTGGTTAGCATATCAGCAATTGGATCAGTTGTAACCATTAATCTTAACCTCCCTTTTTCTGATGCCTGTCGTTAGAGATCGAAAGTCTCATTTCTTCAGACCGTCCTGAACCCTAACTTTCGACTTCGTAATTAGTACTATATATATACCTTCTGTCTTAAGCCGCTCATATTACTGCCTCCGACTTCCGGCTTCCTACTTCTGAAATTACCAGCTGGCCTTCTTAACACCTGGTATTTGCCCTTTATAAGCCAACTCCCTGAAGCAGATACGGCAGATGCCGAACTTCCTTAAATAGGCATGAGGCCTTCCGCATATCTTGCATCTGGTGTAAGCTCTGGTCGTATACTTTGGTGTTCTCTGCTGCTTTAATACCATAGATTTTTTAGCCACAATTTAACCTCCTTCGCAAAATTTCTGCATTAGCTTGCATAAGGCATTCCAAGGAGTCTCAAGAGTTCTCTTGCTTCCTCATCAGTCTCGGCTGTGGTTACAAAAATTATATCCATGCCTCTTATTTTATCAACTTTATCATATTCTATTTCAGGGAATATGAGCTGCTCCTTTATACCAAGCGAGTAGTTCCCTCTTCCGTCAAATGAATTAGCGGATACGCCCCTGAAGTCTCTAACTCTCGGTAGAGCTATATTGAATAATTTATCAAGGAATTCATACATTTTGCTGCCGCGAAGAGTAACCTTAGCGCCAACAGACATTCCCTGTCTTACCTTAAATGCCGCTACCGATTTTTTTGCTTTTGTTATAACCGGCTTCTGTCCAGTTATTGTTCCAAGCTCCGATACTGCTGAGTCAAGGCCTTTGGCATTGTCTTTAGTATCTCCCAAGCCCATATTTATAACAACCTTCTCAAGTCTTGGTATTTGCATCACACTTTTATATTGAAACTTCTGCATCATTGCAGGAGCTACTTCGTTCAGGTATTTCTCTTTTAGTCTGGCCATTTCTTATTACCTCCCTTCAGAGACTATTTATCCAATATTTCGCCGCAGCTTTTACAGTATCTGACCTTTGACTTGTCATCCAGTATTCTGTGTCCCAGTCTTACACCTTTTTTGCATTTGTCGCACCAAAGCATAACCTTGGAACTGAATATCGGCGATTCCTGATGTATTATTCCGCCTTGCTGCATGTTTTTCCCGGGCTTTTTATGCTTTACGCTCATGTTTACGCCCTCAACAAGTACCTTGCCTTCCTGTGGTAAAGCTATAAGCACTTTGGCCTTCTTGCCTTTATCTTTGCCGGAGACCACAACCACAGTGTCTCCTCTTTTAACGTGTAATTTTTTAACTTCTGCATTTGCCATTCAAAACACCTCCCTTAAAGCACTTCAGGTGCGAGGGATATTATTTTCATAAAATCCTTTTCACGAAGCTCCCTGGCTACAGGCCCGAATATACGGGTTCCTCTTGGCTGTTTATCTTCTTTTATGATTACTGCTGCATTATCATCAAATTTTATATAGCTTCCGTCCGGACGTCTTTTGCCCTTTACAGATCTTACTATAACAGCTTTTACAACTTCTCCCTTTTTAACAACACCGCCTGGTGTTGCATCTTTAACAGTAGCAACTATTACATCGCCTATGTTTCCATATCTTCTGGTGGAACCGCCTACTACACGAATACACAGCAGTTCCTTTGCCCCGGAATTGTCCGCTACGTTCAACCGTGTTTCCTGTTGAATCATTTAAAACCCTCCTTTCGGAATTTTACTTGGCCTTCTCGATTATTTCAACAAGTCTCCATCTTTTATCCTTGCTCAATGGCCTTGTTTCCATAATTTTAACTTTATCGCCTATCTTGCATTCGTTGTTTTCATCATGGGCTTTGAACTTAGTTGTTCTCTTTATCGATTTGCCGTAAAGAGGATGACGAACCAATGTCTCAATGCCTACAACTATTGTTTTGTCCATCTTGTCGCTTACAACCTTGCCGACTCTTGTTTTCCTATTATTTCTATCCAATGTCTAAACCTCCTTCTTACTACTTTGCCTGTACAGACTTAAGTTCATTTTCTTTAAGGATGGTTTTTATTCTAGCAATAGATTTCTTTACATCTTTTACCCTCATCGGGTTCTCAAGCTGTCCTGTAGCCATTTGAAATCTAAGATTAAAAAGCTCTCCTTTTAATTCATTCAGCTTCTGTTCCAGTTCTATTACCGACATATCGCGAAACTTGTTAGCTTTCATTTGTATCACCAACCATTTCCTCAGTTTCCCGGCGGGTCACAAACTTACACTTTATGGGAAGCTTATTCTCTGCCAGCCTAAGAGCTTCTCTGGCTACTTCTTCCTCAACACCCGCTACTTCAAATAATACTCTGCCCGGTTTTACAACTGCCACCCAGTATTCAGGAGCACCCTTACCGGAACCCATACGTGTTTCGGCAGGTTTCTGAGTGACCGGTTTATCCGGGAAAATCTTTATCCATATCTTTCCGCCTCTTTTTGTATGCCTTGTCATCGCCTGTCTGGCGGCTTCAATCTGATTGCTTGTGATCCAGCCCGGCTCAGTAGCCTGAAGTCCGAATTCACCATATGCTATAAAATTGCCTCTTGTTGCTTTGCCACTCATGCTGCCTCTCATCTGCTTACGGTGTTTGACTCTTTTTGGTATCAACATTATGCTTCTCCTCCTTCCGCAGCTGCTTCATTCAGCTTAGCCTGCTCGTTCTGACGAGTTTTGGCTTGTGGAAGAACCTCCCCCTTATATATCCAGACCTTAACACCTATCCTTCCATAGGTAGTATGTGCTTCTGCGAATCCATAATCTATATCTGCTCTCAAAGTCTGTAGAGGAATTGTTCCTTCACGATACCATTCACTTCGTGCAATTTCTGCTCCGCCAAGGCGGCCTGCGCACATAGTCTTAATACCCTTGGCACCTACTCTCATTGTCCTCTGCATTGACTGCTTCATTGCCCTTCTGAATGATATTCTCTTTTCCAGCTGTGCCGCTATATTTTCTGCAACAAGCTGAGCATCCAGTTCCGGTACTTTTATCTCTGTAATATTCACTGTAACACTCTTGTTGTTAGTGAGCTTTTCCAATTGCTTCTTAAGCTCTTCAATACCGGCTCCGCCTTTTCCGATTACCATACCCGGCTTTGCCACGTGTATATTAATCTTTATTTTTCCGGCAGTTCTTTCTATTTCAACTCTTGAAATCCCTGAGGTGAAAAGCTTGGTTTTCAAGAATTCTCTTATCTTATTATCTTCTACAAGAAAATCTGCAAAGCTCTTATCATCTGCATACCATTTTGTGTCCCAATCCTTAATAATGCCAACCCTTAGTCCGTGCGGATTTACCTTTTGGCCCACTTAAATCCCTCCTTCTTCACTCTTTTTCCTTAACCGCCAATGTAATATGGCTTGTTCTTTTTAGTATCCTTACACCTCTGCCATGTGAAGCTGCTCTAAACCTCTTAAGAGTGGGTCCCTGAGTGGCATAAATTTCTGAAATATATAATTTGTCAACATTCATTTCATAATTATTCTCAGCATTTGCCACCGCTGATTTTAAGAGCTTCTCCAGTAACACTGATGCGGCTTTTGGCGTATGTCTCAATATTGCAAAGGCTTCACTGACCTTTTTACCTCTTATCAAATCTATAACTATATTAACCTTTCTTGAGGAAATTCTAATATGTTTAGCTATTGCCCTAGCTTCCACAGGAAATACCTCCTTCCGTATTATCGCTTAGTTTAATGCTTCTTCCTATTTCAGAGCTGTGGACCTCTCCGTATGGTGCCCGTGACCCCTGAAAGTTCTGGTAGGAGCAAATTCACCCAGCTTGTGCCCTACCATATCCTCTGTCATGTATACAGGAACATGCTTCCTGCCGTCATATACAGCTATAGTATGGCCGACCATTTCAGGGAATATTGTTGAACTCCTTGACCAGGTCTTAAGCACAACCTTTTTGTTGGTCTTATTCATATCTATAATTTTCTTTAACAGCTTCTCATCAACATAAGGTCCTTTTTTTGTTGAGCGGCTCATTGATTTGCCTCCTTTCGAGTACTATTTCTCATTTCTTCTCTTAACAATAAACTTGCTTGAAGCTTTCTTATTGTTTCTGGTCTTATATCCAAGTGTCGGCTTGCCCCAAGGGGTAACAGGCCCCGGCCTTCCTATTGGTGACCTGCCTTCGCCGCCTCCATGAGGATGGTCTACAGGATTCATTACAGAGCCTCTTACTGTCGGTCTTATGCCCATGTGCCTCTTCCTGCCGGCACTGCCTATTGAAATATTTTCATGGTCCAGGTTCCCTACCTGGCCTATTGTTGCTTTGCATTCGGTCCTGATCATTCTGACTTCTCCGGATGGAAGCCTTACCTGTGCATATTCCCCTTCTTTTGCCATAAGCTGTGCAGAGTTTCCTGCTGCCCTTACCAGCTGAGCTCCTTTGCCTGCCTTAAGCTCTATGTTGTGTATCACTGTACCAATCGGTATGCTTTTCAAAGGCAAAGCATTTCCGACCTTTATGTCGGCATTTTCTGAGGATATTATTGTATCTCCTACTTTTAGTCCGTTAGGAGCAATAATATATCTCTTCTCGCCGTCAGCATAATAAAGAAGTGCGATATTGGCAGACCTGTTAGGATCATACTCGATTGCTGCAACCTTTGCCGGTATATCAACTTTGTCCCTCTTAAAGTCAATTATTCTATACTGTCTCTTATGTCCGCCCCCTTGATGCCTTACTGTTATCTTGCCGTAATTATTTCTTCCAGCTTTACTTTTTAATATTTCAACCAGGGATTTCTCCGGTTCGGTTTTTGTAATTTCTTCAAAGGTTGAAACCGTCATATTACGTCTAGCTGGAGAAGTCGGATTATACTTTTTAATTGCCATTTTTTCTCCTCCTTTTACAGTCCTTCGAAGAATTCGATGCCCTTGCTATCTTTTGTAAGCTTTATGATTGCTTTCTTGTAGCCGGGTCTTCTTCCTTCATATTTTCCCATTCTCTTCATTTTGCCCAATACTTTGACTGTGTTGACTTTGTCTACTTTTACCTTGAATATCTCTTCAACAGCATTTTTTATTTCTGTCTTGTTAGCATTAACATCAACTATAAAGGTGTATTTCTTGTCTGCCATTTCGCTCATGCTTTTTTCGGTAATCACAGGTCTTCTGATTATATCGTAAGCGTTCATTATGCATACACCTCCTCGACTTTT
>DAOLPD010000054.1:0-17168 GCA_035417425.1 Bacillota bacterium
AAACTCACTTGAAGATGAGAGGACAGGGCTTGGAATTTCCATCAAAGATCTGACCGGTGAGCTTTCCTCTTATGATAATCATCCCGGAGATATGGGTAATGAGACCTTTGAGGCTGAAAAGAATTTTTCCTTCAGGACAAGGGATAAGTTTCTTCTAAGTGAGATTGAGGCTGCTTTGAACAGGATAGCTGACGGAACTTACGGTTCATGTGACATCTGTCATAATGAGATCGGCAAAGACAGGCTGGAATTAAGGCCATACTCCCGATTGTGCATCAATTGCGAAAAAAAATACGGTGCGAATGTACAAAATGAGGAGAAGGGCAGGCCTATTGAGGAGCAGGTGCTTTTTCCGCCTTTTGGCAGGACTTTTACGGATAATTCGGTTGAGGATAAGGTACAGTTTGACGGGGAAGATGCCTGGGAGTCAGTGAACGAATATAATGTAAGAATGTCGGATAATGAATTTGGAGAAGACGAATCGGCAGGGTATGTTGAAGATGTCGACCAGGTAAGTAATGAACAGTACAGGAAGCAGTTGGAATGAAACAGGGTTATATGCTATAATAACTGATGTACTCATTTGCATTTAAGGGGGAATATCATTGTATCCTGTTCTCATTGCAGCAGCGGTTATAGTTTCCGACCAGGTTATCAAGAATATATTGGCCAAAGCTTTGGCTTCAGGACCCATAACTGTAATAAAGAACTTCTTTTACCTTGTCTATGTGGAGAACTACGGAATAGCCTTTGGCATGTTTAAAAACAAGGTATTGTTTTTTATTGTCACCAATTGTATTATATCGGCAGTGGTGGCATTCATGATTTATAAGTACCGTCGTATAAGCATCCCTGTTACAATTTGCCTGTCTCTTATTCTGGGCGGAGCGATAGGCAATGTAATAGACAGAATAAGGTTCGGATATGTTATTGACTACCTTTCATTTACTATATTTCCGCCGGTTTTTAACCTTGCAGATTCCGCAATAGTGGTGGGCGCAATACTGCTTAGCCTGCTGCTTGTATTCGGCAAGGATATAAAGATATAAATGCGAGACGCGAGGCATGCGGGTCGGGCATGGAAATAGGGTGATATTTGTGGAGGTTAAAAAATTTGAAATTGGGATTGAGGATGCAGGAGAGAGGCTTGATTGCTTTCTATCGGAAAAGGTGGAAGGTTATTCAAGGACTTATATGCAAAAGCTTATTGAAGAAGGGCACTGCAAAGTCAACGAAAAAAATGCAAAGCCCAGGCTTAAGCTTCGTGAAGGTGACCGGGTGGAAGCTGTAATACCTGATCCGGTGCCTTTGGAAGTGGAGCCTGAGAAAATAGATCTGGATATAATTTATGAGGATAATGATATTATAATAATCAACAAGCCTCAGGGAATGGTGGTGCATCCTTCCCATGGCAATTATTCCGGCACTGTTGTGAATGCCCTTATGGGGCATTGCAAAAGCCTGTCCGACTATAACAGCCTTACCGGAATAAACGGGGTTATGAGGCCGGGGATAGTACACAGGATAGATAAGGATACATCAGGTATAATAGTTGTAGCAAAGAACAATGAGGCTCATCTTTCCTTGTCAGAACAGCTTAAGGAGCACACAATAACAAGAAAGTATACAGCCCTGCTTGAAGGCAGATTGAAGACAGACAGCGGAACAGCAGATACCCTTATAGGCAGAAACCCAAAGAATAGGAAACAGATGGCTGTTGTAAGCGAAAACGGGAAAAGGGCAGTTACACACTATAGAGTACTTGAGAGCTTTGAGAACCATACCCTGATTGAAGCGGTGCTGGAGACAGGAAGAACCCATCAGATAAGAGTGCATATGGCATATCTGGGGCACCCTGTTGTGGGAGATACGGTATACGGCTTTAAAAAGCAGCGTTTTGACACTAAAGGACAGCTGCTGCATGCAAGGGTACTCGGATTCATTCATCCAACCAAGAAGGAATATGTTGAATTTGAGGCACCCATTCCGGAATACTTTGAGAAAGTATTAAGGCTTTTGAGAAATGGAAGGTTATAGACAAATTATATATGCTATGGTAAAATCTATTAAAAGCAACCTTTAAACTTGTCCGGTGAGGCATGGAAGGATTCAAAAATATAATTGCAATCTGCCTCACGGCAGATTTTTTGATATAAAATACCTGGAGGAATCATTATGAGGATCAAGACTGAGATAATGGATGAAAAAGCATTGGATAGAGCGCTTACCAGAATATCTCACGAAATAATAGAAAGAAACAAGGGAGTGGAAGGCCTGGTACTGCTCGGTATTAAGACAAGGGGAGTCTCCCTTGCCAAAAGGCTTTGTGAGAAAATCCGAAACATAGAAGGCAATGTTCTTCCTGTCGGAACACTTGATATTACTAGGCACAGGGACGATATCAAGGATATGAAGGATATACCGCGGGAAAACCTGACTGATATCTGCTTTGATATCAATGGAAAGAAAGTTGTACTTGTTGATGATGTTTTGTATACGGGAAGGACTGTACGGGCGGCAATGGATGCCATCGTGGATATTGGAAGGCCCTTGAGCATTCAGCTGGCTGTGCTTGTAGACCGGGGACACAGGGAGCTTCCGATAAGAGCCGATTATGTGGGGAAAAATGTTCCTACCTCGAGAAGTGAAATGGTTATTGTAAATGTCAGAGAAGTGGATGGCAAGGACGCAGTTCTTTTGGGAGAACAAGAGTAATATACCTTTATTGCTCTTTTTTCTTATTATTATGAAAGAGAGGTAATTGCATGAGATTGCTTATAAAGCAATGCAGCATAATAGATCCGGGAAATACTTATGAGGGGATTAATGATATTTATATTGAGGATGGTTTAATAAGGCTGATAGAACCTTCAATCGGGCTGGCTGCCGATAAAGTGATAGATGCGGCGGGGCTTTTTCTGCTTCCGGGATTCATCGATATGCATGCACATCTGAGGGAGCCCGGCTTTGAATACAAGGAAACCGTATACTCAGGGACAAGGGCCGCTGCAAGGGGAGGATACACCTCAATCTGCTGCATGCCTAACACCAAGCCGGTAATTGATGATGAAGCCTCTTTATCCATGCTCCAAAAAATCATAAAAAAGGATGCTTCAGTAAAGGTATACCCCATAGCTGCCATATCCAAAGGACAGACAAGCACTGAGCTTGTGGAAATGAACAAGCTCTCAGAAATGGGTGCTGTCGCTTTTTCCGATGACGGAAGGCCGGTGGCCACCGCAGCATTTATGCTGAAGGTACTGCTGAGTGCCAGGGAGGAAGACTATATAATAATAGACCACTGTGAAGAACTGAGCCTGGCTGAGGGCGGTGCGATAAACAAGGGAAGGAAATCGGAGCAGATGGGCATACGGGGGATACATCCCCTTTCAGAGGAGCTTAATGTGATGCGGGATATTATGATTGCGGAAGAAACGGATTCGCATATACACATAGCCCATGTAAGCACAGCCGGGTCAGCGGAAATAATAAGGGCGGCAAAAAGCAGAGGGGTCAAGGTCACATGCGAAGTGACGCCCCACCATGTCGGACTGACAGAGGATATTATCACACCGGGTTTTACCGACTGCAAGGTGAACCCGCCACTTAGGACTGCCGGAGATGTTGAGGCACTGAAGGAAGCATTGAAAGACGGCACAATTGATATAATAGCCACCGACCATGCGCCTCACCATAAGGATGAGAAAAGCGAGGATTTCTACAGCTCTGCTTTCGGGATATCCGGTCTGGAGACTGCATTTTCCGTCTGTTATACTGAACTGGTAGAATCCGGGATACTTACATTGAAAGAATTAAGTGAAAGAATGAGCAGAAATCCGGCAAAATTATTGAAGCTGGATTCGGGAATAATCAAAACAGGCATTGCTGCCGATTTGGTACTGGTTGATACTGCAAGGGAAATTACGGTTAATCGGGATGATTTCTTGTCAAAAGGTAAAAACACTCCCTTTCACGGGAAAACATATAAGGGCGATATTGTATACACAATAGTTGACGGCAATGTAGCCTATGAAAATAAAACTCACCTTTAGGAGGGATTTGCTTGTTTACAGACAGACTCATAGAGAAAGTAATAAAATGCAGGAATCATACTGTTGTGGGCTTGGATCCAAGGCTTCAGTATCTGCCTGATCATTTAATCGATGAAGCCGTGGAAGCAGTTACGGAAGGCAGCAGAGCTTCAATTATCGCCGAAGCATTTTTCAGGTTTAATAAAGAGATAATAGACAATGTGTATGACATTGTTCCCGCTGTGAAACCCCAGATAGCCTTTTATGAGCAGTATGGCACTGCAGGCTTTGAATGTTATTTGAAGACCTGCAGATACGCAAAATCAAAGGGCTTATTGGTTATCGGCGATGTAAAAAGAGGCGACATAGGTTCTACGGCAGAGGCCTACTCGGATTTTTACCTTGGTAATAATGAAGCGTCAGCGGAAACCGATTGCATAACCATAAATCCGTATTTAGGCACCGATTCAATGGTTCCTTTTGTCGATAACTGCGAAAAGAACGGCAAAGGGATTTTTGTGCTGGTGAAGACCTCCAACAAGTCTTCCAAGGATATACAGGACCTGGAGTCGGGAGGGAAGAAAGTCTATGAACATGTGGCGGAACTGGTAGTAAGACTTGGAGAAGGGCTGACAGGCAAATACGGCTATAGCCCGGTTGGAGCGGTTGTAGGGGCTACCTTCAGGAGCGAAGGGCAAAGGCTTAGAGAGCTGATGAAAAGGGTTTATTTCCTGGTTCCCGGCTATGGAGCCCAGGGCGGCACTGCAGAGGACGCTGCCGTATGCTTTAATGATGATGGGCTTGGAGCTGTTATCAACTCCTCAAGAGGCATAATTGCAGCCTATAAGAGTGAAGCATACAGGGAAAGGTTCAATGAAAAGGAGTTTGGACCTGCGGCTAGGGAAGCTGCAATAGCAATGAGGGATGATATAAACAATGAGCTTGCCGGGACAGGAAAAATAGCGTGGTAGGAGTTGAAGCATATATGCAGTGCATATGTAAAATTGTTGAGAACAGGGAGCTTTGCAATGATGTATTCGAAATGAAGATAGAGTGCCCGGAAATAGCACGGGAAGCCCAACCGGGGCAATTCCTGCATTTAAAGGTTAACAAGGCAATTGATCCGCTTTTAAGGCGGCCAATAAGCATAAGCAGGATTTACAGGGATACGGGTGTCATTTCGATTGTTTACCAGTGCGTAGGCAAAGGGACAAAGGAAATGGCCGCTCTTAAGGAGGGTGAATATATAGATGTCATGGGGCCTTTGGGCAGCGGCTTTACCTTGTTTGACGGGGGGAAATTTGCCGTAGTAGGCGGAGGAATAGGTATAGCACCGTTATTGGAGCTTGCTTGCAGCCTTAAGGATTGTGATGCATATTTGGGCTTCCGGTGCAATACCTTTAAGCTGGATGAGTTTTCTTCAGCCTGTAAAGAGCTTTATATTGCAACAGAGGACGGAAGTACGGGAAGCAAGGGTTATGTTACAGATATTATAAAGGATATAACTAAATATGACGTTATATATGCCTGCGGCCCTAAAGCGATGCTGAAAAGAGTAAAAGAACTGTGTGAGGATGCGGACGTGAAATGCTTTGTATCCGTCGAGGAAAGAATGGGCTGCGGCATAGGGGCGTGCCTGGTATGTGCCTGCAAGATAAAAGAAGGGGATACATGGCATTATAAAAAGGCCTGCACAGACGGTCCGGTATTTGCGGCTGAGGAGGTGGATTTTGATGATTAGCATGAGTGTAGATATAGGGGGCATAAAGCTGAAAAACCCTGTGCTCACATCCTCGGGAACCTTCGGTTTCGGCAGGGAATACTCGAAGTTTTATGATCTTTCCCTGCTTGGAGGGATTGTTGTAAAAGGCTTGACCCTGGAACCCAGAGAAGGCAACAAACCCCCGAGAATTGCGGAGACACCGGCAGGTATGCTGAACAGTGTTGGACTGCAGAATCCCGGAGTGGAATACTTTATTAAAGAAGAGCTTCCGTTCCTTCGGGAATATGATGTGGCAGTCATAGCGAATATTGCAGGCAATACTGTTGAGGAATACTGCAGGATGGCGGCCAGGCTTGGAAGCCTTGTTGACGGAATTGAGCTTAACATATCCTGCCCTAATGTGAAGGAAGGCGGAACCGCATTTGGAATAAGTTCCGAATCGGTGTATAATATAACCAGAAGGGTGAAGGAACAATGCAAGGTACCGCTTATAGTAAAGCTGTCGCCAAATGTAACCGATATAAAGGAGATCGCCGAGGCAGCCCAAGAGGGGGGAGCGGATGCATTATCCCTGATAAATACACTGCTGGGAATGGCAATAGATATCAATACAAGAAGGCCTGTGCTGGCTAACAATGTAGGAGGGCTGTCAGGCCCTGCAGTGAAGCCCGTAGCTGTGAGAATGGTATGGCAGGCAGCCCAAGCCGTTGATATACCGATAATAGGGATGGGAGGTATCTGTTGCTGGCAGGATGCCGTTGAGTTCATGCTTGCAGGTGCCGACGCTGTGTCAGTAGGAACCGCAAACTTTATAAATCCATATGCCCCCCTGGAAGTTTTGGAAGGTATTGAAAAATACCTCATAAAAAACCGATTCAGCAATATAAATGAATTGAAAGGAAACTTAAAAATATACGGAGGAGATAACAAGTGCTTACAAAAAAAAGAGTGAATGGGATTCTTGAAAAGACAGGAGTGCTGCTGACGGGACATTTCCAGCTGACCTCAGGCAAGCACAGCAATAAATACTTACAGTGCGCAAAGGTTTTCCAGCACCCCGACATCAGTGCCGAGATATCAAAGGATCTGGCTGAGAAATACGACGGTTACGACATAGATATTGTAATCGGGCCTGCTGTTGGAGGGATAATACTTGCATACGAGGTTGCAAGGCAGCTGGAGGTAAGGGCACTTTTTGCGGAGAGGGAAAACGGCATCATGACTTTGAGAAGAGGCTTTGAAATACAGCCTGGCTCAAAGGTGCTGGTGGTTGAGGATGTAATCACTACGGGAGGCTCGGTTAAAGAAGTGATTGATGTTGTGCGCTCTGCAGGGGGAGAAGTTGTTGGAGTTGCCGCGGTAGTCGACAGAAGCGGCGGCAAGGCCATATTCGATGTACCTTTTAAAAGTGCTATTAAAATAGATATAGAGGTCTTTGAACCGGGAGATTGTCCAATGTGCAAGTCAGGTTCCAAAGCAGTAAAACCGGGCAGCAGGAATATATAATGATGCATCGTAGGAGTATTGCAAAATATAAGTGTTATTTATTTAACAAAAATTTCTTGGAGAGATTGAAATACAAATATTATATATATGCGCATATAATGTATGATTTATATGTAAATATATAATATCTCAAAAAATGTATAATGATTGTTGAATTTTTTGAAAAATCAATGTATTATATTATTAATATAACAAAAAGGAGGTTTAATTAATGACTGAAAAAAGAGAAACTTGGGGATCTCGGTTTGGATTTCTTATGGCAGCTGCAGGTTCAGCTGTAGGGCTTGGTAACATCTGGAGATTCCCATACCTAACCGGTATGAACGGTGGTGCAGCTTTTATTTTTATTTATTTAGGTTGTGTAGCACTTATCGGACTTTGTATTATGACCGCCGAGTTTGCCGTAGGTAGAAGAAGTGGCCTTGCAGCAGTCGGCGCATACAAAAAAGTCAGCGACAGATGGACTTTTGCCGGTGCATTGGGAGTTCTAAGCGGATTCTTCATTATGGGATTTTATCCGGTAGTTGGCGGATGGGCGATGGCTTATATCGCAAAATCCTTTACAGGACTGTTGGCTGCACCCGAAGCAATAGGGGATGCATTTGGCGCCTTTATAACAGCACCTGTTGAGCCGCTCGTATGGATGGTAATTTACCTGATAATTAATGTATTGATTGTTGCAAAAGGAATTCAAAGCGGTATTGAAGCAGCCGGTAAGGTTATGATGCCTCTGTTGTATGTGCTTTTGTTAGCAATTATTTTCAGAACTACCAGTCTTCCAGGTGCAGGTGAGGGACTCAAGTTCCTGTTTACACCTGACTTTTCCAAGGTAACAGGCCAGACCTTCCTGGCAGCATTAGGGCAGGCATTCTTCTCACTAAGCCTTGGCATGGGCTGCATGATTACATACGGAAGCTATCTGAACAAAGAAGAAAAGCTGCCGCAAAATGCTTTGATTGTAACCACTATGGATACAAGCGTTGCTCTTTTGGCTGCTGTTGCAATATTCCCGGCACTCTTTGCATTTGGAGTAGAACCGACTGCAGGCCCAGGCCTTGTTTTCGTTGTAGTACCGCAGATATTTGCACAGATGGGCGGCTTAGGACCGATATTCTCAGCATTATTCTTCCTGCTTCTGTTTATTGCTGCTCTTACATCTTCGGTATCCCTGCTGGAGGTTGTTGTTGCATATTTGATTGACCAGCATAGAATGGAAAGAAAGAAAGCTGTTTACATTACTTCTGCAATCATGGCTGTAATGTGCATTCTTTCTTCACTGTCAATGGGAGTTATGTCAGGAGTTAAGATTCTTGGAGTCGGCTTCTTTGACTTCTTCGATATACTCACTGACAAGATATTCCTGGCAATTGGCGGAGGCCTCCTTGCAATTTGTGTAGGATGGTTCATGAATAAGGAAGATCTTAAGAATGAGCTTACAAACGGAGGAACAATAAGCTTCCCGGCATTTGAACTCTGGTATAACCTTACAAAGTATGTAATACCAGTTGTTATAGCATGGATTGCATTTGCAGGTATTACCGCAATAGCACAAAAAGGCTTGATGATATTTGGAATCTTGGTTATCGTAGTGCTTGCGCTTTTCTCCAAGAAGCTTTAAATCTTAGTAATTATTATATAAAAATAGAGCTGTTGCATATGCAGCAGCTCTATTTTTTCATACTGTTTACCTTAGTTTCATCAGGTGTTATATACATCGTAAAGTAATTGTCATAGATTACCATTCCGGGCTTGGCGCCGCCGGGCTTCTTAACATTCTTTCTTATGGTATAATCCACAGGTACCTTGGAGGACATCCTGCCTTTGCTGAAGAATGCCGCTAAATTCGCTGCTTCCTCCAGGGTGTTGTCGTCCACATCTCTTCCTTCAGTCTTTATCAGAACATGGGAACCGGGAATATCTTTTGTATGAAGCCATATATCATGGCTTGCAGCAAATTTTAGTGTAAGATAGTCGTTCTGCAGATTATTCTTCCCGACAAATATTTCAAAACCTGAAGAGGAAACAAAACGCATAGGTATCGAGGTTTTTTTCGCCTGCTTGCCCTTTGCTGTCCTTCTTCTTAAATAGCCTTGTTCCGCCAGTTCTGCCCTGATTTCTTCCAATTCCAGCTCTTCTGTGCATTTGCTCAGGTTATCAAGCTGGGTTTCCAGATACATTATCTCTTGTTTGTTTTCTTCAAGCTGATACCTTATCTTGATTACTGCATTTTTAGACTTGTTGTAGTGCTTGTAATACTTCTGGGCGTTTTCTGAGGGGGAAAGACGGATATCCATAGGAATATCAACATATTCGCTCTCTGAGGAGTAGTAATTCTGAAGCCTTGCCTTTTCTTCGCCTCTTTGAAGATAATATATGTTTGACATAATGAGATCGCCATATATCTTGAATTTTTCTGAATCAGCGGCTTCCTGAAGTTCTCCGTTCAGCCTTTCAAGCTTCTTGTAGCAGCGTTCCAGTCTGTTGGAAATAATTCTATATATATCTCCTGATTTTTGTTTAATTCTGTCCTTTTGATCCTTCTCATGATAGAACCTTTCAACTGCCTCACTCATTCCTTGGAATTCCTGCTTCTCTAAGTTTCTGTATATTTCAAGGTCAAAGCAGTGAAAATCCGCAGCTTTGCCGTCCTTGTACACTATATTCGGTTTAAAGGCCGCTGTGTTTACTTTCTTTCGGAACATTGAAAATGAGAGAAACAGCTCTTCAATCAGTTCATCGCTGCATTGCTTAAGGTCTGTATCACTGTCACAATTTGCCCTTGTGCAGATATCCCTTGCAAGCACGGAGCTGATGCCATTAAATTTGTTGGTCAGGTACTTTTCAGCCTTTATACTGCCCGGAGTATTTTTAATACATTCAATGAAGCTTTCCTTTGTGGCTTTAGTGGGATCAGATTTGCCAGCCGAGGGAGGGTATTCGTAGTATCCTCCCGGCAATATTTCTCTTACGCTGCTTATTTCGAAGCTTATTCTTTTGATGCTGTCTATTATTCTGCCGGTGGTTTTGTCAATAAATATGATGTTGCTGTGACGCCCCATTATTTCTGCTATAAGGGTTTTGTGCGTACTGTAACCCATTTCGTCTGCGGAATCTATATCTATTTCAATAATTCTTTCAAATTCAGGCTGCCTGATTGACACTATACGCCCTCCTATAAGATGCTTTCTTAGCAGCATGCAAAAGGAAGGGGGAGATGCAGGATTGGATTTGTTCTCTTCGGTAAGATGTACTCTTGGATAGGTGGAGCTGGCGCTTAACAAAAGCTTGAAGCTGTCTCCATAGCCCCTGACATTTATTATTAACTCGTCCTTTTCAGGCTGATATACTTTTTCTATTTTTCCATTCAGCAGCTTATTCTGCAGCTCATGCACAATTGAGCTGACCACCGAACCGTCGAAAGGCATAAAAACACCTCCTATTCACTCCATTGGGTTCATTTAAATATTATATCACTTGAGCCGCTTATTTACTATTAATAAACATATGTTTGCACAAAATAAGAATAATGCGACACAACTATAAGTGTGCCCTGCTATACTATACAAGCTCTTGCTTGGTTATGCAGACTTATACCTGCGTCGCATTCTTCTTCTCATCCGACATCTAAGTGCAGTTGACGATAATTAACGAATTTATCAGAAAATAGGAGCATTATTAAGGAAATCAAAAAAAACAAAATTTTTAGCGTAATATATGTTTACAAACAAGTTTATATGTTATAATAATTCCAAAATGCAACTAAAATATATAAAATGTCCGGATATACAACAGCGAAACGGAAGGATGATGAGTTTGATAAAGAGCATGACGGGCTTTGGAAGGGGAGAATTCACACAGTGTACCAGCACTTTTTCCGTTGATGTAAGGTCGGTAAATCACAGATACTGTGATGTGTCTGTAAGAATGCCAAGATCAATGTCCGCATTGGAGGAGAAGGTAAGAGAATTCGTCAGCGAAAGGATCAGCAGGGGTAAGGTGGATGTGTACATAAACTATAGTACTTTCGGGCAGAACGCACGGGTAAAGCTTGACACCAACCTTGCAAAGGCATATGTGGATTCGCTTAATACACTGAAAGAGATATTTGAAATAAATGATGATATTAATTTATCGTTGCTTTCAAGATTCCCCGATATTATGGCTTTGGAGACTGTTGAGCAGGATATGGAAGAACTCTGGCTGATTCTCAAAGACGCATTGGAAATGGCCTTCAATGCATTGGTGGAAATGAGAAAGCGGGAGGGCGAAAGACTTAAGAATGACCTCTTGGAAAAAGTCGCAGTTATAAAGGATTATGTAGAAGGCATAAAGGAAAAATCATCTGGTATAGTTGATGAATATAAGAATAAGCTATATGATAGAATACAGGAACTGATAAAAGATATTCCCATTGACGAAAACAGGCTCCTGACCGAAGTCGCTATTTTCGCAGACAAGGCAAGTATTGATGAAGAGTTAGTCAGGCTTGAAAGTCATATGGATCAGTTCAGGAAAGCACTTAACTTCAACGGGCCTGTCGGCAAGAAACTGGATTTCATAATACAGGAGATGAACAGAGAAGTTAACACCATTGGTTCAAAAATTACCGATTTGGAAATATTGAATAATGTGATAAGCATAAAGACTGAAATTGAAAAAATAAGAGAGCAAGTACAAAATATAGAATAAACGGAGGGTTAAAATGGGTATCAAGCTTATAAACATAGGATTCGGCAATATTGTATCGGCAAACAGATTGGTTGCAATAGTAAGTCCTGAATCAGCTCCAATCAAGAGGATAATACAGGAGGCAAGGGACAGAGGTATGCTTATTGATGCTACATACGGCAGAAGGACAAGAGCTGTAATAATAACCGACAGTGACCATATAATTCTTTCTGCAGTGCAGCCTGAAACTGTTGCACACAGGCTTGTGGACCGCGAAGCAGAAGACAATGAAGAGGTTATGGCCGAGGAATAAAGAAGGGTAGGATAAATATGGAGAATAGGGGTCTGCTTATTGTTATTGCAGGGCCTTCAGGTGCAGGAAAAGGTACCA
Source organism: Bacillota bacterium (assembly GCA_035417425.1). GTDB lineage: Bacteria > Bacillota > Clostridia > Lutisporales > Lutisporaceae > BRH-c25. Next base: position 12,320 of record DAOLPD010000054.1, read on the forward strand.
TATGCAGAGAACTTCTTCGAAATTACGGCGAAAACCTTGAACTTTCTATTTCAGTTACAACCAGAAAGCCCAGAGATGGAGAAGCGGAAGGAGTTCATTACTTTTTCAGGGACATGGAAGAGTTTTTAAGAATGGTTGAGAATGGGGAACTCATAGAATTTGCAAAAGTACATGATAATTATTATGGGACTCCCAAGAAATATGTCATGGAAAAGCTTGAGGAAGGAAAGAATGTAATACTGGAAATAGATGTGCAGGGTGCCATGAAGGTTAAAGACATTTTTAATGAAGCTGTTCTTATTTTTGTAATTCCGCCTACCTTTGCAGATTTGAAGAAAAGAATAGAAGGACGTGGGACAGAGACACAAAAAGATATTTGTAAAAGGCTGAAAAATGCTTATGATGAAATAAGCCATGCCGTTAATTATGATTATATTATAGTAAATGATGATATAAAGGATGCAGCAGAAAAGATAAACTGCATTCTTATTGCAGAAAAATGCAGATTGTCAAGATGTAATATAGATTTTGAGAAATTCAGGGAGGGATAAGATGATATATCCTACTTTAGGGTCACTGCTGGATAAGGTTGATAGTAAATATACGCTTGTGGTTGCTGTTGCAAAAAGAGCCAGACAATTGGTAGATGGCCAGCCAAAGCTTACAAATGTGAATTCAAATAAGCCGGTAACAATAGCAATAAATGAATTATATGAAAATAAGATTACCTATGAGAGAACAAAGCCGGTAAAAATATCGGGGGATCAAAATGCTTAGCGGAAAGAAAATAGTTCTTGGTGTATCGGGCGGAATAGCAGTATATAAAGCCTGTGAGCTTGTAAGCAGGCTCAAGAAACTGAATGCGGATGTGCATGTCATAATAACGGCTTCAGCTGCAAAATTTGTTACTCCCCTTACCTTCCAGTCCCTTTCATTAAACCAGGTGGCTGTTGATATGTTTGATACGCCGAACTACTGGGAGATAGAACATATATCCCTGGCCAAGCTGGCGGATGTAATTGTTATTGCTCCCGCAACCGCAAATATAATTGGAAAACTTGCAAATGGCATTGCGGATGATATGCTTTCCACCACCATCATGGCTACTAAGGCAAAGGTTCTGATTGCACCGGCGATGAATACCAATATGTACGAAAATCCTGTTCTTCAAAGGAATATCAAGCTTCTTTCGGAACTGGGATATATAATGATTCCGCCGACGGAGGGGCGCCTTGCCTGCGGTGATGTAGGGAAGGGAAAGATGGCTGAACCTGCTGTTATTGAGAAATCAATTATTGATTTGCTGAACCCCGGGCAGGATATGGCAGGCAAAACTGTCCTTGTGACTGCGGGACCTACAAGAGAAGCTATTGACCCTGTAAGGTTCATATCCAACAATTCCACGGGGAAAATGGGATATGCAATAGCCAGGAAGGCAGCAGCCAGGGGAGCAAAGGTTTATTTGGTCTCCGGGCCAACGAATCTTGATACGCCAATTGGGGTGGAAAGATATGATATCATATCCGCTGAGGAAATGTACAGCAAGGTCATGGAGCTTTTTCCCATGTGTGATATAGTAATCAAGGCTGCTGCAGTAGCCGACTATGCGCCAATGACCGCATACAGCCAGAAGGTGAAGAAGTCGGGAAACCAGCTTGAACTGAAGCTTAAGAAAAATCCGGATATACTTTATGAGCTTGGCAAAATCAAAGGCAATAAAATACTTGTAGGCTTTGCCATGGAGACTGAAAACCTTGAAGAGAATGCCGCTGAAAAAGTAAAGAAAAAAAATCTGGATTTTATTGCAGCCAATGATTTGAACGAGGCAGGAGCGGGTTTCGCAGCGGAAACAAATGCGGTAAAGCTTATTGACAGGGAAGGAAATATCGAGAACATTCCTCTTAAAATGAAGGATGAGATTGCAGATATAATTCTTGATAGGATAGTAAATTTAAAGCGTACATAGCAGTACGCTTTTAAGTTATGTGCATCACTGGAGATGCCGGATTGCATTGGGGGAAATCAAAATGGAAAAAATGTACGCAGAGGTCATAGTGTCAAATAAGTGTAAAGAAACCGACAGAACATACAGCTATCTGGTGCCTGAAAACATGAAGGAGTCAATCCGGGTAGGCAGCAGGGTAATTGTGCCTTTTGGCATGGGTAATAAGCAGACAGAGGGGTATGTGGTGGAATTGAAGGACAGTATAGACTTTGCGTCCTCAAAGATAAAGTCCGTAGCCAGACTGCTGGATGAGGAGCCGGTAATGTCCCCCAAGCTTGTAGAATTGGCAAAATGGATGAAGGAAAAATACGTATGTTACCATATTGATGCTATACAGGCCATAGTGCCTTCTCCGGTAAGGACAAAAAGCAGCTATAACATTGAGCTTTCCGGCTGTGAACAAAATTTAGAAAAGCTTGAAAAACTGAATTCAAACATCATTATGGAAATAGTGGAGTTTCTTGAGGAAAATTCGGGAAGTGCCAAACTGGAAGACATAAAAGAGTATTTCGGAGACAGGAAAATAGATTATTATATCAGGAAGCTTATTGAAACAGAGGTGGTAAAAAAGGTCCAGATAATAGGCAGAAAAATCGGGGAAAAAAGGCAGAAGCTCCTGTACTTATCTGAAGATAAAAATATACAGATAAAGAAGACTGCAAGCAAACAGAGGGAGGTATATGAACTGCTTCTCAAGTGTCCTGGTATATCCCTTGCAAAGCTTAAGGAAGCTTGCGGAGATTGCGATTCAGCTGTCAAAGCTATGGAGAAAAAGGGATATATTAGAATTGAAGAAACGGATGAATACAGGCAGGTCAACTCCAAAACATATGCGGAAAAAAGACATGAACTGACTTCTGATCAGAATAAAGCCCTGTCAGATATCAGGAACTGCTTTTCCAACGGTAAGGATGTTTTACTCTTTGGAGTAACCGGCAGCGGCAAGACTGAGATTTATCTTGAATTGATTGAAGAGTATATGTCAAGGGGCAAAGACTCTATAATGCTTGTACCGGAAATTTCCTTGACACCTCAAATGGTCTCAAGATTCAAGAACCGTTTCGGTGACAATATTGCTGTCTTGCACAGCAGCCTTTCGGAGGGGGAAAAATATGACGAATGGAGAAAAATCAGGGCCGGTATTGTTAAAGTAGCTATTGGTGCAAGATCGGCAGTTTTTGCTCCCTTTAAGGAATTGGGAATTATCATAATTGATGAAGAGCATGAGCACACATACAAATCAGGAATAAAGCCCAAGTATTTAACCCGGGAGGTAGCAGAGAAAAGATGCCGGCTTGAAGGTGCAAACCTTCTTTTGGGTTCGGCTACCCCTTCCATTGAGACCTATTACAGAGCACAGACCGGAGATCTGGGAATGGCAGAATTGGGTTCAAGGGCAAACGGCAGTCCTATGCCTGAAGTAGAAGTAGTGGATATGCGGGAAGAGCTTGAGTCCGGCAACAGGACAATATTCAGCAGGAGCCTTACTGATGCCATATTGGATAACCTTAAGAACAGGGATCAAATGATATTATTCCTGAACAGAAGAGGCCACTCCACCTTTGTATCCTGCAGACAGTGCGGAATAGTGATGAAATGTCCAAGATGCAGTATTTCACTGACCTATCACATGAAAAGTGAAAAGCTGGTTTGCCATTACTGCGGATTTGAAAGGGATAATCCCACAATATGCCCGAAATGCAAGAGTAAGAATATAAAATACTTTGGTGTGGGCACTCAGAAGCTGGAGAAGGAGTTTCAGAAGAAGTTTTCAGCAAAGGATGTGTTGAGAATGGATGCGGATACAACCTCAAGGAAAAATTCCCATCAGGAGATTCTGGACAAATTCAGAAGAAGGGAAGCAAATGTACTATTGGGAACGCAGATGATCTCAAAGGGCCTGGACTTTCCTGATGTTACACTGGTTGGAGTGATTGCGGCAGATACAAGCCTTAATCTGCCTGACTTCAGGTCTGCAGAGCGTACCTTTCAGATAATAGCACAGGTTTCGGGACGCTCGGGAAGAGGCAATAAAACGGGGCGTGTAATTGTCCAGACGTACAGTCCCGAACATTACAGCATAGAATATGCACGATGCCATGATTACAAAGGCTTCTATAATAAAGAGATTACGCTTCGCAAGGAGCTTGGATATCCGCCCTTTTTCAGCATTGCAAATATAATAATCAGCGGTACTTCGGAGGAAGAGGTTATTGCATATGCCAATGAATTAAGCAAATTCCTGGATGAAGCACTTAAAGGGCATAAGGATGCAGAAAAACTGGGACCTGCAGCGGCAGCAATATCACGAATAAAAAACAGGTTCAGGTGGCAGATATTGATTAAGAGCAAGGGGGAGGAAGTGCTGAGGAAAGTGCTTACAGACCTTTCGGAAGCCTATGGTGAAGGCAGGTCAAATGTGAGTATCAGTATGGATTTGAATCCTCAAAGTATGTTATAGTAATAGTAGGCGCCGGATGCCGGAATTCAGGGTATTCCTTACGAGATACGCTGTATATTCAGAAATTATTTAGGAGGAAAGTATATAGATGGCAGTTAGAACAATCAGGAAAGACGGAGATGAAATCTTACGCAAGATATCAAGGAAGGTAGAGGTTATAGATGACAGGATTCTGACCCTCCTTGATGATATGAAGGATACAATGAAAAAAGCTGAAGGAGTTGGACTTGCCGCTCCCCAGGTTGGAGTATTGAGAAGAGTTGTGGTAATAGATGTCGGTGAAGGGCTTATTGAGCTGATAAATCCCGTTATAGTGTATGAGAGCGGGGAGCAGTTTGAAATGGAAGGCTGCCTAAGTATACCCGGGATAAAGGGAAAAGTAA
>DAOLPD010000055.1:0-17022 GCA_035417425.1 Bacillota bacterium
CCGGCTTTATAGTAAACAGGCTCCTGGATCCTATGCTGAACGAGGCAGTATACCTTCTGGACGAGGGTGTTGCATCGGCTGAAGATATTGATAAAGCAATGGTGAACGGCTGCAACCATCCTATGGGTCCTCTTGCATTAATCGACCTTATCGGCCTTGATGTTGAGCTTGCAGTTATGGAGGTCTTATATAAAGAATACGGTGATCCTAAGTTCAGGCCCTGCCCGCTCCTGAAGAAAATGGTCAGGGCAGGATATCTCGGCAGAAAGACCGGAAAAGGCTTCTACGAGTATAAATAGAAAGGAAGGATCGGCATGGAAGAGTATAACAATGTCCTGTACAGGGTGGAAGACAGCATCGCATTTATTACTCTGAACAGGCCTAAAGCCCTTAATGCATTGAATACGGAAACACTCGGGGAGTTGGATGCTGCAGTTTCTGCAGCCGGTAAGGATGAGAATGTCAAAGTTATTGTAATTACCGGAGAAGGCAGGGCATTTGTAGCAGGGGCGGACATATCCCAGATGAGGGGTTTGACTGTTCAGGAAGGCAGAGACATGACAATACTGGGGCAGGAGGTATTTACCAGAATAGAGAACCTTGACAAGCCGGTCATTGCGGCAGTTAACGGCTTTGCCCTTGGCGGAGGCTGCGAGCTTGCCATGGCATGTGACATAAGAGTTGCATCTGATAAGGCTAAATTCGGGCAGCCTGAGGTAAATCTCGGAATAATACCGGGATACGGCGGGACTCAAAGGCTCCCGAGGCTGGTCGGAAAAGGAGCGGCAAAATATCTGATATTTACCGGAGAGATGATATCGGCTGAGGAAGCCTTCAGGATAGGCCTTGCGGATAAGGTGGTACCTGCCGAGGAATTGATGGATTCAGTAATAGCATTGGCAAAGGTAATCATGTCCAAGGCTCCTATTGCAATAAAGATGGCAAAGCACGCCATAAACAACGGCTTGAATGTTGACCTGAAATCAGGGGTAGCTTATGAAGCGGAAGCATATACCACAACCTTCAGCACAGAGGACAGGGTTGAAGGAATGAGCGCTTTCCTGGAAAAAAGGCAAGCGGAATTCAAGAATAAATAATTAGTAACGGACAAGGGACACTTCATTATGAAGTGTCCTTATTCATTTAGTGAGACACGCGAAACGCCCCCGTGTTTCTTTTTTCATTTTCCAAAAGCTGGCTTGTTTATTCAGCATTTAGTGGTATTATGGAAATGGTGGCAAATATTATAAAATATAGTTTAATTTTATAAGTAAAGGAGAGGTTTTATGAGAGAGATCGTTGAAATCAGATGGCACGGTCGTGGTGGACAAGGTGCCAAGACAGCAGCACTGCTCCTTGCGGATGCGGCCTTTAACACCGGAAAATTCGTGCAGGGATTTCCCGAATACGGTCCGGAAAGAATGGGAGCACCGATAACTGCTTACAACAGGATAAGCAATGAAAAAATCACCGTGCACTCCAACATTTACAACCCTGATTACGTTGTTGTGGTTGATGAGACCCTGCTGGACGCTGTGGATGTTACCAAAGGCCTGAAGGAAGAAGGCGCAATCATTATCAACAGCCAACGCAAACCTGCGGAAATAAAGAAGCAGCTGAAAGGTTACAGCGGAAAAATCTGTACCCTGGATGCCGGTAAAATCTCCGAAGAAACATTAGGCAAAAACTTCCCAAATACACCAATGCTTGGCGCTGTAGTAAAAATCAGCGGAGTAGTGGATGCGGATGAATTCCTGAAAGATATGGAAGGTTCCTTCAAGCACAAATTTGCCACAAAGCCCCAGGTTATCGAAGGAAACATGAAAGCCTTGAAGAGAGCTATGGAGGAGGTAGTCATAGAATGAGTTTAAAAGCAAAAGACATTAATGAAAGCACTCCCTGGAGGGATATGACCCTTGGATGCGCCATATTTGAGCCTATGACCTCGGCAGCCGTAAACACAGGGAATTGGAGAACAATGAAGCCCTCTTTTATTGAAGAAAAATGCAAGCAGTGCCTGTTATGTGTACCGGTGTGTCCGGATTGCGCCATTCCGGTAAAGGAAGGAAAAAGGACGGATTTTGACTTTTTCTTCTGTAAGGGCTGCGGCATATGCTATAAAGTCTGCCCCTTTGATGCCATTGAATTTAAGAAAGACGATAAGCGGGAGGTGTAAGCATGGGAATAAGAGAAAGACTGTCCGGCAATGAAGCAATTGCTATTGCACTTAAGCAGATAAACCCTGATGTAATGGGTGCCTTTCCTATTACACCATCAACAGAAATTCCCCAGTACTTTTCACAATATGTAGCCAATGGAGAAGTAGATACCGAATTTATTGCAGTAGAATCCGAACACAGTGCCATGTCAACCTGTATCGGGGCTTCTGCAGCAGGAGCAAGAGCAGTAACGGCAACATCCTCGGCAGGGCTGGCACTTATGTGGGAGCTTTTGTCGGTTGCGGCATCAGCCAGGCTTCCGATAACACTTGCATGTGTCAACAGGGCTCTGACAGGTCCGATAAATATTAATTGTGATCACAGTGATTCCATGGGTGCAAGGGATACCGGCTGGATACAACTGTACAGCGAAAGCAATCAGGAGGCATATGACAACATGCTCCAGGCTATGAGAATAGGAGAAAACAGTAAAGTAATGCTTCCGGTAATGGTCTGCCAGGATGGATTCATAACCAGCCATGCAATAGAAAACATAGAGCTTCTCGAAACAGAAAAAGTAAAAGCGTTTGTCGGAGAATACAATCCTGAGAACTACATGTTAAAAAAAGAAAATCCTATGTCTGTAGGAGCATATGCTACAGCAGCTTATTATATGGAAGCAAAGCGGGCCCAAGCCCAGGCCATGATAGATGCCAAAGAGGTAATCTTAAAGGTTGCGGCTGAGTTCGAAAAGGTTACCGGAAGGAAGTACGGCTTGTTTGAAGAGTATATGATGGATGACGCCGAGGAGGCAATAGTGGCTATCGGCTCCACAGCGGGAACCGCAAAAGAGGCTGTTAATATGATGAGGAAAGAAGGCAGGAAGGTAGGGCTCATAAAGCTTCGCGTATTCCGTCCCTTCCCCATGAAAGAACTGGCAGCTGCATTGTCTCATGTTAAGGCAGCGGCCGTCCTGGACAAGGCGGAAAGCTTCAGTGCCTGCGGAGGGCCTTTGTTTGCCGAAGTAAGGTCGGCATTATATGACTGCGGGACAAGGCCTTTAATGGTTAATTACATATATGGCCTTGGAGGAAGAGATGTAATGGTAGAAAACATACTGTACGTCTTTGAAAGCCTGAAGGAAATTGCGGCAGCCGGGAAAGCAGGGGAAACCTATAGATATCTCGGAGTAAGGGAATAAGGAGGATTGAAGATGAGTTATAATTTGAAAGAAGAAGTTCAAAAGGCCGAACGTTTCTCAGGGGGACATAGAATGTGCGCCGGCTGCGGGTCTCCGGTAGCAGTAAGAAGCGTGCTGAGAGCTTTAAAACCGGAGGATAAGGCAGTTGTATGCAGTGCAACAAGCTGTCTGGAAGTATCAACCTTCTTATATCCGTATACGGCATGGAAGGACAGCTTTATTCACAGTGCCTTTGAAAATGCGGCAGCGACCATAAGCGGAGCTGAAACTGCCTATAATGTCCTGAAAAAACGGGGCAAGATAGATGAAACTTATAAATTCATAGCCTTCGGAGGAGACGGCGGCACCTACGATATAGGTTTTCAATCCTTGTCGGGAGCCATGGAAAGAGGTCATGACATGGTTTATGTATGCTATGACAATGAAGCTTACATGAACACAGGTATTCAGCGTTCTTCCTCTACTCCGCATTTTTCGGATACAACCACATCGCCGGCAGGAACAGTAATTCCCGGCAAAAAGCAGGTAAAAAAGGACCTTACCAAGGTCATTGCAGCTCATAATGTACCTTATGTGGCTCAGACCACCTTTATAGGAAATTTTAAAGATATAAGCGAAAAGGCTCATAAAGCGATATATACTCCTGGCCCTGCATTTTTGAATGTAATGGCTCCGTGCCCGAGAGGCTGGAGATACCCTGCAGAGGACTTGATGGAAATCACCAAGGCAGCGGTAGAGACCTGTGTATGGCCTTTGTTCGAGGTAATTGACGGAAAGTGGATATTGAACTATACACCAAAGAAAAAGCTGCCCGTGGAGGAATACCTCAAGAAGCAAGGCAGATTCAGCCATATGTTCAAAAAGGGAAATGAGTGGATGATAGAGGCTTATCAGGCTGAAGTTGACCGCAAATGGGAAGATCTTCTCTTTAACTGCAGCCGCGCATAAATAAGGCTAAAGGGACACGGGAAGGGACACGGGGACGTTTCGCGTGTCCCGCTTTCAGCGGGACAGGAGAAACGTCCCCGTGTCACATATTGTACACTTCTTCATATACCTTTATGGTCTCGATTGCAGTTTTCTTCCACGAAAAATTATAAGCCCTCCTCAGTGCTTTTTCTTTCAATTGTTCCCTGAACTCCGCATCTGAAATGGCCTTGTAGATTTTTTCCGTAAGCTCGTCAATATTGTAAGGGTCCGTAAGTATTGCTCCGTCTCCCACTACTTCGGGAATTGAAGTGACATCGGCAGTTATGGTGGGGGTACCGCAGGTCATAGCTTCAAGGGGCGGAAGGCCGAAGCCTTCATACAATGAGGGATATACGAACAGCGAGGAGCAGTTGTAAAAGTACGGCAGATGCTCATAAGGCACATAACCGGCAAATACCACCCTGTCCCTTATTCCCATTTCCTCAGTCTTTTTTTTCAATTCATAGTGATTATCCTTGGAGGCTCCCAACAGCACCAGGTCATAATATCCGGGCAGCTCCCGGCAGATTCTCCTATAGGCCTCCAATAAGCCGTCCACATTCTTTCTCGGACTGAAGCCCCCCAGATATAATATGAAGTCGTTGGAATAGCTGTATTCCTTCTTTAGGAAATTCCAGGCCTTTTCTTTGTCCATAAGCCTGAATCTGCTGTCTGCGGCCAGGTAGGTGACCTTTATTTTTTCTTCAGGCAGCTTGAAGTACTTTATTATATCCTGTTTTGAATAGTTGGATACTGTAATCACCCTGTCGCACTTTTCCAGTATGTAGGGCATTTCCTGCAGGAACCTGTCCAAATAGCTCTTCCCGCAGGTATCAGGCATTACCAGGGGTATGAGGTCATGTACGGTAGCAACGTAAGAGCAGGTTTTTGGCCTTGGAAGCCCAAGCCCGTTCTGAGGCAGGTGGAATATATCGCAGCTGTTCATTTTCACCTGGGCAGGGAGGAATACCTCATCCCAGAACCTCTTATTCTTTTCACCAAACAAAGTGAGGCTGATATTGCCCCTTCCCAATAAGAAATCATATCCGTCATTAGGCCAGAAAAACCTGTAATTGTTCCGGGTGTCGATTTTTATGATATTCTCCAGCAACCTTGCGGTATAAGTGCCTATGCCCGTTCCGGCATAAAGCTTGGCGCCTCTTGCATCCATACATATGTTCATACCATTCACTCCCATATATCAGTATATTAAACCGCCCTTGTACCTGTGAATAGTCAAAGCAGTAACACAATTTTTGCGGCGTCATATAATGGTATAAATGCTGTTGAGAGGAATCATTATGGATTTAAAAGCAGTAGAAGAAGCTTACGGTATTAAAATCAAAGATATCCAAAGCATCAGAAATATCCTGAGGGCGGAGACGGATTGCGGAGTAAAGTGCATTAAAAGGGCACACATGAGCCCGGGCTTTTTCCTTTTCATATATTCTGCGGTGAATCATCTTAAGGGAAGGGGATATGAAGGGGTAATCCCGTATGACAGGGCCATTGACGGAAGTATATGCATACCTGACGGCAATCATGTCTATTACGTGGTGGATTGGATTGAAGCCAGGGAGTGCAGGTTCAAGAAAGAAGAAGAGCTGAAAATGGCCATAAAGGCAGCGGCGGAACTCCACAGGGCATCAGCAGGTTATGTGCCGCCGGAAGGAGCAAAACCAAGGGTATTCTATAACAAATGGGTGGAAAAGTGTGAAAAGAAAACCAAGGAACTGCTGGAATTCGGCAAAGTAATAGAAGATAAGGAGTATAGGGACGACTTTGACGAAATATTTGCCCTTCATCTCCCGTATTATTTGCAGCAGTCCCTGGATACCGCAGCTATGATAATGGAAAGCCCATACGGGGAAATATCGGAGAAAAGTGAGCGGTCAGGGGAATTCTGCCATCACGATATGGCAAACCATAACTTCCTGATAACTGAGGAGGGCAAGGTCTACCTCATAGATTTTGATTACTGCATAATGGATACCAGGCTTCACGATCTTACAAGCCTGGTAATAAGGAATATGAGATATGGAGTCTGGGACATAGGCAAAGCGTATTTCATACTGAATGAATATGACAGGATATACAGCATAAGCCGGAAGGAGCTTGAGGCAATAAAGGCATTAATAACCTTTCCGCAGGATTTTTGGCAGGTAGGGCTCCAGTATTACACGGAAAAGCAGCCCTGGACCATGGATTATTTTCTGATGAGGCTTAACAGGATCGTAGATGACAGGGAAATACGGGATAAGTTTTTAAAAGAATTCTATGAGTTGTAAGGAGTTGATTTTATGAGCGGCAGAAAGAATGAAATCAATGAAGCAATAGATATTGAAAGGGGCCTGAGTCCCGAAGAGCAGGTCAATAAGCTGGAAAGCTTCATAAAGGATATGAAGGAAGAAATAAAGCAGCTAAAAAAGATAGGCAAGCACAAAGAGAAAATAGAAAAGCTTGAAAGGGAAAAAAAGAAGATTATCAGCAAAAAGCTAAAAAAGCATCACAGGCATCATTAAAGGAAGGATGATTTTATGTCCGGCGGATATGGAAAGTTGAAAAGGCATGACCTCAAGCTTCTGATCGAAAACCTCTACGGCTTGGAAGTAAGAAATATGCAGGAAGGGGACAGAGGCATACTTGTCTATACCGACAGAGGAATAAAAAGGCTTAAGGAGACCGAAAGCGATGAGGCAAAGATATTATTCTCGGCATCAGCTTATGAGCATGTCTTCAATAACGGTTTCAGGCAGATCAGCTGCATCAACCGGACCCTGAACGGCAGCTGCCATATGAAATATGATAAGAACAGCTATATACTCCAGGATTTTACCAAGGGAAGGGTATATGAAGCAGATACAGCCGAAGCTGCGGCAGTTGCCGGCAAAGCCCTGGCAGAGCTTCATAAGGCGGGGGAATACTTCATACCTGCGCCGGGAAGCCGTGCCCGTGTTGATTGGGGAAAGTGGATGGAGAAATTCAAGGCAAACTCCATAAGCTTGAAAAAGTATAAAGAGCTTATTTGTCTCAAGGAAAAGAAAAGTTCAATTGACAAGATGTTTTTGGAAAACATAGATGAATTTCTCGAAAAAATGCAGTGTGCTCATGGGCTGCTAAAGGAAAGCAGATATCTTGACAAGGTGAGGCAGGCTATGTCATGCAATCAGATAACCCATGGAGAGTTCAAGAAGCATGCGATATTGGAAGGGGATCCGGAAGGAGTGTTTATAACCAACTTCGAGGAATGCAGCTATGATATCTGTGAATTTGACATAGCGACACTTCTTGAAAGCTTCTCGGGGAAAAACAAGGATGAGCTTGCAGCTGCGGCAGCAGAAGCATACTCCAAAGTAAAGCCCCTGGACGAAGGTTCCGTGAAGATAATAAAAGCTTTTCTCATATATCCCAAAAGGTTTTTCAAGGTTTCGGAAAGCATTTACGGAAGAAGGAAGAACTATAACGAAATCGAACTGGCACAAAAGCTCGCGAGAAGTATAAAAAGGGAAAAGAAAAAAGAGGAAGTTATCAGATTTCTGGATTGCGGACGGTGCATAATTTAATGAGGATGGAGCTTTTTATGGAAGAAAACAGGCAGTCGGACAGGGAGTTTCTCGGCGGATACAATCTGGATGTAAAGCTTTTTGAGGCTATGGGCTTTAAGGTCAGGCAGATAATTCCCGTGAGAAGTGTGTACAGAATAGTAACCGACAAGGGGTTTTACTGTTTGAAAAGACTGAGGTTTCCCATGGAGGATATGGATTTTATTTTTTCAGCCTTGGAGCACCTTAAGAGCAAGGGCTTCAGCAATGCCTATGATATAGTCAAGCAGGAAAACGGCGATGACTTTATAAGCTTCAAAGGTGATAAGTATTTTCTTACCCAATGGATAGACGGAAGGGAATGCGACTTTATGAACCCTATGGACCTTGATGCTGCCATTGAAGTGCTTGCAAGGCTGCATAATGCTTCGGACGGCTTTGCTCCTGTTGTATGCCCTCCTGACAGGTGTTGGTACGGAAAATGGCCGGAATATTGTGCCGACAGGATAGAAGAGATGAAACAAATTAAGGTGCAGGTGCTGGAAAAGCCTGAAAAGAGTGAAATAGACAGGATATATCTTGATTATGTGGATATGTGCATAAATGACGGAGAGGAAGCGCTGCAGATTCTGGGTAAAACCGATTACAAGAGCCTTTCTGAGGAAGCGGCAGCGAAGAAAAGCTTTATCCACCACGATTTTGCCCATCATAATATAATACATACCTTTGATGGGAGAATATACGTAGTGGATTTTGATTACTGCATTATGGATATAAGGATGCATGATGTAGGAAGCCTTATCCTGAGGAATATGAAGAGGTCAAACTGGGATACGGACAAAGCCATGGATATACTGGAAAGCTATGACCGGAGAAATCCCATAAGCAGCATGGAACTCAAGGTGCTTGTTCCCTTCTTACTTTTCCCGCAGGACTTCTGGATGATATCCAGGCAGTACTATATTGAAAAGAAGGACTGGGATGAAGAGGACTTCGCGGATAAAATGAGCACAAAGTCAGAGTATACATTTATGAGAAGGAAGTTTATAGAAGAGTTCGAGAAAAGAGTGTAGAATCATAGAAACAACGGTATAAGTCTCTGCAGCCCCTCATATATTCTAATAGTATGTCAGCTAATTTGTATACTATGAGGTGCTGCCAATGAAAATAGATGCCATTGCCAGGGAGTTCGGCTGCAGGGTGATATACAGCAAACCGCTGAGGGCGGTCAATCTGGCTCAAACCGACAGGGGATTGGTAATAATAAAGGAAACCTACAGGGATCCGGATAAGATATTGTACATACATGGCTTAAAGGAATATCTCCATAAGAATGGATTTACGCGTATTGACAGATACCTGCTGTCTCAATACGAGCTGCCCTTTACAATATATGAGAACAGGATCTTCGTGATGGAAGACTATATAGCGGGAAGGGAATGCAGCTTCACCAACCCCTATGACAGGGAAGCGATAGTAAAGGCACTGGCACAGCTGCATAATGCAGGCAGGGGGTATTTGCCTTCTACCGGTGCTGCGGCGAGAAACAACATCGGAAAATGGGAAAAGTCCTATAGGGAGAAAATTGAGGATCTGACGGAATTCAAGAAGCTTGCGGCAAAGAAAAGGAAAAAAGGAAAGCTGGATAAAATGTTCCTGGAGGATGTGGACTTTTATATTGAAATGTGCTGGAGAGGCTTCGATACCCTGAAGAATTCAAACTATGCGGATATATGTAAAAAAGCGAAAAAAGACAATGTCATATGCCATCATGACTACACTTATCACAACATTATAATCGGGCCGGGGGGAGAGGTAAACGTAATAGATTTCGATTACAGCTGCCATGAACTTCCTGTTTATGACCTGGCTTCATTGATACAAAAAGTACTGAAGCGGTACAGCTATGATGTGGATATGGCTTTGGAGATTATAGATGATTATTGCAGTATAGCGCCCCTTGAGAGAGAGGACCTGGTGCTGATGCTGTCGCTTTTTGAATTCCCTCAGAGGTTCTGGAGGATTGCCGAGAGGTATTATAGGGATAAAACTGCCTGGGATGAGAAGACCTTTTTGGCTAAATACAATGATACCGTTATAATGAAAGAATTTATCCTGGACTTTGTGGAGGACTTCAGAAAGTACATATAACAAAGTCACTAGTCATTAGCCGCTAGTCGCGAGAATTTAAGTTAATTCCTCGAAGCCCGGCTGAATCTCGTATCTCGTAACTGAATAAAAAAAGTAAAGAGTACTATTCAAATTGCTGACAAAGCTCAAAATAGGAACAGTAATGTATAGTCAGAGCATACTTATGCAAAAATCGTTAATGGCTCTTATGAGGCTCGACTTAGAAACAACCGTATGCGAGGCATGGAGGCCGAGCAAGCTGTCTCGGTCACGGACGACCTTTGACAGCGCTAGGTTTTTCTTAGTTGAGCCGAATTAGAGCCATCGGTTTTTGTATACCTATGCGAGACTATACATTGCTGTTCTTATGTCGAAGGTTTTTCATCAGCCTCAACAGTAAAGTATACTGTTTTTTATTTTTTGCTCACCTTGTCAGCCTTAATCACATACTATGTAATAAACGGGCTGTAATAATAGGGGGTTAAGATATGGATATCAAGGTGGGAGATATAGTTGCAAGAAGGTCCTATGGCTTTGACATACTGTTCAAGGTTCATGATATAGTCACCGACAAAGAGACGGGCACAATCATATACCTTAAGGGCCTGCACTACAGGCTTTTTGCCGATGCACCCGAATCTGACGTTGTTAAGGTTCCCATGAACAGAGTGAATGAGGAGATACACAGATTTGAGAGCAAAATCGGCAGGCTGACCAGGACCGGCGGAAGGAGGGCCGGGCTCTTATCCAAAAAACTGCTGCCCAAACGAGAGGAATACCTCAAATTCGAGCTGCCCGGAAAGGTGCTTCATATAGACGGCGATAAGGATTACCTGGCTATGAGCATGAAGTACTATAAGGAACAGGGCATCAGCGCCGTAGGAAGGCTTGTGCCGGAAGCGGATCAACCCGGGATGATAAGGGCCCTGCTGGAGGAGTATAAGCCTGATATAGTGATTATTACAGGGCATGACAGTATGCAGAAGCAAGAAGCCAAGGGCACGGATTCACCTGAAAGGTACAGGAATTCAAAATATTTCATAGAAGCAGTCAAAGAAGCGAGAAAATACCAGCAGTCACTGGATGAACTGGTAATAATAGCGGGAGCATGCCAGTCATATTATGAAGGTATATTGTCTGCAGGAGCGAATTTCGCAAGCTCTCCTGCCAGAATATTGATACACGCCCTGGACCCCGGAATGCTGTGCAGGCAGATAGCATTTACCCCAACTGATACAGCAGCTCCGATAGAAGATGTGCTGAAAGGCACCACCAGCGGGGTAAAGGGAATTGGGGGCATACAGACAAGAGGAAAGTTCAGGGCGGGGATGCCCGGTTCTCCCTATATCCCATAGAAGGGGAGGAATCAGGATGTTGTTTAAAGTGTATGATTGCGAAAAAAAGCTGAGTTATGGCATGGAGCTGGATGAGCTGACAGCCAGGATAACAAGCTTCAATACGGCAGAAGGGAATGAAGTTGAGTATCTGAAGGCTTTCGCCGTTATGGCAAGAACCGAGCTGGCAAGAAAAACCTTTATATATAACGGTAAAGGCTGCGAGAGGCACAAAGGCTGTGATATATGTACAGAACCGGGGCATTGCCTTGAATACGGCCTTGCCGATACTGAGATAACAAAGGGCGTTTATGATGCTGTTGCTTCAACAGACAGAACCATAATGCTCTTTGAAGGAAGGCCGATAAAACCTTTTTTTCATTACCGGTGCGGCGGAGCAACCGAAAACTCCGAGAATGTCCTGGGAAACAGGATAACTTATCTGAGAAGGGTATTGTGTTCTTTCTGCAGAGATGATACCGACAAAGACAGCGAAAGGTATTTCACAGTCACGGAATTGGAGGAGCTTATGAAAACCAGGCTCAAAAAGCCTGAGGGTATTTACAGCAATATCAAGGGAATGTTCGAGGATGTTGAAGTTGATGAGCAAGGTAAAATAAGCAGAATAAAAATCGGCACAAAAAGCTTCAGGGGGATAGAAGTAAGAGAGCTGTTGAAGCTCAACTCCACCAGATTTGATTATATACCGGTAAAATTCCTGATAAAGTGCATCGGTACAGGACACGGGCTGGGGCTGTGCCAGTGCGGTGCAAATTCAATGGCGAGGTCGGGAATGAGCTATCAGGAGATACTGAAATACTATTATACCGGAATAAGGTTTGAGCAGATGGAAGTACCCGATTCCGAAAAGCCTTTGAAGGGTGTCAGGATTGTATTGGATGCGGCTCGCGGGGGAGAGGACTGCGATGAAGGCAAAGCCAACCTGGATATAGTTTTAAAGCTTAAAGGCCTTCTTGAAGGCCAAGGTGCCGAAGTATACCTTACAAGGAACAGTGACGAAGAAATGGTGCTTTCCGACAGAGCAGCCATATCCAACGACAAAAGGCCGGACCTGTTCCTGTCTGTCGGCCAAAACTGTTTCCCAAATCCCACGGCTTCCGGCACTGAAATATATTATTACAGAGGAGATTCCCAGGGAGAGAAGCTGTCAAAGCTGATCATGGAAAATGTCAGCAGCTCTCTCGGATTAAAGAACAGAGGGGTGAGAATGGCTGATTTTTATCTGCTCCGGGAGATTAAGGCATCTTCTGTGATAGTTCAGCTGCTTTATATAAGCAATCCGCAGGATAAAGAACTTTTATGCAATCAAAGCTTCAGGGAATCTGCAGCAGCAGCGATATTTAAGGGAATCGGGGCATATTATGAAAGCTCCCGCAGCGGAGCGGCTTCACATTAGAAGGAAATTGCGCAGCAATTTTCTTTTTTTGTATCTTTTTTTGAGTAATATTGAGTAATCCGGGGAATAATACTGTATAGTTTATATATAATAGCTTGTAATGCTGAAAAATAGCCGAAAAATAGCTGAGAGATAAAAATAATTATTTGACTATTGAGGTGTAAGTTGATATAATATTTTGTTCCAGTTGACATATAATATATGTTATGATAAAATTTAAGATGTTGGGAAGGAAGGTGATTTTTTTATGGCTTCAAAAAATACCCTATCCCTCATCAAAAGCAATATAGACAACTATGTCGGGGAAAGAGTCGTACTTAGAGCTAATAAAGGCAGAAAAAAGATAAGCATCAAGCAAGGTGTGATAGAGAAGACATACCCAAGTATATTTTTAGTCAGAATTGAAGGAGAGGTACCGGAGGACTTCGGGAGGACAGTTTCATTCAGCTATTCAGATATACTGACAAAATCTATCGAGCTATTTGCATGTAAGGATAATGTAAAGATAGGATGTATGTAATAAATATAGCCTTGTGAGGCAAAAATTGAGACCCGATAAGGGTTCTTAATTTTTTTTGTCTTTTTTTGCGTTTGGAATAAATAATTTTTTATTCCAATATCTAAATTTTTATGCATACAATGCATAAATACAGTAAAGTCTATCAAATGAGTGCAAAGCAGTTTGAATAAGGATAATGGCAATATTACCCAGGCACCTAATAATTATTCACGGTGCATTTGAATTAATATGCAAGCATTTGGGATAAAATGGGAAAGCCGTTTAAATATAGAGATTAAGCCACTTGTACAGTAATTTCTATTTGTATATACTAATGGTAATCCATCTTCTGAAAGGAGAGTAAAAGATGTTTGATGAGGAAAGAGGGCCTTTCTTGAATGTGACATCCGAAATCGGCAGATTAAAAGCTGTCCTGCTGCATAAACCGGGCAAGGAATTGGAGAGGCTTACCCCGGATTATCTCAAGGACCTTTTGTTTGACGACATCCCATGGCTGAGGAAAATGAGGGATGAGCATGATGAATTTGCGGATGTTTTGAGACAGAGAGGCACAGAGGTCTATTATATCGAGGACTTGCTTACAGAAATACTGACAAATTTAGATGTTAAAAGAAACCTGATTAATGATATACTGATTAACAGCAATATAGAAAATCATGAACTGCGCGAATTGATATTTTCATACATATTTGAAAAAACTCCTGCGGAAGCAGCAGAGATTGCCATAGCAGGGCTCAACAAAAAAGACATACAAGATGTTGATAGGGAGTACAGCCTCTCAGATTACATAAGAAAAGATTATCCCCTATACATAAATCCAATACCGAATCTATATTTTATGAGAGATCCCTTGTCTATTATCGGTAACGGAATTTCAATCAATTCCATGCAGACAAATGCAAGAAGAAGAGAACCCATGCTAATAAAATATATATATGACTACAATCTGCTTTTCAGAAAAGAATACTCCCAAATATGGTATAATTACACCATACCGCACAGCATAGAAGGGGGAGATATTCTGGTGCTGAGCAAAGAGGTGGTGGCAGTGGGCTGCAGTGAAAGGACTTCAGCCAACGGCATCGAAATACTTGCGAGGAACCTTTTTGCCGGGAACAATGATATCAAAGAGGTGCTGGCGGTTCAGATACCTCCTCTTAGGGCATTTATGCATCTGGATACGGTGTTCACAATGGTTGACAGGGATAAGTTCACAGTATACCCGGGAATACTTGACAGGGTTGATGTTTACAGGCTTACTCCCGGAGGCAGAAACGGCATAAAGGTCACACCGGAAAATGATCTTGTGGGAGCTCTTAAAAAGAGCCTCAAGCTTCCTGCGGTAAGCCTCATACAAAGCGGCGGCGGAGACACGATAACAGCTGCAAGGGAGCAGTGGAACGACAGTACCAATACACTGGCGATAGCTCCCGGTGTAGTAGTGACTTATTCAAGGAATGAAGCCTCCAATGAGGTCCTTAGGAAGCATGGGATTGAGGTGCTGGAAATAGACGGTTCGGAACTTGTAAGAGGCAGAGGAGGCCCAAGGTGCATGAGCATGCCTTTGGTAAGGGAAGATTTATAAAATAATGTTTTTAAAAGGAGAGATTTTTAATGGCAGTCAATCTTAAAGGAAGAAGTTTTCTTACATTAATGGATTTTTCACCCTTGGAGATCAGGTACTTGTTGGACCTGTCCCGCGATTTGAAGGCTAAGAAAAGAGCAGGCATATACAATTATCTGCTTAAGGGAAAGAACATAGTCCTTCTTTTTGAAAAAACCTCTACAAGAACAAGATGTGCTTTTGAGGTGGGAGCTCTTGAAGAAGGAGCCCATGTAACCTATCTTGACCAGTCCGGTTCACAGATGGGCAAAAAGGAATCTCTTGAAGATACAGCCAAGGTACTGGGAAGGTTTTATGACGGGATAGAATACAGAGGCTTCAAGCAGTCGGTTGTGGAGGACCTTGCCAAATACTCCGGAGTACCTGTATGGAACGGCCTTACGGATGTAGACCATCCGACACAGATACTTGCGGACATGCTTACAATTGAAGAACATGTTGCAAAGCCCCTTAACAAGGTCAAGGTCGTATTTTGCGGCGATACCAGGAACAACATGGCATATGCATGGATGTACGGCTGTGCAAAAATGGGCATGCACTTTACGGCATTGGGGCCGGAGGAGCTGAGCCCCAGCCAGGATATATTGAATAAGGTGAATGAAGTTGCCAAGGAAACAGGTGCGGTTATTGAAGTGGCTCATGACATTGATGCAGTAAAGGGCGCGGATGTCATATACACAGATGTCTGGGCATCCATGGGCGAAGAGGATAAGATTCCTGAAAGAGTCAAATTGCTTACACCTTATAAGGTTACTATGGAAATGCTTGAAAAAACCGGCAATCCGGATGTCATATTCATGCACTGCCTGCCGGCATTCCATGACTTTGAAACAAAACTGGCAAAGGAAATGAAGGAAAAGGGATACGATATCAGGGAAGTGACTGATGAGGTATTCAGAAGCAGGCACTCCGTAGTATTTGACGAAGCAGAAAACAGGATGCATACAATCAAGGCCGTAATGGTGGCAACATTATAAATATAAACACGAATACGAGGAATTTGAGTCAAACGGATGGAATTTAAAATGTTTTTTATGAAGGGGTAGGATTTATGTCAGTGATAAAGGTCGTAGTAGCATTAGGCGGAAATGCCCTGCAGGAGTCCGGGAAGCCGGCAACCGCAGAAGAGCAGCTTCGGGTAGTGAACAAAACCGCTGAGTATCTTGCGGAAATGAGTATCAGAGGATATGAAATGGCAGTGGTACACGGCAATGGGCCTCAGGTGGGAAGAATACTTCTGGCATCGGAGACTGCCGCGGGAGTTACTCCTGTTATGCCTTTTGATGTTTGCGGAGCAATGAGCCAGGGCTATATCGGATATCATATACAGCAGGGTCTAAGAGAGGCATTAAGGAAGAGGGGCAGAAACATACCTGTAGTTACATTGGTGACACAGGTGGTCGTAGATAAGGACGACCCGGGCTTCAAGAACCCGACTAAGCCGATTGGTGCTTTTTATACTGAAGAAGAGGCTAAAAGGCTTCAGGCAGAAAAGGGATATGTGATGAAGGAAGATGCGGGAAGAGGCTGGAGAAGAGTCGTCGCATCCCCGATGCCAAAGAAGATAGTTGAGCTTTCGGCAGTAAAAACCCTCTGGGATACAACCATAGTAATTACGGCAGGGGGCGGAGGAATCCCCGTAATTGAGAATGAAGACGGCAGTCTTTCAGGAATAGCGGCAGTAATTGACAAGGACCTTGCTGCTGAAAGGCTTGCCGAGGACATCAATGCAGATATACTTATGATACTTACGGAAGTTGAGAAGGTTTCAATCAACTTCAGGAAGCCGGATCAAAAGGATCTTTCTCTTCTGACTTCCGCAGAAGCGGAGCAATACATCGAGGAAGGGCATTTCGCACCGGGCAGCATGCTTCCGAAGATTCAGGCCGCCGTAAAGTTCGTCAAGGCAAATCCGGGCGGAAAAGCAATAATCACCTCACTTTACAAGGCAGTGGATGCCTTGGAGGGCAACGCAGGAACAACAATTATATTTTAAAAAACAAAGGACATGGGGACGTTTCTCCTGTCTCACTGAGCACGAGACAGGAGAAACGTCCCCGCGTTTTTTTAGCATATGAAGAATGATGCGACGAATTTGAAGTTTGCATAACCCTCTGCAAGAGACA
>DAOLPD010000056.1:0-14300 GCA_035417425.1 Bacillota bacterium
ATGTTGCAATTGGAAATTCCATAGAATTGCAAAATCCATTGCAGGCATAAACCATAACCTATATCCTTGTATCTGACCAAAGTATACAAGGAGGAAAGGAACATGCTTACAATGGACAAGATACATGATATCAGACTTCGATTCTTTGTGAAAGGAGAGAACATTTCACAGATTGCAAATGCACTGAAATTGGACTGGAAGACAGTACAGAAGTATGTTGATATGACAGACTTCAACGAACCGGTTCCCAAACCGGCTTCAGAATACTGTTTATGTCCCAAGCTGGACCCTTATAAGCCAGCAATTGACAAATGGCTTGAGGAGGACAAACAAGCACCACGTAAACAGAGACATACTGCCAAGAGAGTATTCAAGCGACTCAAAAAAGAAATGCCTGGATTTAACTGTTCTTACAGGACGGTTGCCTCATATTATGCCGTAAAACATAAGGAAATTTTTAGCGGAGCAAGAAGTGGTTTTCTTCCGTTGGAGCATCGTCCCGGCGAGGCACAGGTTGATTTCGGCACAGCGGATTTTTATGAAAATGGCAAGCGATTAACTGGAAAATACCTTGAGGTATCGTTTCCGTACAGCAACAAAGGTTACCTGCAGCTATTCTACGGTGAAAATATGGAGTGCCTTCTGGAAGGACTGGATGCCATCTTCAGACACATTGGGGGCGTACCTGAAGAATTATGGTTTGATAACACTAAGACCATCGTAACAAAAGTGATCCGTGGGGGCGGACGTGAAACCACAGCAAGGTTTGACCGATTATAATGCCCCCACTTGTCAAGACAATTTTTTAGCTTTTCTAAGTTAGGTTCTCCTTTCTTTATTTTTGTATAATTATAACATTTATGCATTCTGTTGGAGGATGTCAAGGGCGAGCGTAAGCGAGTTCATCTTGGCCCTTGACATCCAATGCGCATACATCCTTTTGCTTTCCGGTCTGTTATGACAGACCGGCTGCCTTCCGGCGAGGACGGGGTTTGGGGCAGAGCCCCAAGGTTTTATACGACTGCCGGAAGCTGCTTACAACCCCCGAAGTAATACTCTGCCGGTGTTTTGTAATCCAACGACTGGTGAGGTCTCCGGTTGTTATAATACTCCACATATTCCCTTGTAATCTGCCGGAGCTGATGTCCTGTTTCGCAATCTTCAAGATAAAGCTTTTCCCATTTGTAGGATCGGAAGAAACGCTCTATCCGTTGGTTATCCAATGCTCTTCCTTTGCCATCCATAGATATTTTGATATTGTTGTTTTTTAGTAGATTGATGTAATCATCACTGGTAAACTGTGAGCCTTGGTCGCTATTCATAATTTCAGGTTTTCCGTGCCGTTTTATCGCCTTTTGGATTGCCTCTATGACAAATGTCCGATCCAGCGTGTTTGATAGCTCAAATCCAATAATATAACGAGAATACCAGTCTATAATGGCTACCAGATACATGAAACCACGTTTCATCCGGCAGTAGGTCACGTCTATGGACCATACCTGATTGGGATGATCAATGTTCAAGCCTCTCAGCAGGTACGGATACAAGTACTTCCCATGTAGACGCTTACTAAGATTGGGGCCAGGACAGAAGCCATGTATCCCCATTTCCCGCATGTAACGCCGGGTTCGCTTGCGATTAATGCGAATGTGATATTCCCGGTTCAAGATATTCGTCATCCTACGGTAACCGTACTCCGGATGAGCCGTGTAAATCTCATCGATGATCCTCTTAATCAGGTATTCCTCATCATTTGCTGGAACCGGCTTGTAGTAAAGGCTTGTACGATTTATGCTCAACAGTTCGGCTTGCTTGGTTATACTGAGTTTCTTCTCTTCTCTGTCAATCATCTTCATGCGGTCTTCACGGGACTTAGAGTCGGCCAGATTTTTTTTTAAGCCAGTTAACCTCATATGAGAGTTGACCAATTTGCTTAAGCAGTTCGTCCTTCTCCTTTTCATACGCCTGCTTGACTTTCTCTACTTCATCGGTTTCCTTGCTGAATACCCTGCCTGCATTGCTTATGAATTCTGCCTTCCAGCGGCTTAGCTGATTCGGATGTATTTCATATTCGGCAGCAATCTCATTCAGCGTTTTTTCTTCCCTTAAGACCTCAATCACTATTTTTGCTTTTTCTTCCGGTGTAAAATTTCTTCTCTTTTCCATAGTTCCATACTAACTTATTTTGGCCGTTTTGTCTGTCTTAATTTCTGGTATCATTATAGATTCCGGGAACATTACCGTTTCCATGCCGTATTTACAAATCCCGGTGAAGGCCATGAGAAAGGAAATGTGGAAAACAAAGTCGGCTACCAGAGACGAAATTTCCTTGTACCCATACCGCGTTTTCTTTCACTTTCAGAGTTTAACAAGCAGCTTCTTGAAATGTGCGAGGAGGATGCAGAAAGAGAGCATTACCGCTACAATGAGACAATTGAGGAACGGTTTGCAGAAGACTTAAAACACTGCCACTCCCTTCCTGAGATAGAATTTGACCTTGGCGGAAAAGCAAATGTCACCACCAACAATTGGGGCAAGTTTTATTTAAATAAGGGGATGCACGAGTACTCGGCTTCAACGAAACATGCAAACACAGTTGTTAACCTGAAACTGACATCATCGCTTGTCATTGTGATGGATGAAAACTACCGGGAAATCGTAAGACACTGCCGCCTATACGGTGATACCAAGCAGCAGAGTATGGACTGGCTTCCTTATCTCAGACAGCTTTCCGTACGCCCGCGTGCATTGAAATATTCCGGTATCTATGACTTGATGCCGTCTGCAATGAAGCAGTTCCTTGAGAGCTGCTCCAATACAGAGACAGGAAAGGTTCTAAAAGTACTGGCGGAACTTACAGACAGAACCGGCTTTGACAGCGCACTAAGTACTATCAACCAGGCCCTCTGTTATGGTGCATCTGATGCGGACAGCCTAAAGAATCTCTACCGACGTATTTATGCTAATGTACCGGAACTTCCGCCTATGCCGCTTGATCCGGCAGTGCCAAATGTCGGCCAAATGACAACCAACCTCATCGCTTACGATGTCTTCCTTAAGAAGGGAGGCGCTGCAAATGCTTGAAGAGGAAATCATAGACTGCTGCAAGAAACTGAAGCTAAGCCGCAATCTTGCGGATATGGCACATGTAACCGAGGGAGAAACACATCAGGAATACTTACATAAATTATTGATTGCAGAACTGAAAAACAGGGAAAAGGGACGAGTAGCCAAACTGATTAACGGGGCAGGCTTTTACAGCATAAAAACATTTGACGGGTTCCGCTTTGACGAAATTACACTTCCGTCCGACCTAACACCGGAGAACCTGAAATCCCTTGATTTTATCAGGGAAAAGAAAAATATTATCATGTATGGCAGGACAGGAACCGGGAAAACCATGCTTTCCACTGCACTCGGTGTGACAGCCTGCCAACAAGGCATTCCCGTCAGATTCTACCGTACTGCAGCACTGGTAAACCAGCTTTCGGAAGCCAAGAAGGCCGGCACATTGGGGCTGCTGATAAAAAAACTGAATAAGGCATCAGTCATTATTCTTGATGAATGGGGTTATGTTCCGTACGACCGTACCGGTGCACAGCTGCTGTTCGACTATCTCTCCGAGATACATGAGAAAAAGTCTATCATACTAAATACAAACCTTGAATTCTCCAGGTGGGTAAATGTACTCTATGATGAGCAGATGACGGCCGCTCTTGTAGGCAGGCTCATGCACCACTGTCATCTGCTCCTGTTCCCTGGAGAGAACAACCGACTAAGAGAATCCAGCATCAATGACCTTTACCGCTCAATAGCGTCAGCAGACAAGAAGGGGGATAAATGACATGACCATAAATGAACTCTAAACCCAGAGTTTTGCACTAACTAATTGACTTAGGTAACAGATGTCTGCAATCCATCTATTTCCCTGCTGAACAGGTAGGGGAATAGAACTTGCAACATTATGGAAAACGGAGATGCAATACTATGGAAAAATTACTTGCAACTTTTATGAAAAAGTTCTTGCAAAAAACACTTATATTATATATAATTAGGATTTCGACAAAATTATAGAAAAAAAGCTGATACAATCTGCAGACAGGAACACGCGCATTCAAAAAATGGTGGAACATTGTGATGTTTTGTTTAGCATTATTACATAAATCTAACCCCCGTAATACCTGAAAGCATTGATATGAGCAATAATCCAACTTTCAAGGGATTGAGAGGGGAATGCCTCTACATAGGGATAACCACTTGTACCAATGGTTGAGACAAAAAGATGAGCAGGAATAATTTCACCCGTTTCAGGGTCAATTACCTGCATTTTTGTGCCTGCCCAATCGACAAACATCTCATAACCGGGCTTGTGTTCAAGATGCATTACAGCTTTTGTTCTGGCAGCCCAGTTCCTGTAACGGTTGCAGAATTGAGAATAGCCCAGGCCATCAGGTTGCTGAGCCTTGTATTCCGTCCATAAAAGCCGTAAATTAACGTGCGGACGTTTCAGTTCTTCGTGGATGTACTGATAATCCGGTTCAGGCTTTCGACTTGCAGGCTCAGAATTTGATGGATAGAATATCTTCATTAACGAAGCATCATCCATATCGATGGGAAGTGGCCATGAAATGCCTTGAAGTTCAGCAGTCCTCAGAATTTCACGCACTGTGTTACGTGAGCATTTACAGCTTTGTGCTGTCGCTCTGATGCCGATTCCAAGACTTTGTAGTCTAAGAATCTCTCGGATTTTTAACATGTGAATCGACCTCATTTCTTTCCTCCTTGTCCAATGTTATTGAAACCATTGTAACAGGAGCAGATTTCCCCGAGGCCGAGGGTGGGTCAATCTGAATCGGAACGGTGGGTCATTTTCAATCGGATTGATGGGTCAATCTGAATCGGAGGGGTGGGTCATTTTGAATCGGACGCCTGGGTCAAATTGCATCGGAATAATCAGTCTCCTCAACCCCTATGAAAAAGGCCGTTATCTATTCTGTCAACTCAACCCTACCCATTTTTGAGCTCAAATTTTACCCCAAAAATACTCCCTCGATATGTTCCCGTGTACGAATTTTGGCTCTTTAGGTTGAGTAGATAGATTGAATGTAATTTCGGAAATCCCCTTAAATAAAGGCTTACAGCCGCGACATTAATACAACGCACTCAACGTGAGAAGTCTGAGGGAACATGTCCACCGGCTGTACCTCCCTGACCTCATAGCCTCTTTCGGACAGATACTTCAGATCCCTGGCCAGGGTTGCAGGATTGCAGGATACATATACAACTTTTTCAGGGCTCATTTCTGTAATTACCTCAAGCAACTTTTCGTCGCAGCCCTTTCTTGGAGGGTCTACTACTATTACATCTGCCTTGATGCCCTTCCTGTACAATTCCGGTATCACTATCTCAGACTCACCGACAAGAAACTCAACATTTTTTACTCCGTTAAGCCTTGCATTTTCTTTGGCATTATTAATTGCCTGGGGTACGATTTCGATTCCATATACTTTTTTGGCTTTCCTGCTTAAGAACAGTGATATTGTACCTATACCGCAGTAAGCGTCAAAAACCGTTTCATCGCCTTTTAAGTCTGCATATTCCAGGGCCTTGCCGTACAATACCTCCGTCTGAACGGGATTCACCTGGAAAAAGGATAGGGGGGATATTCTGAATTTAAACTCTCCAATGTAGTCGTATATTGCCTCTTCCCCGAATATCACAATATTCCTTTCCCCTAATATCACATTTGTTTTCTTTTTATTGATATTCACTACCACGCTTTTCAGCCCGTCAGTCCTTGCTCTCAGCATTTCAACCAGGGCTTTGCCGCAGGGAAGAGAGTCTCCGTTAATCACAATACAGACCATCACTTCGCCGGTCTTGAAGCCTTTTCTGGTAACTATATGCCTGATGATGCCTTTGCCTGTATTCTCATCATATACGCTGATATCATATTTCTTTATGAATTCTCTGACTGTCTGAATGACGTTATCGTTGACGGCATCCTGAATTGAGCATTGAGGGGTATCAATTATTTCATGGCTCCTGTTTGCATAAAAGCCTATCATCACATCCCCGTCCATTCCTACGGGAAACTGCGCCTTGTTCCTGTACCGCCATGGATCTTCCATTCCAATTGTATCGTGAACAGCAACACCGTTAAGCCCTCCGATCCGTTCCAGGGCATCCTTCACCTGCTGAGTCTTATATTGCAGCTGTGCTTCATAGCTCATATGCTGCAGCTGACAGCCCCCGCACCTTTTCACAACTCCGCAGGAAGGTTCAATCCTGCATGCTGCAGTCTTCAATGTCCTTAACAGCTTGCCGAAGGCGTAGTTTTTCAGTACCTTTACTATTTTTATCTCCGCCTGTTCTTTGGGAAGTGCACCCTCCACAAACACAGTGAAGCCTTCTATCCTTGCCACTCCAAGGCCCTCACTGGAAAGCCCTGTTATATCAACTATATAATTCCGGTTCTTTTCCACCGGTATCGCTTTTTCCATCTGTATTTCTCCTCAGTTGGATATTTGAATTGGACTTTTCTACCTCCATCTTAATATTATCAAGCTCTCTTTTCAATGTTTTATTCTCTCTGATTATCTCATCTATCTTCATATGCAGATCCTCAAGTATTATTTCCGATTTTAAATTTATAAGATACTCATTTTCTGAGCGCAGCCTGTCCTTTTGAGCTTCCCTGTTCTGGCTCATCATTATTATGGGCGCCTGTATCGATGCAATACAGCCTAGTATCAGGTTCAAAAAAACATAGGGAAAAGGATCGATAGGCTTGTCAAACAGGTACTTTGAGTTTAAGATTGCCCACGCAATTATTACAGCTCCAAAGAAGAATAGGAAAGACCAGCTTCCGGCAAACCTTGCAATTTTGTCAGCCATTCTTTCACCCACAGTAAGTGTCTTGCAGAGCTCCTTATTTATGTCCAATGACCGTTTTCCTCTTATCAGCTCGTGAATCTGTTTCTCCCTTTCTTCTTCATCGGAGATTATAATGTCCTTCAGGTCATCTTTATCCATAGTTACACTCTCCAATACTTTTATGTATTTTGGCTTGTATAAAAAAAAATATTCAAAAATTACACCTTGTTAATTGCTGCATATTTGCCATCCTTCAAATTGCTTTTAAACTCTCTCAGGCAAAGCTTAATATCTGCCAGGCACACTTTCAGTTCTTTAATATATACTTCGTTTTCATATGTATTTCCTTCAATTAGCTTTATTACTGCATTTTCAAGCCTCTTGAGAACCTTTCTGTCTTCACTGCCGATTGCTATCATATTGCTGATTCCTTGTATAATATATCCTTTGTACAGGTGAACATCCTGTACTCTCAGAAGAAGCTGCAGAAAATCATCCAGTACCGATTCCTTTTCACCCATCAACAGTTTGATCTCCGTATATGTGTTGAAGCATATAAAAGAAAGTTCCATATCATTATCTTTAATACACTTAAATGCCTTATTAATGTAATTGAGTGACTTTTTATACTGCCCCAGTATTTTGTAAACAATGGCGATATTATTATACACCCTGCACTTTACTTTCATATCCTTTTGGTCCGCCAGGCAGAGGGCCTTACTGTAGTATCTCAATGCTGCCTTGAAATCCTTCTGCCCCTTATATAACAAGCCGATGTTCATAATAATCAACGCGGTATCCTTGTCGTCCCCTGCATATAATAGTGCATTTTTCAGCTTCTGTTCAGAACAATAATACTCCTGCATATTGCTCAGAAGCATCCCGTATCTGTAATAATGGAGATATAATATTTCCCTGTCAATGTTCGGAACCTGCAAAAGAAGTTCTTCAGCCTTATCATAATACGCTTTGGAGCGTATATACTCGTGATTATGAAAATATATATATCCCAATTCAGAGTAATATTCAACAAGGAGATTCAAACAATCTTCGCGCCTGACTGTATCTATAGCAAGTTTCATTGATTTCACAGCATCAATGCAATTATTCATATAAAAGTGATACATTCCTATGTTCCTATGCATTTTTGCAGCTTCTATCATCATTTCTTCCTTTTTGCATAGATCCCTTAACTTTTCCAATGCATTGATGTCTTCTTTCAAATAATATTCTTTGATTCTCTTCGTGATTAACTCTACATTATTTGCTATTTGCTTGTGATCTGATATTCCTGCAATATTATCTGCTTTTAATTTCAACAGTCTCACCGCCATTATCCAGTTTACCTAAAATATTACAGTATTATTTTTCCACTTTACAGTGATTTGCGTTGAATTGCCCTATATTTTATATAAACTGTGCTTTTTCGACATTCCTCTGCAACTCATATACGCAAAATAAAAAACGCGGCCTTTTGACCGCATTTTTTGCTCTTTTATTTCTCAAAGGTCTCTTTTACGGATTCAAGCATATCCCTGATCGGAAGATTATATGGGCACCTTGTCTCACACAATCCGCATTTCTCACAGTCACTGGCTTTTGAAGGCTGATTGTCATACCTTACTTGTGCCCATTCCATAAGATTATATCTCTTGTAATAGCTTTCAAGGACAAATATTACAGGCATATTGATCCCCTTAGGGCAGGGCTGGCAATACCCGCATCTTCTGCAAAAGCGTTCTCCCAATTCCGAAGCTTCTTTAGAAAGGGCCTTCGCTTCCTTCTCTGACAGCGGCATTTCTTCTATTGCTCTCACATTATCCGTCAGCTGTTCAATACTGCACATCCCCGGTATTGCACAGGTTACGTGCTGATTCTGAAGTATGAACTTCAATGCTGCCCTGGTATTTGTAATGGCGCCTCCTGCAAAAGGCTTCATTACAATTACTCCCAGGTTTTTTTCATAGGCTTTCCTGAAAAACTCCGCTCCCTTGGTTTCAACTGCATTATATGGGTATTGAATCGTTTCGAAAACATCATATTCAATGGCCTTTTCGATAACCTCCGGACTATGGCCTGTTATTCCGATACTTTTTATGATTCCTTTATCCTTATATTCGAGCATGGCTTCAAGGGCTCCGCCTTTTGCCATTACCTTTTCCAACTCCTGCAGGTTGATTATATTATGAAATTGGTAAAGATCAATATAATCTGTTTTTAAATTATTTAAAGAGATTTCTATATCCCTCTTAAACCCTTCCTTATCCCTTGCCATGGATTTTGTAGCCAGGAACACCTGCTGCCTTTTTCCCGACAGTGCGCCTCCTATCAGGCTCTCACTTACTGTGTATCCCCTTGCGGTATCAATAAAATTAATGCCGTATTCCAGGGCTTTTTCTATAAGTTTATTTGCATCATCCTGATCCAGCTGCTGAATAGGTATGCCTCCTAGGCTTATCCTCGATACCTTCATTCCTGTTTTCCCAAGTATTCTGTACTGCAACTATTATTCCTCCTTATCTTTTGCAAGCTCATACAATGTGTTGTAAATATTGCTGCAATGCTTTTTCAAATTTATAGGCCTCCCGTTTCTGTTGGCAAAAGCATGGACTGTTTCTCCTTCCGCCAGCAGCACTCCGTCTGAGACCCTCAAAAGCTTATAGGAGAATGCTATCCTTGCAACGGTCATTTCCTTTATACCGGTTCTGACCAGGATTTCATCATCATACAGTACGGGAATTCTATATTTGCAGTGGGTTTCTGTCAATGGGAGCATTATACCCAGTTCTTCCATTTCCTTGTATGATATCCCTCCTGCTTCCCGAAGGTACTCGGTCCTTCCCATTTCAAAATATATGTAATAGTTTGGATGGTATATTATCCCCATCTGATCGGTCTCTCCGTACCTGGTCCTGAGTATTGTATCATGCGTCTTCATCCAACAATCCTCCTGTTACAGCACCTTTGCCGCTCCCCTGTATATGAGCCCCCGTGCCGTATCCATAGTAATAAGCTGTCCATCCCTGAAAATGTTTACTGCATTTTCCACCCCTACTATTACCGGTTTTCCGAGGTTGATTCCCGCAATAGCTGCATGGGATGTTATCCCGCCTTCTTCCACTATAAATGCCGATGCTTTTTCCATAAGGGGTACCAGCTCTATATCAGTGGATCTCGCAACCAGTATATCTCCTTCCCGGAGCTTGCCAAAATCTCCCGGTATATCATCAATAATCGAAACCTTTCCGGTAATCGATCCGTCACCTATTCCTATTCCTTTTGCCAAAATCTCTCCTACTATATGAACCTTAATCAGGTTTGTGCTGCCTGCCGCTCCGATACCTGCCGTTATAACCACAAGATCACCGTTCTTGATAAGCTTGGCTTCAACAGCTGCATCTGCAGCCCGGTCAATTATATCATCCGTCCTCTCGGTAAAAGGCACATATATGGGATAAACCCCGAAGCTCAGGCAAAGC
Source organism: Bacillota bacterium (assembly GCA_035417425.1). Lineage (GTDB taxonomy): Bacteria > Bacillota > Clostridia > Lutisporales > Lutisporaceae > BRH-c25. The sequence continues at coordinate 10,356 of DAOLPD010000056.1, forward strand.
TTTCTCATTACACCAACATCAGAGGTAGTGGCAATTATGGGTGCCTTTGGCCTGAATTTAGATACCATCCTTGCTGTAGAACCGGATTGAGTAGGTGTTATGATGGCAGCTGCCTGCAGCTCAAATGCTGTGGTGCATGAGCTGTGGCAAATTGCATTTGCTATTGTTATTCTTCTTCCTGAAAAGCTGCTCAGGCTCTTCCCGTAATCCAGTTCTTTCTCTATCCTCTCGGCAATAGATGACATTGTCAGCACGGTTTCTACGGGGTATTTCCCCGCCGCAGTCTCTCCCGACAGCATTATTGCATCCGTACCGTCTATTATGGAATTTGCCACATCTGTCACTTCTGCCCTTGTAGGCCTGGGATTTCTCATCATGGAGTCCAGCATCTGTGTCGCTGTTATAACCGGTTTGCCCGCTTCATTGGCCCTCTTGATCAAAAGCTTTTGAGTCAAAGGCATTTCCTCAGTCGCTATTTCAACCCCAAGGTCTCCCCTTGCAACCATAAGCCCGTCGCATACCTTGAGAATGTCTCTGACATTATCGACACCCTCCTGGTTTTCTATCTTAGCAATTATCTGAATATGCCCTCCGCCGTTATCTTCCAGGATTTTTCTGATATCCAGCACATCTGCAGCTTTTCTTATGAAGGAAGCAGCGACAAAGTCCACTCCGTTTTCTATGCCGAAGACAAGGTCGGCTATATCCTTTTCAGTTATTGCGGGGAGCTTGGAGGTAGCTCCCGGTATGTTCACATTCTTCCTGTCTCCCAGAGTGCCTCCGTTTACCACTTGGCATATTACATCAGTTTCATTCTTATCCAGAACCTTAAGCTCTATGACTCCATCTGCAATAAGTATTCTGGAGCCCACAGCCACCTCTTCGGGCAATTCTTTATATGTAATGCTGCACTGTGTGCTGTCCCCCTGTATATCTCTTATTGTAAGCGTGAAGCTCTGGCCTTTTTCCAGTTCAGCCTTTCCGTCCTTGAAATATCCCAGCCTTACTTCAGGCCCCTTGGTATCCAGCATGATTGCCACAGGCCTGCCAAGCTCCTCCCTTATTCTCTTTATGGCATCAATCCTTCTCTTGTGCTCAGCATGATCCCCATGGGAGAAATTCAGCCTGGCTACATTCATCCCGGCCGCTATAAGCTGGCTTATCATCTCTTCACTTTCAGTTGCAGGCCCTATGGTACATACAATCTTTGTTTTTCTCATATTATTTTTTATCCCACTTCTCTAGCTTTTTTTCTATAAGCTTTTTATTAAGCCTTGCGTATCTCGGGATTCCGTTTTCCATGCGGATCTTGACTTCACCGATTACAAGAGGCCTTATATAATCCAGAAGCGGCTGCTCTATGTAATTGCCATCTTTATTGATCCATTCCGGCGGAATCTTTTTTTCCTTATTGGCAACATCATCAAGGTCGATAAGCTGTGTTTCGCAGGTGTATTCCTTTCCTTTGCCCCTGAACATACCAACCATTTTTCCTGTATGTCCTTCTATCGCATACTGTACTGCTGCTTTTCCGCACATATAGCTTTCCTCGTTATCCGTAAGGGACGCCCAATGTGCGGCGCTTCTCTGTATAGTGCTGTAATTTACCGTTCTGACCTTCTTGCATATGTTTTCCAGGACATAACGTTCAAGAACCTCGCTGGCGCCTCCCAGCTGCACATGTCCAAAAGCATCCCTTCTTGCATTGGGGTCTTCTATTTCAGAAATATATTTGCCGTCTTCGGTTTTTATCCCTTCAGAAAAAGCTATTACTGCATAGTTGTATTTATCCAAAGCGGATTTTACATCCTTGCCGAATTTTTCAAAGGAAAAGGGTACTTCCGGCAGGTATATGAAATGCGGAGCATCATCTTCAACTCCCTTTGCCAAAGCAGCGGAAGCAGTAAGCCAGCCTGCGTTCCTGCCCATCAATTCGCATATTGTCACGGTAGGATAGTCATATACCCTTGCATCAAGGCCAACCTCTTTTATTGATGTTGCAATGAACTTTGCAGCGCTTCCAAAGCCGGGGGTATGATCAGTAATAGGCAGATCATTATCTATAGTCTTGGGCACTCCTATGGATTTAAGCTCGTAACCCACACTCACGGCATACTGGCTTACCTTGTTTGCAGTGTCCATGGAATCGTTTCCGCCTATGTAAAAGAAGTACCTGATATTGTGTGCCTGAAATACATCTATTATCCTTCTGTAATCCCCTTCGCTGGCCTCAATGGACTTCAGCTTGTACCTGCAGGAGCCCAAAGCGGATGCAGGTGTTACCTTCATCAGCTCGATTTCTTCGGGTGATTCCTCATTTAGCAGGAAAAGGTCTTCCTTAAGCAACCCCGCCACACCGTGAAGCGCCCCGTAAACCTTATCAATTTCTCCGGCCCTGAATGCCTCTTGTATAACGCCGCAAGCGCTGGCATTAATTACAGAAGTCGGTCCTCCGGATTGTGCCACCAGGCAGTTTCCCTTTAATGCAGCCATAATTCATCTCTCCTTTTCAAGTTTTGTTATGTTATATAATAAGTCTCATGCCTATTATCTACTGTAGTTTGATTGCCAACTCATAAAGTTCCCGCGGGAATACTTTTTTCATACTAAGGGCTTCTGCTATATCCATATCTATCAGCTTATTATCCCTTATACCCACTACCCTTGCCGATTTTCCTTCAGCCAGCAGCTCCACTGCCCTGGCGCCAAGCCTGCTTGCCAGTATCCTGTCAAAGGCGCTTGTGCTTCCGCCTCTTTGGGTATATCCAAGTATGGTTGACCTTACCTCAATATCAACATTCTCCATTATCTGCTGCTCCAGCTGCTTGGCGTCACCTACTCCTTCCGCAAGGGTTATTATGCTGTGAAGCTTGCCTTTGTTTCTCCTCTCTATCAGCAGCCTGCAGATATCATCCAGTTCAAATCCCATCTCAGGCACTATGATACCTTCCGCTCCTCCCGCCAGTCCCGCATACAGTGCTATATCCCCGGAGTTTCTTCCCATTACCTCAATAATACTTGCCCTTTCATGAGAGGATGAAGTATCTCTTATTCTGTTAATTGCATCCAGCACATTATTCACAGCTGTATCAAAGCCTATTGAATAATCAGTATAAGCCAGGTCATTGTCAATGGTGCCGGGCACTCCTATGCAGGCAACGCCTTTTTCTGAAAGCTTTTTGGCTCCGGCAAAGGATCCGTCCCCTCCAATGACCACCAAACCTTCAATATCAAAAATCTTTGCCATTTTGACTGCCTTATCCTGGCCTTCTTCTGTCTTGAATTCTTCACTTCTGGCCGTCTGCAGTATAGTTCCGCCTCTTTGTATAATATCAGATACGGAGGATTCGTTCATCTTTTCAAAATCTCCGTTAATAAGCCCTCGGAAACCCTTCCTCACACCAAATACATCAAACCCGCTGTTTATGCCCATCCTTACAACTGCCCGTATGGCGGCATTCATCCCCGGTGCATCACCTCCGCTGGTTAATACTGCAATATTCTTCATGGGTGTTCCTCCTTTTGTCCTATATGGTCATAATATGTCCCGATACTATATGAAAATAAATTCAATATGGTGTCTGATACCATATTAATACCCAAGTTCATATAAAATATTGTGTGCTTCCTCCACCTCAGATTCAAGTACCAATATTTCAACATAGCTATCTTCTTCACCGGTGTTCTTGTTTACCGGCTGCAGTTTAACGAGAACCCCCTCACTTGTCATCAGCTTGCTGATTTTTTCGGCGATTCTTTTGTTTTTTGCGAGGTATACAACTGTCCACATAATTGTTGCCTCCTTCATTGTCAAACCTATATGTCTGCAAAATATAACGTATCCTTCAAATTCCTGTTGGTGGAGCAATCCTCCTGCTTAGAAATAATTTTAAATGAAATGCCCTTTAATATCAAGATTATTCTGTACATCGTTACTTGACTGCC
>DAOLPD010000056.1:14310-16624 GCA_035417425.1 Bacillota bacterium
TAAGCAGCTTATCATTTATGTCAACCCAAATGCTTCTGTCAGCCTTCATTACCCTGCCTTTTCCGTTATCCTTATTTGCTTCGTTTACCAGAATCACAGGCTGCTCTCCTTTATATTCAATCAGCACTTTTTTCAGTTGTTCGACGATTTCCGGCTGCAGATCGGTGTTTATTCTTATGTAAAGCTTCTTGCCCGCATACTTTTTCAAAGGCTTTACAGCATCACATATAATTTTTGCGGCCTCTTCCTCCTTCTGGCTTATTCTGCCTTCCACCAGAACAATTGTATCCTGAACAAGAAGGCTCTTGACCCTTTCATATATTTTGGGGAACACTATTATTTCCAAAGTACCGTACAAATCCTCCAATTCCACAAAAGCCATCATATTGTTTGTTTTTGTGGTTTTTCGTTTTACGGATACAATTATGCCCCCCATGGTCACCATTTTTCCGTCCAGCTCGGAATTCCTTTCAATATCCTGTACATCCTCCTCATTATCGGGGGTCAGCTCTGCCGTTGTTATTGTCACTGATGCCTGCAGTTCCGATTTGTATTCTTCAAGGGGATGCCCGCTTATATACAGCCCCAGCATCTCTTTTTCCATGGAAAGCATGTTTCTCTTAGGATATTCGTTTATTTCAGGATATATGTTTCCCATTATATCCTCACTGTCATCTATGGTATCAAACAGTGAAATCTGGCCCTCCACATTGTTTTTCTTCTGGCCTTGTATGCTTTCCATAAGCTTTTCGTACACCGCCAGCATACGGCTCCTGTATACGCCAAAGCTGTCAAAGGCGCCGCATTTTATAAGGCTTTCCACCGTTCTTTTGTTGATGATGCTGTAATCCATCTTCTGAAGAAAGTCATACAGCCCATCAAACCTTCCCTTTTCCTGTCTCGCTTTGATAATTGACAGAACTGCGTTTATTCCCACGTTTTTTACTGCAGCCAATCCGAACCTTATCTTGTTCTCTTTCACCGTGAAGCTTACGCTGCTTTCATTCACATCAGGCGGAAGCACCTCAATACCCTTGCTTTTGCAGTGCTGTATGTATTCCGCTACCTTCTTGCTGTTTCCCATAACACTGGTTATCAGCGCCGCTGAAAACTCCACAGGATAATAATACTTGAGCCATGCCGTCTGATAAGCTATTATGGCATATGCAGCCGCATGGGACTTATTAAAGCCGTAGCCTGCAAACTTGGCTACCTCATCGAAAATATCCGCTGCAGTATCTGCTGGTATCCCATTTCTGACACAGCCTTTTACCACTACGTTTCCGGCTTCGTCAACTATTCCGTTGATGAAGTTTTCCCTCTCCTTTGCCATTACATCGGCTTTCTTTTTTCCCATGGCCCTTCTCACGAGATCGGACCTGCCCATGGAATAGCCTCCCAGGTCTCTTACTATCTGCATTACCTGTTCCTGGTACACTATGCATCCATAGGTTACATCAAGAATATGTTCGAGAGCGGGATGCATATATCTGATATTTTCAGGATTATGCTTGTTTCTGATATATTTGGGAATCTGATCCATTGCTCCCGGCCTGTACAGGGATATTCCGGCTATGATATCCTCCAGGCAGCTCGGCTTCAGCTCCTTGAAGCACTGGGTCATTCCTCCGCTTTCCAATTGGAATACCCCGTATGTCTCTCCCTGGGATATCATTTTATACACATTGGCGTCATCATAATCTATGCTGTCCATATCAGGGGCTTCTATTCCCTTTGCCTTTATAAGCTCCAGGGTATCCCTTATCACTGTCAGGGTCCTGAGTCCCAGGAAGTCCATTTTCAGGAGCCCCAGTTCCTCAAGGGTACCCATGGTGAATTGTGTTGTTATTACATCCTCGTTCATCTGCAAAGGAACATATTCTGTTACAGCCTTCCGTGATATCACCACTCCCGCCGCATGGGTGGAGCTGTGCCTGGGCATTCCCTCCACTGCCTTGGACATATCTATAAGCTGTCTTGCCGTTTCATCACCGTAATAAAGCTCCTTAAGCTCCGGATTGCTTTCCAGTGCCTTATCTATAGTCATTCCAATCTCAAAGGGGATTTTTTTTGCAATCATATCCACCTGGGCATACGGAATGTTCAGTGCTCTGCCCACATCCCTTATGGCGGCTCTTGCAGCCATGGTACCGAAGGTGATTATCTGAGCCACCCTGTCCTTACCGTATTTTGACACGACATAGTCAATAACCTCCTGGCGCCTTTCATAGCAGAAATCCACATCAAAATCCGGCATGCTGATTCTTTCAGGGTTTAAGAATCTTTCAAATATCAGATTATATTTAATCGGATC
>DAOLPD010000057.1:0-16523 GCA_035417425.1 Bacillota bacterium
TTCCTGAGCATCTATTGTCTTCTGCTGAAGCGCTGTATAAACCTCGCCCCATGCCATAGGTGTCGGATTTGCTCCCATTGCCTTCCATGCTGCTACCATTGGAGGTATTTCCGGAACCCTTATTTTCAGTCCCTGCAAATCTTCAACTTTATTTATTGGTTTGTTTGTAGTCAATTCTCTCGGACCTCTTTCCCAGAATTCAAGGCCCACTATTCCTGCTTTCTTCTGCATGTTTTGTTTTATTTCTTCTCCTACAGGCCCGTAGATGACTTTCTTCAAGTGCTCCTGATTTTCAAACAGATATGGGAGTTCAAGCAGCTGTATGGGCTCATAGAAGTTTCCAAGAACCCCTGCTATCAGGGCCATGTCTACCGAACCTAACTGAAGTCCTTCTGCAAGGTCTCTGTCATTACCAAGCTGTGAATTGCTGAATACCTGAACTTTTATTTCTCCATTAGTCTTGCTTTCTATTAATTCACCAAACTTCAATGCCGCCAGATTCCATACATGCTTGTCATCCAAAACGTGCCCTAATTTTAGTGTTATTGTTTCTTTGGGTTCCTCTTTGCTGCCTGTTTCAGCCTTAGCCGGTTCCGGTTTGCTTGCGCATCCAACCAGTATAAGGCTTGTGATCAAGAGCATCACGAGAAGAATAGATATGGACTTTTTCATTGATTACTCCCCCTTTATTATTTGTTTTATTATAAAGCTCAAAAATGTATTATTTTTTTGGCTTTATTTAATAACTCAAAGTACTCAAAGCTCCTTTTATGCTACTTTCCATTAGCATTTAGCATTATAATACTTATATGCTGCTAACACAAAACAGTAATTATCACTTCTGTCTAATTATGTCTTCAACAGCATTAACAATATCCTGAACTGATAAGCCATATAGGTCGAGAAGTTTTTCATGAGTGGCGGATTCAGCAAATATATCCTTTACCCCCACCAGCTTCATTGGTACAGGGCAATTCTGAACAACAACCTCCGCAACAGCACTTCCCAAACCGCCAATAATACTGTGTTCTTCTACTGTTACAATTGCACCTGCCTCCTTTGCCGCATCTATGATGCACTGCTCATCCAGAGGCTTCACACATGGCATTTCAATCAGTTTTACATTATAGCCCTTTGCTGCCAGTATCTTTTCCGCCTCAATACTTCTTCCTACCATTACGCCATTACAGATAATTGCAGCATCCTTTCCTGCTTCTTTCATTACATTAGCCTTACCTACAGTAAATTTATAGCTATTGTCAAAAACTTTAGGCACTTCATATCGTCCGAGTCTGATATATGCAGGCCCGTATTGCTTGCTTACCTCTTCGACTATTACTTCAGTCGATGCGGCATCTGCCGGCACTACTACGACCATGTTCGGTATACTTCTCATAAAGGATACATCCTCAAGGCTCTGATGCGTAACACCCTCAATGCTTCCGGACAGGCCTGCCATACCGCCTGCAACCTTTACATTCAGATTTGGATATGCAATAAATGTTCTGACTTCTTCAAGCGCTCTCATGCAGGTAAATACCGAATATGATGCTGCAAATACAAGATTTCCTACAGATGCTGCTCCTGCTGCCAGCGTCATCATATTCTGTTCTGCGATGCCTACATCTATTACTCTCTTGGGAAACTTTTTCGCCATCCCACCAAGCCCCATAGACTTTCCTGTATCTGCTGCCACTGCAATTATGTTTTCATCCTGCTCTGCCAAACGGAGTACTGCATTTCCAAAGGCTTGCCTCGTGGATATTTTGTCCATTTCCAGCATAAAAATCCCTCCAATTGTTATTCCAATTCCTTTAATGCCTGCAGATATTCCGCTTCCGTAGGCATTCTCTGATGCCAATCATCATTATTTTCCATGTAGCTTACACCTTTGCCCTTGGTAGTATGAGCAATGATCACCGTTGGTGTGCATATTGACATTTTTGCCATCTCAAGCTTGTTAACAATATCATACATGTCATGTCCGTTAGCCTCAAATACGCGCCAGCCAAAGGCTTTCCATTTATCAACAAGAGGTTCCAGGCATTGTATTTCGTCTGTACATCCTCCGCTCTGGAAATGATTATAATCAACTATTGCCGTCAGATTATCAGCTCCAAAGTTTGATGCCGACATTGCAGCTTCCCACACAATACCTTCATCCAGTTCACCGTCACCCAGTATTACATACACTCTTGCGGCACTCTTTCTGAGCTTCAGTGCCAAAGCCATGCCAAGGCCTGCCGACAATCCATGCCCCAATGAACCTGTAGTCATATCCACCCCGGGGGTCTTCTTCATATCCGGATGTCCCTGCAGTATACTTCCCGGGAATCTTAAAGTATAAATTAAATCTTTATCAAAATATCCTTTCTCGGCCAAGGATGCATATATGACCGGGGAAGCATGTCCCTTCGACAATATAAGCCTGTCTCTGTCTGCCCAGCCGGGTTCATCCGGCCTGACATTCATTACCTTGAAGTATAACGCTGTAACTATGTCCGCGGATGAGAGCGCAGGGCCGGGATGTGTTGCACCTCCGGCTTTAAATGCCATCTCCATGATATCTCTTCTAATTGTCTTGGCCATTTGCACCAGTTCTTCATTTGCGCAAGTCATATGCCATTCCTCCTAATTCTCTAAGACCTAACATAATAAGTCCTTTGGTTAAAGACAAATAATCACCTTGACTGAATCCTCGGATTTCTTGTCTACAAGCTCCATAGCCTTTTGAACATCATCAATGGCGTACCTGTGAGTTATAAACTTTTTAAAGTCTACCTTTCCTGAAGCAATAATATTGACAGCATCAGTGAAATCCTCCATGGTATAAGTCATGGACCCTTTCATAACCAGTTCATTAGCTACTATCGGATATGAAGAAAATGTCATCGGAGCCATAATCATAGCCAAATATATAATTTCTCCTTTAGGGCCGACAGACTCAATTGCCTGATCAATAATATTAGGTGCGGCAGCCGTAATAACTGCGGAATCTGCTTTGTCATCTCCAAAAACGTCTTTAATAGCATCTGATAAGTCCTCTTTTAACACGTTTACAGTTTTTGCCGCACCTAAAACTTTGGCGAAATTTAAATTATAATCCAGAGCATCTGTGCACAATATTTTTTTGAATCCCATAATAGGAGCAACTGCGGTCATAAGCAACCCTATAGTACCTGAACCCAATATCACCAGACTATTTCTCTTTTCCTCCGATATCTGTTTCAATACATGAATAGCAACCGATAACGGTTCCGCAAGTGAACCCTCATCAAATCCCACATTATCCGGAAGCTTGATCAATACATCTTCAGGTGCGTTGAAATACTCAACAAAGGATCCTACCCATCCGCTCATAGCCGGTACCTTTTTATATATACACAGATTCGGATAGCCCGACAAACATAACTTGCAATGCCCGCAAGCAATCTGAGGCATTACTGCAACTCTGTCACCTACTGTAAATTTTTTGGCTTTACTGCCTGTCTTAACAATTATTCCTGATAATTCATGCCCCAGAATAACCGGCGGCTTTCTAAAAGCATGAATTCCTCTAAACGCATGAAGATCAGAACCGCATACTCCTGTGCACTTTACCTGTATAAGGACTTCATTTTCATCAATTTCAGGTATATCTATATCCCGTATTCCGGTTCTGTAGGGTTCTTCCAAAAATACCGCTTTCAGTACAATCACCTCCCTATATATAACTGCTAATGCTGGAATATTCAATTGTATATATAAGCAAGAGTCATGCCATAGTTCAAAATCAGTAAATTCAATGTATTAATTATAACTAAAATTTTAACAATGCCATTATTGGTAAAAAAAAATGTTTTAGCCAAGTATTTTGGCTAAAACACTACGTTACAGCAAATTCCCATATTGGTAATTCATTTCCCATTATGGGAATTCTGCTTTACTTATTTTTATATTCAGCAAGCTTTCTATATAAAGTTGTTTTGCTGATTCCAAGAACCTCTGCCGCTTTTAACTTTCCCTCTGTTGAAGTTCCATATTTTTTGATTGCCCTATATATGGCTCTCTCTTCAATGGTCCTGAGAGGTATAATATCCGAACTATCATTTGCATCAATTTCATCTTTTGGTTTGTTCAGCAGTTTTCTTGGTAAAACATCTTCTGTAATTGCCTTTTCAGTATTTACGGTTATCAGGTATTGGACCAGGTTTTCCAGTTCTCTGACATTTCCCGGCCAGCTGTACGTATTCAAAATATTCATAGCTTCTGTGCTTATACTCTTGTTTTCAGTGTTATACTTCTTTGAATATACATCCATAAAATATTCAATCAGCAGCTTAACATCCCCGTGTCTTTTTCTAAGAGGAGGAACGGTAATTGGTATGACATTCAATCTATAGTACAGGTCTTCCCTGAAATTGCCTTCAGCAACCATTTTCTCCAAATCCTTGTTTGTCGCTGATATGATTCTTACATCTATTTCTCTTTGTTCAATTCCTCCCACTCTTTCTATAGTCCTGTCCTGCAGAACCTTTAATATTTTAGCCTGCAGGTAGAATGGCATATCCCCGACCTCATCCAAGAATATGGTGCCTTTGTCCGCCAATTCAAACTTGCCGGGTTTTCCTGCCTTACTGGCTCCTGTAAAAGCGCCTGTTTCATACCCGAATAATTCGCTTTCCAGCAATTCTTTTGGAATTGCTGCACAGTTTATAGAAATAAACGGGTTATCACTTCTGTCGCTGGAGTAGTGAATAGCTCTTGCAAATAATTCTTTGCCTGTCCCGCTTTCGCCCAGAATCAAAATGTTTGCGCTATTGACCGATACTGTTTTTGCCAGTGTTTTAGCCCTGATAATCGCACTGCTTTTTCCGATAATGTCTTCAAAGGTTATGTTCTTATTCTGAAATGCCCTGCTGTATATACGGCTTCCAATCTTATCAACCTTTTTAAAATTTATTACTGCGCCTACACGCTTATCTTCCTGATACATTGCAGTAACGAATACACCATATACTTTGTCATTTATTTTGACTTCATCGTAAGAAGTATACTCACTGCTATGCAGAATATTCTTAACATCCAGATCCGGTATTACTTCGTCAATTAATTTGTTCTTTATCGTTCCTTCATTTAAACCAAGAATTCTTAGCGCATGTTTATTTACATTGGTTATCTTGTTTTCATTATCCAATATAATATATCCGTCAGATATTGTACTCAGAATTTGATCAAGCATTAAGTTCTGGACTTTTATCTGCTCAAGCATATCATGCCCTTTCAGCTTTGAGGATATTAATTCGCACATGCCCTGGATAAAGGATAAAAGCGATTCTCTCTTTGCAATCAGTCTTTCCCTTTGTGCATTGTCTCTGCAAGTAAGTCCCATGCAGCCTATGACTTTGCCATCCAAAAAAATTGGACAGTCAATTCCTGCAGTCTCGGTACATTCATTTCTTCCGCTGCATTTGGCACACAAAACGCTTTCCCTGGGGTTCAGAATAATATATGATTGCCCTGTTTCCATCGCTTTTTGCATTATTCCGTTTGAAACAGCCTTTATTCCCTCAACTGTACCGGCTACCCTTGTCAGATTTGAATCCACTACTGTGCTTTCAATACCCAATGAATCCGTTATTGCTTCTGTTACTGTTTGAATAAAATCCTTTATATCAGATAAATGCGCCATCAGTAGCCCCCCTAAGAATACTATTTTTTAATAACATCTGTATTAACAAGCGTCTTCGGGACTTCGCCATTCATAGCAGCTATAATATTTCTTGCCGCTATCATACCCATGTTAATTCTCGCTTCTATGGTAGCACTCCCAATGTGAGGCAGCATCACTACATTGTCTAATTCTGCAAGCTCAGGGCCAAATTCCGGCTCTCTTTCATAAACATCAAGTCCTGCGCCGGCAATCACTCCTGTTTTTAATGCTTCAATCAATGCCTTCTCATCAACAATAGGGCCTCTTGCCGCATTAATAAGTATTGCTGTTTTTTTCATCATTTTAAATTCATTCTTCCCTATTAAATGCTTGGTAGATTCCAGCAGCGGAACATGCAGCGATACAAAATCAGATTCCTTAAGCAGCGTTTCCTTATCAACGAAAACAGCTCCTGTTTCTTGTTCAAATCTTTCATTCCTGGATATATCATTATATAGTATTTTCATGTCAAATCCTTTGGCCTTCTTGGCAAAGGAAGATCCGATCCTTCCGGTACCAATAATTCCAAGGGTCTTTTCCGTTACCTCCAATCCGACAAAAAGTCCGGGATCCCATCCTTTATACTTCCCTGCCCGTGTATATTTGTCAGCTTCAACAATTTTTCTTGCAACAGCGAATAAAAGCGCCCATGCAATCTCAGAAGCAGCATTTGTTAAAACATCAGGAGTATTTGTTATCATTATTCCTCTTTTAGTAGCTTCATCGATATCTATGTTATTATATCCAACCGCATAGTTTGCAAATATTTTGCAGTCGGGTCCGGCAGCATCAAATACTTCCGCATCTATGGCATCTGTAACCATTGTAAGGACAGCATCTCTTCCCCTTACCTCTTTAAGCAGTTCCTCTCTTGTTAAAGGCCTGTCATAGGTATTCAATTCCACAGCACAATGCTCTTTCAGCAAATCAATTATTGGCTTCGGCAGCATCCGTGTTACATATACGTTCCATCTTTTGCTCATATTTCTCCTCCTAAAAAATAACTGTAATCATTGCTTTTGCTTAATTCTATATTCTACACCAGCCCTGTTTTCCCTTCTTTTTTATTATACCATAAGAGGATAATACTATATGAAAAACCGTAGCATTTCCTCTATATACCCAATATCTCCTCCACTCTCTTATCACGTGTGAATCCTTGAATCATAAGGAGCCTGTCATATATCATCAGCGCTTTTTCCTTTTGGCCTGTTTTTATATAAGTGTTTATAACCTGAATAAATATAGCCTTGTCGATATTTGCTCTGGACATGGCAAACATGATTTCAAAAGTCCTGTCGAAACATTCTGCTGCCTTTTGGAACTCTCCCGACTCGGAATATATTATCCCCATTGCACCCAGGATCTCTACCTTCAGGTCATTATCCTTATAGTTTCCCTCAAGAGCCTTAGTAAGGCATTTTATAGCCGCCGCATCATCCCCTCTTTTATGGTGGGCAACTCCCAGTACTCTCAAGGCGTGCTTCCTTTCATTTAAAGTAAGCATTTTTGAATCAAGGTATGCTTCTATGTACCTTACAGCCTTGTCGTTATCCCGATCCAGGTATTCAAGCCCCTTCTTCAGCCTTCTTTCCGCCATAGTTGAGGGCATGAACCATAATAGTATTACTACCATGGACACATCTCCTGTAATTATGAATGTCTTTAACTCCTCCGGCAGATGTTCAAACAATCCTGAAATATACATTATATTTACGATTACTACAACCATCCATAGAAAAATCTTTAAAAATGCTTCAATAAGCCTTTTTCTGTTCACCTTTTCACCTTCATAAGCCATATCAATTTTTGCTTCAGTAAATATCGTTGCACAATATATAAACTTTTATGAAAAAAATAACGGCTGCAGCCGTTATTCTTATTTTAATCCTTTGAATGAACCGATGATCGCTTTTGCTTTAGCTTCATGCTCATCAGATAAATCGTTCTTGTAATGAAATATAAAGGAAATCACCTTATCCTTATATTTTAGTCTGTGATACATCATGGCCGTACTGGTAGCTTCGTCAAACACCAGTGCTCCATAAGCCGTTCCAACATCAGGTATGTCTATGTTATCATATCTCTCTACTTTCATATAATCATCCAGGCCTAACTCTTCCTTTATCCTGTCCTGGTTGATTTCAAGCTTTTCGTCAATTATTTCATTAATTACAAAAAACAAATCACTTTCTGTCTTGAAGGTAACTGTATAAGATTTCAGCTCCTCGTCGTATTCCTCCTTACTTTTGGTGAACTCCTTCTGCATATCTATGCTCCAGTCCCCGTCTCTGCCCTTATATAGGTATGTATCGGCTTCTTTTATACATCCTGCTGCAAGCAGAATCAGAATTGAAGCCATAATTATTGCAAGAACTCTTCTCATAAACATTCCCCCCTTATGCCGCCTTTGCGGACTTTCCTTTTTTGGCCAGAGCCAATAACAAACCCAGTGCAATGGATAGAAATGCAGAAATAAGGACTCTGTATTGAGCAGGCAGCATAAATACTATTGTATGGGCAGGTATCCAGAAAAAAGGGCATGTTTTAAGCCAGCTGAATTCGACAAGGGAATGCCAGTCGTTCCTGTCAATCAGGCTGCTGATTGTAGTTCTGCCTTTGCTTCTTTCATACCTGCTGTCGATATACATGTCTGTAAATCTGTGAAAAGCCATCATTATAGGCCCAAAGGTAAGATTCATGATTGCACTTGTAAAAAAGGCCAACGCCAGAGCAGATTCCTTGAAGGGCAGCCTCCCTGCTGCCTGAGCTGCCGACGTGCCGCCCATGTATACCGTAAATACAAGGGTGGTCATCATTCCGATGATACCCCAGATTATAGATTTATAAAAAACACCTTTTGGAATTATCCATTCTCCTCTGAGAACTCTTATGCCAAGCAAATCTCCCATAGATGCCAGTATGGCAAACTTGATGAATCCCATTACATAAGGATGGGCGTCGGTAGCAGCCATAAATGCCGACCGGGTAGCCGGAACCGCCAGAACCAATATCCATAACAACAACGCAATGCTCCATATAATACTGCCTTTTTTCACACTAATATCCTCCTGCAAAATATGACTGAATTAATAATAACATATTTCTCCGCTTAAGCTCAACATCAGAAACTGCTTCTACACTATTTCCTTTTCAGAGCTTTTCCTTACGGAAGTTTCGTCATTTTTAGCAATCCAGACATACAACAAGCCAAACAAAAATGAAGCAAGTACCCTGCTCACCAGCACTATTATCCCATTTGCACCCACTGCTGTAAAGATGATGGTCTCTTCAACAACGGCATGGCACATACCAATAAATATAAACATGGTATTTATTTGTTTCCTTGTCATTTCAACCTCTTTTTTTATCCGAATTATTACTCCCGATCCGAAAACCAGTCCGACGGAGTAGGCTACTATCATCCCAAGAGCAGCTTCTCCGGGCAGCTCTATAAGCTCTGAAACCTTTCTCAGCTTTGCAGACAGCTTCTCCATCCATCCTATTTCCTTGAGATATTCAATGCCGATAAGCAAAGGAACTATGATAACCGTCATCTTAAATATTGTTGAAAAGCTTACTTCAAATGTTTCCAAAAAAACTCCAGCCCAATTCATCTTCTATACCCCCGGAATTAATATATTCAATATAAAGCATACCAGTATTGCAGCAACAAACCTTATTCCGATGATCATGAACCCGTTTCCCCCTGCCTTGCTTATCACCGCTGACTCCAATACGAATGAATGGAATATTGCAACAAAAGCGCTTACTATGGTTAACTGCTTTAATGTAATGTTAATGACAGCCATAGCCGCAACTGCACTATATAATGTTACCTGACCCATCATAATAATCAGTGCCCCTTCACCCGGCAATCCTATATAGTTCATATACGGTTCAAAAAAGTCCGCAATCCTGACGAGCCACCCCGAATGCTCCAATACCTTCAGAACAAAAACTGCCGGAACAATATATTTAATAAGATCCAAAATAACCTTAAAGGCATTATTAGATCCGCGCATAACAGCCTGTTTTATAATCATAATACACTTCCTTAATATTTAACTTTTATTTTAATTTTATTAACTCCGCAGTCTCTATGGCAATCTGTTCAGGATCTACTGCCGCTCTTGCAACTCCTGTTTCTATTGCAGCCTTTGCCACTGCTTTGGCAACAGCCGGGGCAACTCGTAAATCAAAAGCCTTTGGAATTATATAATCCTCTGTCAGCTCCTCTGCAGGAATTATTTCAGAAAGTGCATAAGCCGCAGCCAGCTTCATTTCATCGTTAATCTCGGATGCCCGTACATCAAGAGCACCTCTGAATACACCCGGGAATGCCAGCACATTGTTTACCTGATTGGGATAGTCCGATCTTCCCGTACCGATAATACGCGCTCCGGCTTTTTTTGCCAGTTCAGGGTCTATTTCCGGAACGGGATTTGCCATTGCAAAAATAACAGCGTCTTTGTTCATGCTTCTGACCATATCTTCACTCACAATATTGGCTGAGGATACTCCGACAAACACATCTGAATTCACCATAGCATCTGCCAATGTGCCTTTTCGGCATTCTTTGTTTGTAACAAGGGCAATTTCCTCTTTAGCCCAATTCATACCTGCGTTTCTTCCTTTATAAATAATCCCGGCTCTGTCACATAAAATGGCATCTTTAACTCCTGCGCTGAGCAATATCTTGGTAATTGCAATACCAGCCGCACCTGAACCGTTTATGACAACAACAAGCTCTTG
The DNA here is from genome assembly GCA_035417425.1 of Bacillota bacterium. Taxonomy (GTDB): domain Bacteria; phylum Bacillota; class Clostridia; order Lutisporales; family Lutisporaceae; genus BRH-c25. The sequence continues at coordinate 10,448 of DAOLPD010000057.1, forward strand.
AAGCTTTTTCCCGGTAATCTTTATGGAATTCAGAAGGCCTGCAAGCACTATGATCGCAGTTCCGTGCTGATCATCATGGAAAACAGGTATTGAAAGCTTTTTCTTAAGCTTGTTTTCTACTTCGAAGCATGCCGGAGCAGCGATATCCTCAAGGTTAATGCCTCCAAAGACGGGTTCTATCAAAGTAACTGTTTCAACTATCTTATCAACATCGGTGGTGTTAAGGCATATCGGAAAAGCATCAACTCCGGCAAAATTCTTGAACAAAACGGCCTTACCTTCCATAACCGGCAAGGCAGCATGGCTTCCGATATCCCCCAGCCCCAGGACAGCTGTGCCGTCCGTGACAACTGCCACCATATTGCCCTTGAAAGTATATTCATAAACTTTATCGGGATCCTTTTGAATCTCCTTGCAAGGCTCTGCAACCCCCGGAGTATATGCAAGGCTCAGGCTTTCTTTATCATTAACCTGCACCTTGCTTACCACTTGAAGCTTTCCCCTGTTATCCTTATGAAGTTTAAGTGCATCTTCCCTTAATGACATAATCATTCCTCCGTATTATCTTTGATATTTACTTCTTCCGATTTTGTACAAATCTTTTCCTTCCGTGTCTACTATTACAGTGGCCGGGAAATTCTCCACTTTTAGTTTGAATATTGCCTCAGGGCCCAGGTCTGCAAATGCCACAACCTGTGCTTCCTTTATGGCTTCTGCAAGCAGAGCACCTGCACCGCCGATAGCCGCAAAGTATACACACTTATGCCTGACAATGGAATCAATTACGCTTTTGCTGCGTGACCCTTTTCCAATCATGCCTTTTAGGCCCATTTCCATCAGCCCGGGCGCATAAGCATCCATGCGGCCGCTCGTTGTAGGGCCTGCAGAACCTATTACATTACCGGGCTTTGCAGGACACGGCCCGACATAATAAATAACCTGCCCGTTAAGCTCAAAGGGCAGTCTTTCTCTCCGTTCCAGCAATTCAGCCAATCTTTTATGGGCAGCATCACGCCCGGTATATATAATCCCGTTAATAAGCACCCTGTCCCCTGCATGCAAACTGCATGTCACCTCATCAGTCAAGGGTGTGTTAATAATCCTGGACACTTTTTTGCACCTCCAACCTCCGCTTATAGTACTGCTTCCTTATGCCGTGCGGCATGACATTGAATATTTACTGCGACAGGCATGCTTGCCAAATGGGCAGGAAAGGTCTCAATGTTTACTGCAAGGGCTGTAATCCTGCCCCCAAAGCCTTGAGGGCCTATACCCAGATTGTTGATTTCCTCAAGCAGCTCATTCTCCAGTTTGGCAACCTCAGGGTTGGGATTATGTTCTCCTACAGTGCGCAATAAAGCCTTTTTAGCAATCAATGCAGTCATTTCAACAGTACCCCCGATACCTACACCTACAATTACAGGCGGACACGGATTTGAACCCGCCTTGCCCACTGTATCTATTACAAATCTCTTGATTCCATTGACTCCTTCGGAAGGTGTAAGCATACGAAGGGCACTCATGTTTTCGCTTCCTCCGCCTTTTGGCGCAAAAACAATTTTTAACTTGTCTCCCTTTACAATGGTTGTATGAATAATTGCCGGTGTGTTATCGCCGGTATTCTTTCTCACCAGAAAAGGGTCATTAACCACAGACTTCCTCAAATACCCGTTTTTATACCCGCGCCTTACACCTTCGTTAATCGCTTCATAAAAATCTCCTCCAACCAGTCTCAAGTCCTGGCCAAGTTCAATAAAAACAACTGCCAAGCCTGTGTCCTGGCAAATAGGCACTTGATTCCTTTCAGCTATTTCCGCATTCTTAAGAATATCAAGAAGCGTATCCCTTCCAACAGGTGATTCCTCTTTCAAAACCGCATCTTCAAGGGCTTTTTTTACATCCCGGGGAAGAAAGTAATTTGATTCGATACATAACTTCTCAACAGTATTGGTGATTACATCAACATTCAGTTCTCTCATCCGGTTTTCCTCCCTGCATACCATGTATATTTTTTCTATCTGTGCAGATACCGGCCTAATTTTTCAAGACGGTTCAACACTTCGTCCAAAGTATCCATGCTTCTTGCAAAATGCAGCCGTATCAAATTATTGACAGGTTCCGTGAAAAAGCTTGAACCCGGCACCGCAGCAACACCGATCTCCATAATCATCCATTCACAGAATTGCATGTCAGTCCATCCCTTAAACTTATCCATTGATAAGAATTCTGAAATATCCATCATAACAAAATAAGTGCCCTGAGGCGTATTGTGCTGCAAGCCTATTTCATCCAGGCGCCTGCAGAAATAATTTCGCTTTTCGGTATATTTCTTTTGAAGATCTTTATAGTATGACTCGTCAAAGTTGACCCCGACGCATGCAGCCTCTTGCAGCGGAGCCGGAGCACATATCGTCAGAAAATCATGAACTTTTTTAGCGCTTTCAATTACCTTTTCCGGCCCAATCAGATATCCGAGGCGCCAGCCTGTAATAGAATAGGTTTTGGACAGGGAGCTGCAGGTTATCGTATGATCGTACATATCAGGAAGGCCTGCCATATGGACATGATGAAAAGGTTCGTATATTATATGCTCATAGACTTCATCGGTAATTACATAAGCATCATACTTCAATGCCAAATGCCCTATAAACTCCAGTTCTTCTATTGTAAATACCTTACCCGTTGGATTGGACGGATTGCATACAATGATTGCCTTCACATTATCCCGGAAAGCATCTTCCAAAACCTGTTTGTCAAAACTATAATCCGGAGGATTCAAGGGAACTATTATCGGGTTTGCCCCGGACAGAATCGTGTCTGCCCTGTAATTTTCATAATAGGGGCTGAATATAATAACATTATCCCCCGGATTGCAGATTGTCATCATAGCACTCATCATTGCTTCCGTACCGCCGCAGGTGACCAGCACCTCCATGTCAGGATCAATGGTTCGATTAATAGCTTTCCCGTGTTTTTTTGCCAAAGCGCTTCTAAGATTGTAAGAACCGTATGTAAATGTATATTGATGAGGGCCGTTATATGCTGCATAAGCCAATGCATCTAAAATCTCCTTAGGGGGGTCAAAATCAGGAAACCCCTGTGAAAGATTTATTGCCCCATAGGCCTCGGAAATCCTGGTCATACGTCTTATGACAGAATCGGTAAATATATTTACCCTGTTGCTTAATTCGGGCATTTCAATACCTCCTTGATTGCTTAATTCATGTAGCCTTAACCGCCTTAATCGATGCGGACATAATATACTCTCCGACTTTTAAGTTGTGCGACCATTTTGCGGCATATTCATCAGATACCTCTTTAGTATCAATACTAATATTGCTGAATCCGGCTTTCTCCAAATATGCCTTAAGTTCTTCAACTGAAGAAGCACCGGCGACTCACCCGCAGTAAAGCTTTTCATCCTGCTTCATTTCCTTTGTGAGTTCCTTGACCAAAACCACATCGGAAATTGCTAATCTGCCGCCTTTTTTTAACACCCTGTACGCTTCATCATATACCCTCTGCTTTTTTGGGGATAAGTTAATAACACAATTTGAGATAATCACGTCCGCCGTATTATCAGCTACCGGAATATTCTCAATTTCTCCCAGTCTGAAATCTACATTGAAATATCTGTGCTTCCTTGCTAAAGTCCTTGATTTGCTCAACATCTCGGGAGTCATATCCACCCCGATTACATACCCTTTAGGGCCTACCTTCCTTGAAGCAAGGAAACAATCTATTCCTCCGCCGCTTCCAAGATCAATTACTGTTTCGCCCTCTTTTATCTCTGCGATCAGCTGAGGATTTCCGCAGCCCAGCCCCATGTTGGCGCCTTCCGGAACTTCTTGCATTTCTTCTTCAGAATATCCAATTCCTCTTGATATATCTTTTGCAGAATTCTTAACACTAATGCTACTGCCGCAGCAGCCCCCATCTTTTGCTCTTCCGGAGGCAATGCTGCCATAGCTTCTGCGAACTGCATTTCTAATGTCAGTCTTTATTTTAGCCACAATATATCACCTCTTTATGCTTCATTGCTATCCTAAGACTAAACCTTTAACATGTATTTATTATAACAGAATTCTATATATTTTCATAAAAAAACCTGCAAAGTCTAAAACCTTGCAGGTATTGACGGGTAAGGTTGGGGTGGAAAGCAATGGAGTTTTGAGTTATAATAATATAAGTCTTCTATAAAGGAAGAACAAATATAAACAGAGGTGTTGATATGGCAAACATAAAAATCAACTTGAACGGACTTGAAATCATGGTCTTCTTTTGGAATTCACTGATGTCCAAGGAAAAAGTCAGTGAAAGCTTCCTGAATGATCTCTGTTCCATGCAGGAATTCTCATACATATATAATGAGGATTTTAACAATGAATCTCTCAGAAGAGTATTGAGCGCATTAAACAACAAAGAACCATTCTCAGGAAACAAACCTGAAAGAAAGTATTATTCCAATAGCCTTATGATAATGGAATATATAGATGAGGTTCAGCCTACCATAAATGCTATAAAAAAGCTGAACCTTAACAGTATTGCAGAAAAAGCAAAAGCAGATGTTGAAGTAGTGGTTGTACCAGGTTTAAGTAAAGGTATTGAGAAAACTGATAATAAACTGATAGTAGACTTTTTCGGCTTAAAAAATACTGAAGATGGATTGGTTATATCCGGTGAAAGCCTGGAAGCTGTTTTAAAAAACATATTTGAAGCATAACAAAAAACCTGCAAAGTTTAAAACCTTGCAGGTATTGATAGCGTATGGCTCCCGGTTAAGGATTTGAACCTCAACAAACTGATCCAGAGTTATATTCCGACTGTTATAGTTTGTCTACTTAATTATAAAATGTCCATTTTTCAATGGTTCCGGGAGTATGATAATTTACTATGTTCTAATAATTCTATTAAATATTTTTGCCGTAGGGGTAAGGTTGGGGTGGAAAATAATATGTTGTAAAGCTTTAAATGAGAGTGTAATTTATTTTGTGTAAACCCCTTAGATCAATGAAAAAATACGGTAGTTTACATAATTGAAATGGTAGTATTGTTGTTGTTTGTATTTTTGCACATGATTTGAACGCTGTCAACATATAGTTGGCAGCGTTCATTTTTCTTAGTGCCTAATCTATATCCGCCAGGGTAATTCTACCCTCAAAATAAATGCACAACTGCTCTAAAATCTTACCCCAGTCCCATGGCCTGCCGTTCCACTTCTTCGTGATGTCGACCATTGAAAGATACAGCATCTTGAAAAGGGCATCGTCAGTGGGGAAAATTGTCTTGGATTTTGTAACCTTCCTGAGCTGCCGATTGAAGTTTTCGATGGAATTAGTCGTGTATATGATCTTCCGGAGTTCCGGCGGATACTTGAAGTAGGTAGCCAACTGCGGCCAGTTATTCCGCCAGGATGCGATGGAGTTAGGATATCTGCCACCCCATTTTCCCTCAAGCATGTCCAGTTCCTGCAGAGCTATTTCCTCTGTTGTAGCCTGATATACACGCTTCAGATCAGCCATAAACGGCTTTACATCCTTGTAGGAGATAAACTTTGTTGAATAGCGTATCTGATGGACGATGCACCTCTGTATCTCTGTCTGTGGGAATACGGCGTGAATTGCATCACCAAAACCGGTAAGCCCATCGACAGACACAATCATGATATCTTCGACGCCACGGTTCTTAATCTCATTCAATACCCCAAGCCAGTACTTCGCACTTTCGTTGCCGCCTACCCACATACCGAGTACTTCTTTTGACCCGTTCAGTTTGACTCCTATGGCTATGTATACAGCTTTCTTAACGATTGCATTGTCCTGCCTTACGTTGTAATGAATGGCATCCATAAAAACGATGGCATACTTCCTATCAAGCGGCCTGTTCTGCCATTCCTTAGCTATTGGTAGTATACGGTCTGTCATCTTTGATATCATTTCAGCAGACGCATCAATGCCATAAACCGTCCTTAGATGATCTGAGATATCCCTGGTTGTCATCCCTTTGGCATACATAGACAGTACTATAAATGATATTGTAAAAGTGTACCACTTTAGAGCCTTTTGACAGTGAATTA
>DAOLPD010000058.1:0-15741 GCA_035417425.1 Bacillota bacterium
GCCAGAACTACCTTTGTATCTTCAAGAGGGCAGGTTACCAGATTTGTAAGAGCTCTGAAGATGACTGCAACAGCTTATGATGCGACCTTTGAAAGCTGCGGCAAGCATCCGGATCACCCTCAATACGGTATCACCTATTCAGGTTTAAGAGTAAGGCCCGGTATCGTTGCCGTTGATCCCAAGGTGATTCCTCTGGGGACATATCTCTATGTGGAAGGGTATGGAGAAGCCCTTGCAGCTGACATAGGCAGTGCTATAAAAGGAAACAGGATTGACTTGTATTATGAATCCCCGGCAGATGTAGCGAAATATGGAAAAAGAACTGTAAAGGTATATGTGCTTGATAAGCAAAGATACAAATTCTAAAGAATGCGGCATAAGCCGCATTTTTATTGCGAGGTATTGCAATGCTAAAGGAAACAATTGTGGTTGAAGGCAAGAATGATGCTGCCGCAGTTAGGCGGGCAGTGGAAGCAGATATAATAATTACCAGTGGTTTTGGTATAAACGGAAGTATACTGGAAAGGATAAGGACTGCTCAGGAGAGGCACGGAGTGATTGTTCTTACCGATCCCGATTTTATGGGAGAGAAGATAAGGAAGACAATTTCCGATAAGGTCAAAGGAGTAAAACATGCTTTCCTGTCTAAGGAAGAGGCTGAAGCAAAGGGAGATATCGGTGTGGAGAATGCAGCTCCCGAAAGTATATTAAGAGCTCTGTCTTTGGCTAAATACGAGCTGGAAGAAGTACAGACGACATTTACAAGCGAAGATTTGGCATTTTATGGCCTTATGGGAGGGCAAAACTCATCTGAACTGAGGAACAGGCTGGGTTCCGCATTAGGTATAGGCTATTCAAACGCAAAGCAGTTCATTAACCGTTTGAATAGGTATGGTATAAGCAGAGAGGAACTTGAAGCAGCTTTGGAAAAAATATCAGAGCAATACTGAAAAGGATGATTTATATGAAAGAAGCGTCAATTAAAACGTCAACCTTGGATTTGATGAAGAAGTATGATTTTAAGACGGCAAAAAAGTTTGGGCAGAATTTTTTGACGGACGAAACTGTTTTAAAGACAATCATAGACTGCTCAGAACTTTCAAAGGAGGATTGTGTTCTTGAAATAGGCCCCGGACTGGGGGTAATGACACAGATACTCTGTGAGAAAGCAGGCAGGGTATTGGCGGTGGAGATAGACAGGAAGCTTATACAGATACTTAGGGTTTCACTGTTCGGGTATGAAAATGTAGAGATAATCAATGAAGATATTCTAAAGCTGGATTTGAAAAAGATGTTTGAAGAAAAGTTCGGCAGTTCTCCTGTAAAGGTAGTGGCAAATTTGCCTTACTATATTACAACTCCTATAATAATGAAGTTATTGGAGGAGGATATTAACCTCAGGAGCATTACCATTATGGTTCAGAAGGAGGTAGGAGAGCGGATTTGTGCTGCCCCCGGGGGAAAGGATTATGGAGCCCTTACAGTGGCAGTACAATACAGATGCATACCCCGCAAGATCCTTGTAGTTCCTCCTGATTCATTCATGCCGCAGCCTGAGGTTGAATCAATGGTATTGAAGCTGGACTTCAGGGATAAGCCTCCCGTAAATTTGAAAAATGAAAAAATGTATTTCAGAGTAGTGAAGGCTTCCTTCGGCCAGCGAAGAAAGACCCTGTTGAATGCTTTGACTGCAGGGAATCTGGGAAAAACAAAAGATGAGCTTAAGGATGTATTATTAAGAAATGGCATTGATGAAAAGAGACGAGGCGAGACATTGTCTCTGGAGGAATTTGCGAGAATTGCCAACGACCTGTATTCCTGATAAAACAGAAAAAATCTGTTCACTTTTACCCCCCTCATACATATATTAGTAATGACTATGTATAGAAGGGGGTTATTATGTGGCATCAAATAATGAATATAAAAGATATTTTATAATACTTCAGGAAGATGACAAAGGATATGAATTGTCACCTGGAAAAATACCGACAGGTTATGTAAAAATTGAAGTGAAGAATAATAAGGTAAGGCTCAATGCGTTTATTCAGAATATTAAGCTTGAAGATCGGGTTGAGTATAGATTGATTCTTGTGTCATCAGCCAAGAAGCTGGCAGTGGATGTGGGAAAGATAATAATTGATGGGAGCGGGAGAGGAGAGCTTTCCTATGAACTTGAGCCGGATAATGTTATGAAAAGCGGTTTGAGTATTGGAGATTTCAATGTTGCTGCTGTGACCTGCGGATCATCCATACCGCTTTCCGGTTATACCGGGAGGGATAAGCTGGAATGGAAGAGCAAATACGATATAGTAAACAAGCCTAAGGTTCAAGAGGCGCCCAGGATAGATAAGAAAATAGAGATCGAAGAAATAGTTCCGGAAATACCGCAGCCGCCGATACATGTTCCGCTTGCTCCACAGCCTGAACCGGTTGTTGTTGAGACCCCTGCTCCGAAGCCTGAGCCGGCACCTGCCCCCATTATGGAAGCTGTTCCTGAACCCGAGCCGAAGCCCGAGCCGGAGCCTGAACCGGAAGTCGTGATACAGCCTGCACCGGAGCCGGCAATCATACCTGAAAGCAAGGTGGAGGTTAAAATAGTAATACCCGAGTGTCCTCCGATTGCTCCTATGGAAGAACCCTGCGAAATAGAAAAAGTAAAACCGTCAAAAGAGAAAATTGAATATGAAGATATAAAAGAATACTATTGTGAGGATGAAGAGACTTGCAAGCATACTGTATCGCCGTATTACAGCGGGGGAATGTACAGCAGGCTTAAAAGGATGATAAGAAGGCTGAGAAGGTACGAACCCTTTGAAAAAGAGAGAGGCTACAGCTGGTTCAAGGTAGGAGATGACATATATGAGATAAACAGTGTGTCAGTTCCGTACATGGGTTACATGATGCCTTTAGGGTATCCGTTCTTATCTGAAGGCTGCAGCATGATGATAGACAGGAAGGACTATATACTTGGTGTCAGATATGAAGATGAAGATGAGGATGATGACAGAAGACAGATAAAGTACATTCTCTTTGGAGTGCCTGCGATATATAATAAAAGGAATGAGATGTATTACAGATCGCGAGGATTCATGGAATTCAGGCCTCATAAATCAAAAAGCTACGGATATTTTATAATGTGCCTGGATATTAGGCGAGGCATGTTGTGCCGTATGAATTAAAGCGAAAAAAATAAAACAAAGTTGAATTTTTTATGTTAGAATAATATTAAGTATTGAAATACAGAAGAGGAATGATTTTGTGAAGATTGAGAATCTTGTAGACAGGAAACTCATTAAGAATATAGATTTGGGCATAGTAATATCCACTATACTGCTTATTGTATATGGCATGATATCAATTTCAAGCGCTACTCATATCAGGAGCGGAGGCTCTATGGGTACTCTTAAGGTACAGATTATTGCTTTTATTTTAGGAATAATCGGAGTAATCCTGATTCTGCTCATTGATTACAAGACCTTCGGAGATAATTATGTTCTTATCTATATAACCAATGTTTTTCTTTTGACCCTGGTTTTGATTATAGGCTTTTCTACAAAGGGAACCAGGGGCTGGATTGACTTGGGCCCGGTGAACATGCAGCCTTCTGAGGTAGTAAAGATAGGATATATATTGACCTTTGCCAAGTACCTGGAGAAAAAGAAGGATAACTTGAACAAGCTGATTGATGTATTACCTGCAATGCTGCACTTGGGCCTGATTGTTGGCTTGATAATGCTGCAGCCGGACACTGGTACGGCTTTGGTATTTATTTTTATTTCAATTTTCATGCTTTTTGCTGCAGGTATAAGCTACAAAATAATTGCAGGGGCCTTTGGGAGTTTTTTAATCAGCCTGCCTATAATATGGAAGCTTTTTTTGAAACCATATCAAAAGAATAGAATCCTTGTATTCCTGAACCCTGAATTGGATCCTATGGGTGCGGGCTATCATGTAATACAATCAAAAACAGCTATAGGATCAGGACAATTTTTGGGCAAGGGACTTTTTGAAGGCACACAAAACAATCTTGGTTTCATATTGGAGAGGCATACAGATTTTATTTTTTCTGTTATCGGAGAGGAACTGGGGCTGGTCGGAGCTCTGGTTTTGATGATGCTGTTCCTGTGGCTGCTTTTAAGATGCATACATATTGCAAAGGTATCAAAGGATGATTATGGAATGCTTATATGCGTTGGAATAATATCAATGTTTCTTTTTCATATATTTGAGAACATAGGAATGACCATAGGGTTAATGCCGGTAACAGGTATACCTCTTCCTTTTATCAGTTATGGGGGAAGCAACCTGCTGACTAATATGGCTGCGGTGGGGCTGGTGCTTAATGTGGGCATGAGAAGACAGGTAATAAGGTTTTAAGAGAATATGACCGAAGGGGTGCCGTAAAACTACGGCACCCTTTTTTATGTGAATATAAATTCATAAAGCAAAAAAAATTTATGAATATTGTAATTAGTACTTGCATATTTATACATTAGTTATTATAATTATAATTATTATTATACTACTAATACAATAGGGGGAGTCACAAATATGGATACTAATAAGAAAAAAGTAGTTCTTGCATATTCCGGAGGGCTGGATACCTCGATAATAATTCCCTGGTTAAAGGAAAACTACGATTTGGACGTAATTGCATGCTGCGTTGATGTTGGTCAGGGAGACGAACTGGAGCCGATAAAGCATAAGGCATTGAGCACAGGAGCTTCGAAGGTTTATGTAATAGACGCAAAAAAAGAATTTGCAGAGGATTATATAATGCCTACTGTAAAAGCCGGAGCTGTATATGAGGGTAAATATCTTCTGGGAACAGCAATGGCAAGACCGCTGATTGCAAAGAAGCTCGTAGAGGTTGCAGAGAAGGAAGGAGCAGCATATATTGCTCACGGATGCACCGGTAAAGGAAATGATCAGGTACGTTTCGAACTGACAATAAAAGCTTTGAATCCGAGTATTAAAGTCATTGCTCCGTGGCGTGAGTGGACTATAAAGTCCAGAGAAGAAGCAGTAGATTATGCGGCAGCAAGAGGAATTCCCATTCCTGTCTCCAAAGAGCGCCCATACAGTATGGATAGGAATCTTTGGCATTTGAGCCATGAGGGAGTGGATTTGGAAGATACTAAAAATCCTCATCCTACGGATATTTATATGCTGACAACGGCGCCAGAAAATGCTCCCGACAAGCCGGAGTATGTTGAAATTGAATTCAATAAGGGAATACCTGTGAAGCTTAACGGTATTGCCTGTGAGCCTTTGGAATTGATAGAAAAACTTAATGAAATAGGCGGCAGAAACGGTATAGGCCTGATAGACTTGGTTGAGAACAGGCTTGTAGGAATGAAGTCAAGGGGAGTATATGAAACTCCCGGCGGTACCATACTTTGCTCCGCCCATAAAGAGTTGGAATATATAACTCTCGACAAGCAGACGATGCGATTCAAGCAGATGGTTTCTGACCAGTATGCAGATCTTGTATATAACGGCTTATGGTATACTCCTTTAAAGGAAGCTTTAGATGCTTTTGTTGATTCTACTCAGCAAAATGTAACAGGGGTAGTGACAATGAAGCTTTATAAGGGTTCCTGTGTAATCTCCGGAATGGACTCAATATATTCTTTGTACAACAAGGATTTTGCAACCTTCGGCGAGAATGTAGACAATATTTATAATCAAAAGGATGCTGAAGGCTTTATCAACTTGTTTGGTCTGCCCATAGAGGTAATGGCGCTTATGAAAGCAAAACTGGCCAAGCAGCAGGGGGAAAGGAAGATAGGTTAAATGAAACTCTGGGGAGGAAGGTTCAGTAAGAATACTGCACTTGAAGCTGAGGATTTCAACTCTTCGATTTCCGTTGATTCGAGGTTGTACCTGCAGGATATCGAAGGGAGTAAAGCCCATGCGATCATGCTTGGAAAATGCGGCATAATCAGTGCCGGTGAAGCAGCAGAAATTGTAAATGGGCTGGAGGAAATCAGACAGGAGCTTGAATCCGGAAGCATAGACCTGAAAAAGGATGCGGAAGATATTCACATGAACATTGAAAAGCTTCTAATCGAAAAAATAGGTGAGACGGGTAAGAAGCTTCATACTGCAAGAAGCAGAAATGATCAGGTGGCTCTGGATATCAGGATGTATCTCAGAGAAGAAATCCATAGGATATTGAACCTGCTGACGGAGCTTGAAGCTTTGCTGCTTGACAAGGCGGAAGAACACGCCGGTACTATAATGCCGGGATATACGCACATGCAGAAAGCACAGCCTGTAACCCTGGGACATCATTTTATGGCTTACTTTGAAATGTTCAAACGGGATATGGGCAGATTTAAAGACTGCATGAAAAGGATGGATGTAATGCCTTTAGGGAGCTGTGCCCTTGCAGGGACTACATATCCCATAGACAGAAAAATGGTTGCGGAAATTCTGAAATTTTCGGATATTACGCAGAATTCTATAGACGCGGTATCGGACAGGGACTTTGCAATTGAGTTTATCAGCTGTTGTGCCCTTGGAATGATGCATCTCAGCCGGTTCTGCGAGGAGTTGATTATATGGAATACCGGGGAATTCGGATATATTGAGATGGATGATGGCTACAGTACAGGAAGCAGTATTATGCCGCAAAAAAAGAATCCTGATATTGCAGAGCTTATAAGAGGTAAGACGGGCAGGGTATATGGAGAACTGATTACTCTTCTTACTATTATGAAGGGGCTTCCGCTATCCTACAATAAGGATATGCAGGAAGACAAGGAATCGGTTTTCGATGCGGGGGACACTCTTAAGTCCTGTATTTCAGTATTTATTCCAATGCTTAAAGCTACTGCAATAAACAAAGAAAGAATAATGAACAATCTTAAAGGCGGATTTCTGAATGCCACTGATCTGGCTGATTATCTGGTAAGAAAAGGATTGCCCTTCAGGGATGCCCATGAGGCGGCGGGCGAAATGGTGAAGTACTGTATTGCCAACAATAAGGAACTGACAGAGCTCTCCATGGACGAATTCAGGAAGTTTTCCTGCTGTATAGAAGAAGAGATATATGAGTTTTTGAAGCCTGAAGTATGCTTGTCAAGAAGAAATACTGAGGGAGGACCTTCCGAACAGAGGGTCAGAGAGGCTGTATTGCGCGGACGAGAGTTTGTGAATCATTTTGCAGGAACACTTAAGATGTAGCATATATTGGGGGAAGGTATTTATGATTTGGGTTGGAATTCTGGGGGCAAAGGGATATTTTGGAGAAGAACTCTCAAAGCTGATTGCCGGGCATCAATCAGCGCAGGTGAGCGCTATGTTGGACTTGCAGGAGCTTAATGAATCCGGATGCGGCTTCAGCAGAGGCAATGGAATGAGTGCAGGGTATTTGAAGATGATGAATGCAATTAACAGGGCAGACGTTATATTTAACGGATTTTCCGGCACTATAGCAGAGGATATATACTCAAAAGCACTTTCCAATGGAAAAAAAATAATAGATATAGGTGATAAGCAGCATATGAGCGGCAGCGCATATCCCGGCTCAGTATATGGGTTGTCTGAGCTTTATAAGGATAAGATGAAGGATGTATCCATAGCTGCAAACCCAAGCAGTTATTGCACCGGTGCAATGCTGGGATTGGCGCCTCTGGCTGCAGGCAATCTGATTGATATGAATACTGCGGTTATTGAATCCAAGTCGGGGATCTCCTGCCTCAGATGCGGAGATAAGCTTGAATGTACAGACATTGCCACTGACGGTGACAGCAAGATATATAAAATGGAAAGCAGGGACTATGCTGAAGAAGTAAAGGGGCAGATGCTTGCGTTATTCGGCAAGAACGCCTTATCTTCATATACATCATATATCATTCCGGGAATCAAAGGGATTATTACATCTATAACAGCCGAACCCGGTAACGGATTCTGCGGAAACGATATTTCAGAGATTTACAGAGATTTTTACAAGTTTAGCCCTTTAATTGAAGTTGGAGGTGCTGATACTATAAATGGGGCAAGGAACGGATCAGGCAAATATTTTTGCTCCATATCAGCCTCGACAGATGCAGATACCGGTAAGATAACAGTGACTACAATTCTTGATGATGCTGTAAGAGGATCAGCAAGTCAAGCGGTACAGACAATGAACCTTATGTATGGTATTGATGGGAAAGTAGGTTTATAGAAAACGAAGCAAGTAAGCATCGTGTAGTTGTAATATCAAAGTAGACATGTAACAAAAGCATGTCTGCTTTTTATTGACAACTGTACAGTATCGGCTTGCTTTGTTTTTTTCTCAGCATAGCAGAATAATCAGTTGTGCAGGCTTTTAATAAGCTTGTTCTTTTTATTTTATGGTACTTGATGTCGAAAGGCCAAACAGGTATAATTAACTGGGTACTGCATTTTATTAGCCATGGAGGTGGAGTTTTGGGTTTTAATGTGATTATTGCACTATTTGCCGGTTTGGGTCTTTTCCTTTATGGCATGCAGATAATGTCGGATGCTCTTCAGAAATCTGCAGGAGACAAATTGAAAAAGCTGCTTGAGATACTTACAACAAACAAGTATATTGGAATCCTGGTAGGAACGGCAATTACAGCAGTTATTCAAAGCAGCAGTGCCACCACAGTAATGGTGGTTGGTCTGGTCAATGCAGGGATAATGAACCTTTCGCAGGCAGTAGGGGTAATAATGGGGGCGAATATAGGCACTACAATGACCGCTCAGGTAATTGCCTTTAAGTTTACCAACATAGTCCCATATGCTATTATTATCGGTGCAATACTTGTGTTATTCTCAAGTAAAAAATCACGTAAGCACCTAGGTGAATTGATTATAGGGTTTGGTATACTGTTCATGGGCATGAATATGATGAGCGATGCCATGAAGCCGCTGAAGGATATACCTGAATTCTCACAATTCATGATAGGCCTGGAGGACAATCCACTTTTGGGGGTTCTTTCCGGACTGCTGTTAACTGCAGTAGTCCAAAGCAGCAGCGCAACTATTGGTATACTTCAGGTACTGGCTATGCAGGGACTGGTTCCTATAGAAGCAGCACTGCCGATATTATTTGGTGACAATATCGGTACATGTGCTACCGCCCTTATTGCCAGCATAGGTACAAGCCTGACAGCTAAAAGAGCAGCTATAATGCATGTGACAATTAAGATTATCGGTACGATAATATTTATGTTTATATTGCATCCGGTAACTTCATTAGTAGCTATGACTGCTTCAGATCCTGCAAGGCAAATTGCAAATGCGCATACCTTCTTTAATATTGCAAATACCATTATTCTACTGCCCTTCTCCGCAATGCTTATTACCTTCGTGACTAAAGTACTGCCGGGAGAAGATGTGTATGATAAATTTGCATTAAAGTATCTGGACAAAAGAATATTGGAGACTCCCTCAATAGCTGTGGGGCAAATTGTAAAAGAGATTATCCGAATGGGAGAGATTGCAAAGTGCAATGTACAAAAAGGAATGCAGGCAATTCTTAATAATGACGAGAGAGTTCTGGATGAAATACTGAACAATGAGAAAGTTATAAATGAATTGGAAAGAAAAATAGGTGAGTTTCTTCAGGAGGTAATGCATTCCGCAATAGGGGATGACCAGCGAAAAATGGTAGGGATGCTGTTCAATACGGTACATGATATGGAGAGAATAGGAGACCATGCGGATAACCTTAGAGAGATAGTCCAATACAAGCTGGATAATAAAGTATCCTTCTCCAATTATGCAATGGAGGAACTAAGAGAAATATATAAAAATGTCGAACAGGCAATGGACAATGCATTTTTGGCCTTAAGCACCAAGGAAACTGCTTATGTCAAAGCAGTAGATACTTATGAGAAAAAGGTTGACGAGCTAAGAGATTCATTTAGAGAAAGCCATATCAGCAGGATAAACAAAGGGGAATGCAATATAAATGCAGGAGTGCTTTTCCTAGAGATACTGACCAATCTTGAAAGAATCAGCGACCACTGTGTTAACGTTGCGGATGTTGTCAGGATTGTAGACAAGTCTAAGCTAAAGCTTGATAGGGCAAGTGGAATATCCCCGGAGAAGTGTTGATCAAAACTTATATTGTTTTCTGAAACAGCGGCAGTCATGTGTAAGCAGTAAAATGCTTGAACAGGACTGCTATTTATTATATTACTGAAAATTCAAGGGCATTTTGGTAAAATAGGTATATAAAGAGGTGAAAGGGAGAAGAATTTGTATGAATAATCATGATTATCTTAGGCAGATAAGCATCTTTTCAGAGCTTGAGGATGAATTTCTAGAGAAAATCTATAAGATATCAAGAGTCCGCAAATATGAAAAGGGCAGAATAATATTCATGGAGGGAGAACCGGGGGAGGCCTTCTTCTATATAAAGTCCGGCCTTGTCAAGGTTTCGAAGCTTTCAAGAGATGGGCGGGAGCATATACTGCATGTATTAAATGAAGGGCATGTTTTTGCAGAAGTAACCCTTTTCAGCAATACGGAATATCCGGCTACGGCAGAGGTTCTTGAAGAAGCGGAAATAGGAATAATAAAAAACGAGGATTTGGAAAAAGTCATAAAGGAAAATCCGGACCTGTCTCTTCAGCTGATCAAGTACCTGAACAAAAGACTTGTAGAGGCACATATGAAGATCAGGAATCTGGCGCTTTACGATACATATGAAAGGACTGCCCAGGCTTTGGTAAAGCTTGCCGAAGATTACGGCAGAAAAAGCAGCAATGGAGTAAATCTGGACATCAGCATATCCAGACAGGAGCTTGCAAATTTAGTGGGAACTACCAGAGAGACAGTGATAAGAGCACTTACTGCTTTCAAAAAAGAGCATTTGATAGGAATCGAAAAGAATACAATTACGATATTTGACCTGGAAAAGCTCAAGGAATGGCCTTATTAAATTAGGAATAAGACAGACCGGCATTGAATTTTGATATGCTGGTTTTTTTATGAAACCATAAGCTTTTTTTTTCGTCTAAATATACAGGAGGGCATTGGGGGTAACGGTAATACCGGTTGTATATAAATTGTAATATTACATATAGGTTACTTTGCTGAAAATGCAGGGACAGTCTGGTAAAATAGGCATATGAAAGACTGGTGAAAGGCTCAAGCAATAGCCTGATTTAAAGTAATAATGAATGAGGTAGTGATTATGAAAAGAAATAATAGGAACAGCAAGCTTTTAACAAAGATATTGGTTGTACTGCTTATAGCATCTATAACATTTCCGGCAGCGGTTTATTCTCTGGAATCGGCCAAACTGATTGAAGACGGGCAGCACATTGGCCCCGGTACATATTATAGGAATATGAATTACATAACCCCTAACGGGAACTTTATGGTCAACATGATAGAGAGTAAATTTGATACCAAATATATCAGTATAGAGGTTGCTGACAGCGGAAGCAGCCTGACGAATAAGCCGGTGTCTTATCAGGCTTCGCAGAAAAATAGTGAGAATAAAAGAGTAATCGGTGCAGTCAATGGAGATTTTTTTGACATGACGACAGTCAAGGGGCTTACTTACGGTACCAGTATAGTAGAAGGGGAAATCAAGACTGCAGTAAAGACTTCAACTATACTTGGAGTTACCGATAAGGGAGATTGCTTCATCGATACTTTGAATATGGAAGGTGCTGCCGCATATAAGTACATACAATATCCGGTAGACTCAGTTAACAGGCTCAGGTGGGCGGATCAGACCGTTATTTACACTCCATTCTTTGGAAAGACAACAGTAAATACAGCTGCCGGGACTGATATCATAGTAAGAGGTGTTGAACTTCCGCTTAAAGCAGGGAAGCGATATACAGGTAAAATTGAAAAGATAATTCCAAACTCCAAAATTACAGAAATACCTTCGGACGGAGTAGTTATTTCCATGCCTGTCAAAGCATTCAAGCAGCTTGCCGGAGTTCCTTCCGGTGCTGAGATGAGCTTCTTTGTAGATTTTGACAAGAAAAACCTGGATTTTGCGGTATCCGGGGCGCCCATGCTTCTTGAAGGGGGGAAGATCTCTGCTAAGGTAAAGGAAAGGGCAGATGCCTTGCAAAGGCATCCGAGGACAGCGATAGGAATAAAGGATAATAAGATTTATATGGTTACGGTTGACGGAAGGCAGCCCGGGTACAGCGATGGAATGACCCTATATGAATTGGCGGAGTTTTTCCTGAGTCAAGGAGTGGAAGATGCCATAAACCTCGACGGCGGGGGGTCAACGGCCATGGCTGTAAGAAGGCAGGGAGATGCTGTTGCAAAGCTGGCAAACAACCCTTCTGACGGAAGAGAAAGATATGTGGGAAATTCAGTACAGCTTGTATCTGAAGCACCGTTATCAGACCCTGCAATATTGAGATTCAAGGATACAAGTGTCAAGATATATAAGAACAGCTCCTTCAAGCCGTCCTATTACGTTTTGGACAAGTATTACAATCTTCTGCCTGGGGATATGGGCAAAATAAGGTTCGGAATTGATGTAAAGACATCCAAGATAGCTGCAGACGGCACATATAACTCCGGCAGCCAGGCGGGCAAAGGATATATATATGCTGCGGTTGGGAATACACAAAGCAAAATGCTTGTTGAAATAGTGGACAAGGTAAGCTCTCTTTCGGTAACAAATGATTTTGTGCTTCTTGATCCGGGAGAAAAGATACAACTGCAAGTGAAAGCCTCTGGCGAAAACGGTGAAAATATTATAATAAGTCCCTCTGCCGTCAAGTGGACAGTTGAAGGCGGATTGGGGACAGTGGATAAAGATGGAGTTTTCACGGCAGGAAATAAAAATGGACATGGTAAAATAACAGCTTCTGCAGGAACTGTCACAGCAGCCGTTGGAGCAAAGGTGGGCAAGACACCCGTAATTGTTGCTGACTTTGGAACTCTTGACAATGTGGAAGCAAAAGAAATAAGAAGCAAGGCAGCTATAAGACATAATCAGAAGGGGGAACCGGTAAGGGTAGGAAATATTTCCTTAAGACTTGATTATGATTTCGAAAATACTACAGGTACATCAGCCGCTTATGTAACCTTTAAGAAACCGGTAACAATAATTGGAAAGCCTATTGAGCTTGGAGTATGGGTATATGGTGACGGAAGCAGTCACTGGCTTAGAGGGAACTATATTAACTCGGCGGGAGAGAAAAAGGTATTTGATCTCACCAAGTCCGGAGGACTTGATTGGAAAGGCTGGAAGTATGTATATGCCGAATTGCCGAAAGATGAGAAATACCCAATAGCACTTGAGCAGATATATCTGGCCGAGACAGCTCAGGATAATAAGAATTCCGGCAGCATATATTTTGATGATGTAATGGCAATATACAAACTTGATAAAGACTATTACGATCCTGTGATAGTATCGGTACTGCCCGAAAGCACTGAAGGGCTTCCAGGTCAAGCTCAGGAGATAGGGGTAATTGCGGCTGACAGAGGTTATGGTATCGATCCTGCTTCCATAAAGATGTATATTAACGATTCTGCCGTAAAAGCCAAATTTGAACCTGAAACGGGAAAAATAAGCTACATTCCGGCAAAGCCGCTGAAAAAAGGTGAATACAAGGTGAGAATCACTTTGAAGGATAAGATAGGGCATTCTCTGAATCCGGAATTTACATATACCTTTAAAGTGGAGTAGCAGGTATCTGAAGAATGATGCGTCCCCATGTCTCGGGACGCATTATTCTTCTGTTGTAACATTGCTTTCTATCTTTTTACCGCTTCCAGTCTGTTTATCTTAATGCCCTTTTTGATGAACTTCTCTTCATATTCTGTGGTGATATTCCCGGGATAATTCTCATTGTGAAGATCGTAAGTCAGGTCAAGTATTTCAAAGCCGGAGGCCTTGAATTCATTTATAGAAAAATCAAAAAGCTCTCTGCTGTCTGTTTTGAATTCTATTTTTCCCTCATTCTTCAAAAGGGCTCTGTACTTTTCCAGAAAGAGCCTGTGAGTCAGCCTTCGCTTGGCATGCCTGACCTTAGGCCAGGGATCACAGAAGTTTATATAAAAAGTATCCACTTCAGAAACCTCGAAGACATCCTCAATGTCCAAAATGTTATAAGGTATAAGTATTACGTTCTGAAGCTCCTTTTCAAGCACTTTCTTCAGAGCCGAGAGAATTATCTCATGCCGGAGGTCTATTCCTATGAAGTTTATATCTCTATTAAGGAATCCATGTGTTGATATGAATTTCCCTCTGCCCATGCCAAGTTCTGCGCGTATCGGAGCGTCAGGCTTACTGCCGCTTCTCACTGCAAAATATTCATTCCATTTGCCCTTGAATTCCCCCGGACGGAATATTACGATTTCATCATATTGTCTTATTGTCTCAAGGGCTTTTGGATTATTTCTTATTCTCATTTGTCTTCTCCACCTGTCTTCAGTAATTTATATCATCACTATTATTATTCATGATTGGTGTATTGTCAACTTTTGCCTGACGGAATCATTTACAAAAATTCGCTTTATGTCTAAATTTGACATTGGCCTCCAGAGTATTAGAAATATTAAAAATATTATAAAAATCAATGGACAAAAGACATTTTAGTATGTTACCTTAAATATAGATATAAGAGGAGGTGTTATAGTGAAAAAAATGCAGTTATCCACCAAAATCTTGATTGGCCTTGCTGCAGGTATACTTGCAGGTATTTTGCTTCAGGGTTCCCCTGACGTGGCCGATGCCTGGATTAAACCCTTCGGTACCTTGTTCCTGAACCTTATCAAAATGATAATTGTACCTTTGGTACTTGCATCTCTTGTAGTAGGAACATGCGGACTGGGGGATGTAAAGAAGCTGGGAAGAATAGGCGGAAAAACCATAGCCTACTATCTGCTAACCACTGCATTTGCAGTAATTTTAGGACTTGTTCTGGCTAATATATTCAGTGTAGGTGCGGGTTACGTTCTTCCATCAGATGTAAAAGCGGCGGAACCAAGCAAAATACCAAACGTCGTTGATACACTGCTTAATATTATACCTACCAATCCGATAAAGGCAGCTTCTGACGGTAATATGCTCCAGATAATCGCATTTGCATTGATACTGGGCAGCGGAATAGTAGTATTGGGAGATAAAGGCAAGCCGGTCTTTGACTTCTTTGACTCCCTTGCAGAAATATCGTATAAGATTACAGGCGGAATCATGATCCTTGCTCCTTATGCGGTATTTGCCCTCATTACTCCGGTTGTTGCTTCGAATGGACCAAAGGTGTTGCTGCCGCTCTTAAGTGTAATCATTATTGTTTATGTGGGCTGCGTACTCCACGCTGCCCTGGTTTATTCAAGTACCCTGATGGTATTTGCAAAGTTCAGCCCCATGAAATTTTTTAAAGGAATTTTCCCTGCTCAGGCTATTGCCTTTACAACCTGCAGCAGCAGCGCAACCCTTCCGGTGAATATGCAGTGTACTGAGGAGAACCTCGGTGTTCCAAAGAGTATAAGCAGCTTTGTATTACCTCTGGGTGCAACTATAAACATGGATGGTACAGCTTTATACCAAGGCATATGTGCACTTTTTATCGCAAATGTATACGGTTTAGATCTTACAATAGCCCAACAGGCCACTATTGTATTGACTGCTACCCTTGCTTCCATTGGAACAGCAGGTGTTCCCGGAGCGGGGCTTATAATGCTTACAATGGTGCTGCAGACTGTCGGGTTGCCCCTTGAAGGCCTGGCGCTGGTTGCCGGTATTGACCGAATACTGGATATGGCTAGAACCACAATAAA
>DAOLPD010000059.1:0-15659 GCA_035417425.1 Bacillota bacterium
TCGCGTATTTTTTCATTTTTATATGCGACCATTAGTTCCTCCTATGATTACAAATATTACATCAATGGATTCCTTAATTTATATTATTCTTTCAGAATTTTCTCAACCTGCTGTCCCAGCCTGTTCAGATTTTCTTTGGCTATATAGGCGCAGCACCCCTTTTCCATTGCTTTCTTTATATCAATCTCTTGAATATGCTCCGAGACAATCACAAAGGGTGCCAGGCTTCCTGATTGGTTTCTTATATCAATTGCCTGAAGTGCATCAAAGCCCGGCATATTATTATCGCTTAGTATAATATCCCAATTCTTATCCTTAAGGGCTTCCCGCATAGTTTTACTGCTTGAAGCAATTTTATACCGAACATTAAATCCCGCTTTTCTTAGTACTCTTATATTTAAATCCGCTGAATAGTATGAGTCTTCCACTACCAATACATCTATTTCCTTCATATTTATCTCCTATTCATAAAAATAAGGATAATCAGTATTACAGTATAATAATACAAAATTATCCTTATTGCATGAATAAAAATTCTTAGGTTTATACCCCGAAATTTTTCGGGTATTTTTGGTTTTCCCCGGCCATGCCCTGACGATATTCGTTGGGCGTAAGACATGTATATTTTTTAAACAGCCTGCTGAAATACTCAATATCCTTAAACCCTAAAAGCTCTGCAACTTCATATGTCTTTAACCTTCCGTCCCCGACAAGCTTTTTTGCCCTTTCCATTTTTACAATAGTCAGATACTCTATGAAGGATAGGCCTGTCTTCTGCTTAAAAACCTCACTGATATAGGATTTGTTCATAAAGAGGGAATCGGATACTGCACTCAGCGATATATTCCGGTCAATATTCTCCAGTACGTAACTGCATACCTGACTTATAATCCCGTTATCCTCCGTGCCGTGTTTCAGTCTTGCAATCAAGCCGGAGATTCTCCCGATAGCCGAGACAAATCTGTTTTTTATTGAATCCGGATCATTTGCTCCGGAAAAATCAATGGCTCTTATAGCATTAATATCCGCATATTTGTCCAGCCATTTGCAGCTTGCTGATAGTTTATTGGTTATTTCAAGCATTATGCTGTTTAGCAGGCTTTTCACCTTAATCAAATCATGATTCAGATTTATATATACTATTTCAAATATATTTCCTGCATTTTCAACAGTCTTTGTATGTCCGGCTTTTATGGCATCAATAAGCTGGCTGACCTCCGACTGCGGGAAAAACACATCCACCTTTTCCACCAGCTTTTGCTCCAGCTGTATGATTCTTTGCTCCTCAATCCTTTTCCCGGATATATATTCCTTTGCTCTTTGAAGCAGTTTTTCCAATTCTTCTTCTGCCACCGGCTTGGTTATATAGTCAAAAGCTCCCAATACCAATCCTTGTCTGGCATAAACGAAATCACTGTAATCGCTAAGCAGTACAACACAGGGGCAAAGCTTTCTCTCTGCTATTTCCTTAAGAAGCTCAATACCGTCTACTTTAGGCATCCTTATGTCTGTAATAACCATATCGAACTTGCTTCTCTCGAGCTTTTCCAACGCCTCATGCCCGTTACATGCTTCATCGGAGATGACAAAGCCTGTTTTGTCACCCCACAGCTTCAGCCTTTTCAGCTCTCTTCTTACAATATCCATATCATCTACAATCATTATCTGAAGCATGCATTCCACCTCTTTCAACAGGCAATGTAAAATATACCGTTGCCCCTTGCCCCATGCTGCCTTTCATCCAAACCCGGCCTCCGTGCTTCTGTATGATCTTCTTTACCGTAACAAGCCCTATACCGCTTCCTTCAAACTCATCTTTTGTGTGGAGCCTCTGAAATATGCCGAACAGCTTCCCGGAGTATTCCATATCAAATCCAACCCCATTGTCACTGACATGGAAAATGTATTCTCCCTCATTAATTGTGCAGCCAACTTCGATAATAGCCTGGTCTTTGAATTTTGTAAACTTTACTGCATTGGACAGTATATTGTACAGTACTTGCTTAAACAGCACTTTGTCGGCAAAAACAACAGGTAGTTCCGATACCACCTTTAGTTCGATATTTCTGTCCGAATTGACTGATAACAATTCATTAATTATTGACTTGAACAATTTCCCTGAGTCAACACTTTCCTTTACTATTTCAGTCTTAGATGTAGTTGAGTATTCAAGCAGCTTGCTTATCATTTCTATCATATCCAGACTGATATTCCTTATATTATGTATCATCTCCACCGTTTCCTCGCCCGGCCCCGATTCCAGATCCTCAAGTACAAACCTGCTGTAGCCTTCTATGGCTCTGAGGGGTGATTTCAAATCATGGGATACTGTATATGTAAAAGCTTCAAGCTCGTTTACCGCGCTCTGCAGCTCGTCAGTTCTCTCTGCAACCTTCTGCTCCAGTTCTTCATTGAGCATAGTAATTTCATTGATTGCCTGCTTGTATCGGGTAATATTTTCAAATATTGCCCCAACTTCGTTGTCTGATATCTTAAATGCATTGGTCAGATAATACTTATTCTCCTGTTCATAGTAGGTCTCAAAATGTTCAGGCTTCCCGGTCAGCAAAATTCTATTGTATATGTGAAGATTCTTATTGGGATAATCATATACCTCCATCCATGTCTTTCCGATTATTTCAGCAGCATTCAGCCCTGTATGGAACTCAAACCCCGGATTTACCTTAAGAAAGCGTATATCGGACATTTTCCCATTCTTGTCAATGACCGGTTCAAATACAAAAAAAGCGTTCATCATTTTTTCGAATAGTAAAAAGTATCTTTTCTCACTGGTTATCAGGCTGTGCTGAACCCTTTCAAGCTCTTCAAGCTGATGTTTCAGCTTATCGTCCGATGCTGCCTGCTCTTCATTCTTATTCTGCAGCTCACTCTTTATCCTGCTGATTTTTTTTATTTGGAATGTAAGTATGATAATGGATATAATAAGAAGCGAAATTATAGCCCCGATCGTTATTATGATGTTTTTATATTCTATGTAATTCACAGATACGCAACAAATGAAACCAGTCTCCCGGCTAGCCCATGACAAGCCCTTATGATATGAATTGAAGAACAGCTGACATACTTTAAGACACATATCAAACATGCTGTCAACCTACTTTCTGCATGCTTTTTTCTATTATACCTTAAATCGATACAATATGACAATATAGGAACTTTATGCCACCACCCTGTTTCCCGGATACAATACTTATGATATGATTAAGACATAAACAAGAAAGGAGATGAATTTATGGTAAGAATTAAAGTAGGAGATACTGCACCGGATTTTTCCCTGAAGGATAACAAGGAGCAGATAATACGCTTATCTGATTTCAGAGGAAAAAAAGTGCTGCTTTCATGGCATCCTCTTGCCTGGACATCCGTTTGCACCGATCAGATGAGGTCCCTGGAGGTCAATTGGGAGAAATTCCAGAGCCTCAATACCGTGCCCCTTGGTCTCAGTGTGGACCCAGTACCTTCAAAAAAAGCCTGGAGCGCAGTAATTGCCATTGATAACGTCAGTCTTCCTTCCGATTTCTGGCCCCATGGGCAGGTTGCCCGGGATTACGGCATTTTTATAGAAAAAAAAGGAATATCAGAGCGTGCAAATATTATTATAGATGAAAACGGAATAGTCAGATGGGTTAAAGTATATCCTATCAGCCAGCTGCCGGACATTAATGAAGTTCTGGAGGTATTGTCCGGAATGTAACAAAAGGCCCCGCGGCATATAATGCCGTGGGGCCTGAATATTGCTTCAAAAGAGTTTCTTTAATATATTGACTTCCGATGCTTTTTCTCTCAGTTCATTCAGCTGAGGCACTATTCTTTTGAAGTGCTCTGAAGCCATATGCTTATTCAATGCCTCCTCGCTTTCCCATTCTTCAATTATAATCATAACTTTAGGATCTCTCATATCCTGAAAGAGCTCATATTTTATGCAGCCTTCCTCTACAACAGTCTTTTCCACCAGTTCTTCAGACAGCTCTAAAATCCTGTCAAGCTTGTCCGGTTTTGCAAAGCTTTTTGCAACTACTTTAATCATTTCAAATTTCCTCCTATCATATAACCTCTATCCTGTTTTTGATCCTAATCATATTATACTATAATAATTACTATTTTATATGTCTTCTTTATATGTCCGAAAAATCATGGTGTTGGGATCTGATATACAAGTTGAATTTGATTTCCTGAAGGATATAAGAGTACATATAAATTTTATATAACTATCATATTTGTCCAACCACTTTCATATTTTTTAGGGATGACATAAGTGTTACTCAAAAATTATATGAGCGGAGGGATAAAATGATAAGAGCATTAAGAACTTTGATTGCATTATGTCTAATTTTAAGCTTAATGCTGTCCGTGTCCTTGAATGCATTTGCAGAAATTGTGGATATAAGAGGCCATTGGGCAGAAAGCATGATTGAAAATACTGTTAACAGGGGAATATTGACAGGTTATCCGGATGGAACTTTCAAACCAGATAATCCAATGACTCAAGCAGAATTTTTTGCACTTGTGAACAGGAGCTTTGGTTTTGATAAAACAGCAGTGTATGAGTATTTAAGCGTGTCCGCCGACAAGTGGTATGCAAATGAATATAAAAAGGCTAAAGCTCAGGGTTATCTTGATTTGCTTGAGGATAGCATGGTGATGCCGGAAGAGCCAATAAGCAGGCAAATGGTAAGTGCAATACTCGGAAAGGTATTGAAATTGCACCCCGATGAAAGCATTGCTAATGGATTCAGTGATTTCGCGCACTTTGAACCTTGGGCAAAAGGTTTGTCAGGTGCTGTTGCAGGTTTTGGATATATGAATGGATACCAGGACAATACATTCAGACCGAAAACAAACATCTCAAGGGCGGAAGTCTCTACGATATTACACAGAGTAATCGGAGAATTGTATGATAAAGCAGGTATTTACGGCGATGAACAGACTATAACAAGAATAAAAGGGAATGTAACCATTATCAATCCTGGCATAACATTAAAAAATATGGTAATCGAAGGAAACCTATATTTAACTGAAGGAATTGGCGATGGTACAGTTATACTTGATCGTATTACGGTAACGGGAACAACAACTATCAGTGGAGGCAAAAAAGGCATATTCCTCAGGGATTCATCTTTAGGAGAAGTAGTCATCAGCACCTATGACGACTCAGGTATATATCTTGCCGCACAAGGCGGCTCAAAGGTTGGAGCTGTAAGAGTGCAAACGGCTGCAAAGTTAGAAGAGACAGATTTGACAGGATCAGGCTTCGGTGAGGTTATACTGTCTGCTCCGGACAGCGGAATTGTTGAGCTGGCAGGAGATTTTGAAAGGGTTGAGATTAAGGAGGCCTTATCCAATATATCTGTTTTAGGGGGAACGATAAAGTTATTGGAGGTTAATGGAAAGGATACTGCTATTAAGATTGATAAATCGGTCAGGATAGAGACCCTGACCATCAATCAGCCCGCCAAAATAACTGGAGATTGCTATATCGGAACAGCAAATATCAATTCGAGTAATGTATCTGTAGACGCAAGACCAAGAATCGTAAATACTGCAACCGGATTAATCAATGTTTACTGTACCGCTTATAAAGCCGCTAAAAGTACATCCGGAGGTGGAGGTGGAGGCGGCGGTGGCCGTAGTGGCGGCGGTGGCAGCGGTGGCGGCGGTGGCGGCACTATTTCGGTTACATTGAAGAGTGTAGAATCATTAGGTACAAAAACTGTAGATAATGGTACCGCCAAAGCAGATATCGGCCTCCCAGCCAGTGTAGGAATAGTATTAAGCGACGGAAGAAACGAAAGCGCAGATGTAACCTGGGATGATGGTCTGCCGGCTTATGACGGGGGCAAAGCAGGGACATATGTTTTCTTAGGGACATTGAAAATGCCCGCCGGAGTAACGAATACAAAAGGCTTAAAAGCAAGGATGGATGTAATTGTAAGAGAACCTGCAACGGTTGAAGAAATTATAGTAATAGGAGTGGAGACCTTTGATAATATTCAGGTTCCACGCGGCACTGAAAAGTCAGTAGTGGAAGCTGTTTATCTTCCGGAGCAGGCGGAAGTTACGTTGAATATCGGTGATCCGCGGGATATGTATATAGACTGGGATATTGAAGGTTCGGATTATGACGGAGAATTTGACGGGTTATATATGTTTTCGGGTGACCTTATATTGCATGATGACGTGACCAATCCGCATAATAAGAAGGCAACAGTGGGAGTGATTGTAGGAGAGCCTGAAGAAATTGAAGTATGGGTAACGGAGGTTGATTCAATACCGGATATAAATGTTGAATACGGAACCGATATAGGCAGTATCGATCTTAAGGGTATTATAGGAATCAAGCTTAGCGACAACACTGAAATGGAAGTAGGTGTGGAGTGGTATACCGAAGGATATAACGGGGATATACCCGGGACATATGTAATAGAGGGAGTGCTGGAGCTGCCTGATTATGTATTGAACCATAGCGACATGAAAGCCAGCGTCAGGATAATTGTAGCAAAAGCTATTGTAATGAGCGTGGAAGAAATAGATGATATAAATGTGTATACGGGAAAGGATTATATTGCACTGCCGCAAACGGTCGCCGTAACCCTTGGAGATTCTTCGACCATCCAGGTTCCAGTTGTTTGGGATTCGGGCATCCCGGATTACGATAAATATACAGCAGCGGATTATGAATTCACAGGAACTCTTATACTTCCCGATTATGCTGAGAATCCATCAGGAATTGAAGCAAAGGCAACGGTTACGGTTAAACCTTCAGACTTTTTGGGAACTACATTATATCCGGTAGAAGATATAACGGAATTTCAGCAATCTGTTACTGCAGCAGTTGATATTGATTATAGCAATATGCTTTATGGGAACGCTTCAATAAAGCTGGCGCCGCTGGCTCCGGTGGCGGTAGATAATAATATATCATGCTACTCGGTAATAACAAACGATATTTCCAGTTTCTCACTAGGTTCCATGGAAAATATCGAATTCAGTCTATATGTACCGGATACTTCCCCGCCTGAATATTTCCTTGTAAAGTTTTACACCGATGAATGGCATTGTGTATTTTATGAAAACGGAATAGGAAAATATGAATTAACACCCGGTTGGAACAAAATTCGCCGGACCAAGGAGGACTTTGAACTGGTAGACAGCATCGGAACTGCAACTAATGGATCCATGACGCTGAAAAGAAGCAGGAATATGCCTGATGAGTGGATTGAAATGAATCAAAGTATTGACCGTCTGAACAAGGTAATCAGTGAACAGAAGAAATCCTCTGCAATGGATATAAATCGGTTAATGGAAGCTGATATCACATACTCATGGAATGACATCACCGCAATGGAAATATATGTTGCCTTTAAGAATGATACGGAACCAGTTGTAAATATTGACAGGATATCTTACAACGTATCAGGCACACCCAAAATACTCTTTACCTTCGACGATGGGTGGCGGGATGTTATGATACATGGCAAACCCATTCTTGATGATAAGGGCTTCAAGGCTACAACCTGGGTAAACAAAGAGGCGGCAACAGAGTATGCCCATGATGATGCTAACAAAAACTTCTGGTTCATGGATGAAACAGAGCTTGAAGACATATATGAAGATGGATGGGATATCGGGAACCATACAGTCACTCATCCAGATGAAACGTCTGAACCTAGTGAAGTAGAGTGGCCCAATGAATATTTGGAAAATCGCGATTGGATACTTGGAAAGGGCTGGGAAAGAGGAGCTAATCATGTTTGTTACCCCTCAGGCATCTATAATGACGAGATTATCAGCATACTGGATGAGATTGATGCACAAACTGCAAGAACTACTGTATATGGCATCCAGCCTACACCGGCACCCAATTTGTATATGCTCAAGTGCATAAATGTAAGCATAAAAGCTGATATTCCCTTGATTAAAAGTGAGATTGACAAAGCTGTTTCCACAGGTTCATCATTATTTTTCATGTTCCACCGGGTCGAACCGGTACCGGAAGTAAGTGATGTCCCTGATGAAGACGATTCTGATTATGGTAAATTAGCTGTATCTGTGGAAAATTTCACCGAAATTGTAGACTATATTTACAGCTATGTACAACAAAATAAGCTTGATGTCGTAACTATAAGCCAATGGTATGAAAACTATTTAGGAATGTATCCGTAAGAAGCCGCTCAGAAGGAAGAAAAGATATGGGTAAGGCCCGGAATAGGCTTTACCCAATGCCTTCTCTTTATATGGGTTTGGATTGTGAAAGGGGCAAATTATTGTATGAAACATAAGCTGTTGTCTTGGGGCATCTTTTCTGCTGCACTTTGTTTTTGTACGGTACAGGCGATCATTCCGCTGCCGAAGGGTAATAATTATTATGTCTCTGTTTCAGGCTATGACAATAATACAGGTACACTGAAGGCTCCCTTCAGGAGTGTACAAAAAGGGTGTGATGTACTAAAACCCGGGGACACTTTGTACATTAGGGCAGGAGAGTATCATGAGAAAATTGAGATAAATTCTACGGGTACAGAAGGTGAATATATTACAGTCCAGCCCTATGGGAATGAACGGGTCATTTTGAACGGGGAAGGCAATAGTAAGAGAAGTAATATCATCCACATAAAGGACAAGAGCTACATTAGAATAAAGGGGCTGGAGCTTCGGAACAGCCGGGACGGCGATACACCTTCCGGAATTATGATCGAAGGCTTTGGAAGAGGAATTGAAATTCTAAGCAATAAGATATACTCTATCGAATCAGATAGTAATTCCCACGGTATCGCTGTATATGGGCGAAACAGCTATATTCCCATTCAAGGGATTAAGATAGAAGGGAACGAGATTTATAACTGCAGACTGGGCTCAAGTGAGTCTTTAGTTGTGAATGGAAATGTGGAGGATTTTAGAATCTGCGGAAATATCATTCATGATAACAATAATATCGGAATTGACTGCATAGGCTTTGAGAAGACCGCTGTATTGAACGACCAGCCGCGATCCGGCCTGATTGCCGGAAATACTGTTTATAATATCAGTAGTGCAAATAATCCGGTATATGAAGGGGATGCCTGTGCCGGCGGGATATATGTGGACGGAGGGAAAGATATCATTATAGAAAGGAATAGGGTATATGACTGCGATATAGGTATTGAGGTTGCATCAGAACATTATAATAAAGCAGCAGCCAATATTTTGGTACGCAGTAATCTAATATATTCCAGCCATTTATATGGACTTTCCCTGGGGGGCGCATCCGGAGGCAACGGTTATGCGGAGAATTGCCACTTTATATGCAACACTCTATATGATAACCAAATAGGAATAAATATGCAAAAATCCAGGTATAACAAAATAATCAGCAATATAGTTTACGATACGGGGACTTTACTTGAGGGGCCTCTGGGCTCAAACATCCTAAGCTGCAATGTCTTTTATTCTCCTGACGGAAATCCTTACAAGCTGCCCGGCTTTAAAGACCCTAAGTTTAAAGATCCTGTCCATAAGGATTTTGAGCTGAGCAAGGATTCACCCGCCATTGACGCAGGGGATCCATTATATTTGTGCTATGGAGGTGAAATGGATATTCTGAATAAGCCGAGAGTATCAAATGGAAGGATAGACTGTGGTGCCTTTGAGTATGAAGAAGAGTAATCAGGTTCTATTAATCTGTTCCTTGCACAATAGTGACCTGATTTAAGCTATAACGTCCATCAGGTCTTTTGCCGGCGATGGCAAGATCAATAGAAGGCTTGCCTGTATCAGGATCCAGAATAGCTGCACAAAGGGTATAATTACCTTCTTTTAGGTCCGGCGGAATGTAAAGGGAAGCATCAACAGTTTTCTTGCCCGGCAGCCAGCTGCGGATATCCTCCGATAGTATTGAGCTAAAAACAATATTTGAATCGGAATCCGATAAGCTTAGTTCTACAGGCCATGAAAAATAAAACGGAGCAACACCCTTGTTCTTCCATACCATTCTTACAGGCAGAATATTTCCACTTTCAACCCTTCGAGGATGCTTTACCGAGTATAAGACAAATCTATAACCCATGGTTTTAATTGCAAGTTCATAATTGCTTTGCAGTTCTGAACCTAAAGGATAATAAGCAGGACAAGAAGGTCCCAGCCAGCTGGTATGGCTGTCCCGGATTTGTTTCAAGGTTTTATTGATATGCTTCTTTTCAAAGCAGCCCATTCCGGGGGGTACTGCTATTTCTCCGCCTGAGGGTGCATATTTCCAGAAATCCGGCATTGCGGGCTGAACTGTTCCTGTAAGATAATCGCGATAACCATTATTTATGTTTCTGATGAAGTAATCCCAGGTCTGTATCGGGTCACCAAAAGAGTCATTATAGAGTCCGATTTTATTCTCTTTAGCTATAGCAAAGGGCCGCCTCATAACTATCTTTTTGTTGGTAAAGTACTGCAGATAATGTTCCACGTACTGGTCACTAACATCAATAGGAGGGAAAGGAATGGGGAAAGGCTGATCCTGCTTGGTATGCCATTCACCCCAATGGCCAAGGCTTCCCAGGGCTATTATCGGAATCTGGGGATTATTGTTATATCGTGCAGCAAGTGCACAAATAAGCTTCTTATGGTATGAAATGAGTGTTGGGTTGCTATAATTGGGGCTGAAGCCTTTACCATAGTCCAGGTCATACCATGTGCCATCTTCATTTATTTCCGAAAGCAGCCAGTCGGGGATATCCAGATGTTTCTCTTTGCCGGGGAAATCCATGTTTAGTCTTAAGATGATACGGACATTATTATCTTTCCAATAATTAAATCTGTATTTTTTCTCAAAGTCATCAAAAGCATATTCCCCTTTTTCCGGTTCCAGTTCGCACCAAGTCGTATTAATATAAACAAGACTATGTGGCTGTTCATAGGGGCCGCCCTCAGCACTTGGAGCCCATCCCTTATATGGATTGTTCAAAACATCTGCAGATTCGGGGGGATAGTATAATTCACCTGTGACAAGTATTCGCGCTGCATGAATCATCAATAGTGGTGAAATGATAAAAGACATAATAGAAACTATTATGAATTTGGTTTTTTTACTAGTCATTATATCAGAACCTTTCCTCATAAAAATAATTAGCTGCAGTACACACATTGATTGAATAAGAGAGAAAATACCAAAGAATAAAAATTTACGTTAAGCAGGAATAATATATAAGAAAATTGGAAAGATGATTTTTACAAAGATAAATTATCAATTGTATATTCAATCATAAATATATATTCAATTATAAATATATCAATTATTTAGAAATATAGAACATAAATGGACAATGCATTTCATTAACTTATAAGATTAGTCGAGTGAAATCGGGTTCGGATTTTATAGTATACAAGTTATAGATGTTTAGTGTAAAACATGCAGTTACCAGGTTCTAAAATTATTTTAATCTACATATTCTTAGGAAATGAGAGTGTATTAATAAATTATTAAAGGTACATGGCATTCATACTAATTTACGATAAAGGTGAGGTGTTACTGTGAATGTTCTGATAACCGGAGGTTATGGCTTTATTGGTTCTCATGTCGCGGAAGAATTCTATAAGGAAGGCTATCGCATTTTTATTATAGACAACTTATCCAGCGGCAATTCAAGAAATATAAGATTCAAGCATTCTTTTTACAAATTAGATATAAAAGATGATAAGTGCCGGGAAGTATTTAAGAACAACAAATTTGATGTTGTTATACATCTTGCAGCCCAAATAAATGTAACGAACTCTCTTGAGGATCCTTACTCGGATGCTTCATCGAATATATTAGGGTTAATAAATATGCTTAAATTGTCTGCTCAGTACGGTGTCAAAAAGTTTGTTTTTGCTTCTTCTGCAGCTGTTTACGGAAATAATGGAAAAATCCCTTTAAAGGAAGACGCTGCTATTAATCCGCTTTCCCCATATGGTATAAGCAAGGCTGCCGGAGAGTTATACTGCAAAAAATGGAATGAGCTTTATGGCTTGAATACAGTTTGTCTCAGGTTTTCCAACGTCTACGGTCCAAGACAGAGTACTACCGGAGAAGGAGGAGTTGTATCCATTTTCATGGAAAGAGCAGCCATGGAAAAGGAATTAGTTGTATTTGGAGACGGAAATCAAACCAGAGACTTTATATATGTGAAAGATGTAGCCGGTGCTATTTTCAAATCAGTTAAGAAGAATGCTGCCGGAGTATTAAATCTATCAACTCAATCAGAAACAAGTATTAATGAATTAATAGAAGAATTGAGATGCTTAAAGCCCATCAAAGGGATATGCTATAAGGGTATTAGAGAAGGTGATATCAAGAATTCCTGCTTGGATAATACAAAGATAAAGCAGGAATTGGATTGGGAGCCCAGATATTCAATGACAGAAGGCTTGAAAAGTACATATGAATGGTATGAAAACTATTACAGAAATATTAGAAAACATAAGGCGAACCAGGAAGGTTCAACTGCAAGTACTCCGGTTTTAAAAAGGATTACAGGCTTGATAAAGAAGTCAGGGTTATTATCTTGGACAGAGAATCTGGTACTTTTTATTCTGACCTGCTGTATGACCATTATTGCACAAAACGCTTCCAATTATTATCTTTTGGACTATAAACTCATTTATATTGTTTTAGTTGGGATTATATACGGAATAAGGCAGGCTGTGTTGTCTTCTTTATTATCTTGCGGTCTATATATCTATTTATACATAGAGGAAGGAAGAGATATTGTCTCTTTATTTAATGATACCAACAGTATGCTGCAGCTTTCCTTTTACTTATTGATAGGAATGATCATCGGATATGTAATCGACAGCAAGAATAATGAACTGCAGGGTAAAGATAATAAATTGAAATCTCTAGATGAAAAACTCACATTTTTAGATAAAATTCATAATGAAACCCTGCTGCTTAAGGATGAACTATGTGAACAAATCATCAATACCGAAAACAGCTATGGGAAGGTTTGCTCCATGGTTGAAAAACTGAATAGCCTGAATCCCGAAGAGGTATTGATTAATGGTGTCTCAGTTTTGGAAAACATGATGAAATCAGATAAGGTTGCTATATATGTCTTATCCTATTCAAGAAATATTGCTGTTCTTGCTGCAAAATCCGAAAATAAGGATTTCAATGTACCGGGAATTGTAAAGATAAGAGAGCAGGAAGATATCTACAGGGTAATTAAGACAAAAGATATTTTTATAAATAGAGAATGGCTTCCTTCTTTACCTATAATGACTGCGCCTATATCAGATCAAGAAAATATAGTGGCGGTAGCCTGTATTTATAATGTTGAGTTTGAGAACCTCACTCTTCACAGGCAAAACTTACTTAGAGTAGCTGCAAATTTAATTTCTTATGCTTTGACAAATGCTTACAAATATGCAGATATAGTACAGGATAACTATATTGGCTATCCCTCGGCTGTTGAAACAGGCAGCTATATATTGAAGCAAAATCAATAGTAAGTATTAGTATCTTATATTGACAATATCCGGAGCGGAGGTTTTATAATGACCTTTTTCATAATTTCCTATTTGCTTATTAGTTTAGCTTACTTCTCATATTGGTATGGAAAAAACAGACAGGAGAGCATTTACAAGATTTCCATGGTATTGGTGCTGCCGATTTTGGGTTATATTTTGTTTTTCTTACTTTGGCTCGGAAGAATTATTGGAAAGAGCAGCGGTGCTCCAAACTTTATGAGTGATATTAATATTGAAAAGGCAGTAAATGATACAGCAAAAGGATTTGAAGGGGAAAGGGCATTGAATCTGGTACCTATGGAGGAGGCATTAATACTTAATGATAATAGCATAAAAAGAAGGCTTCTCTTGGATATACTGAAAAACGATGCTAAAAAGAATTCATATCTACTGAAGAAAGCTTTAAAAAGTGAAGATACTGAGACTTCGCACTATGCTGCTACCGGAATAATGGAGATAAAACACAGATTATTACAGTCGATTCAAGAATGTGATCGAAAATATAAGGAAAATCAAGATAAAGATTCTTTGATCTCCTATGCGTATGCTCTAAAAGCCTATCAGGATTGTGCTTTAGAAGACGAAGTAAATGAGAAAAGAAACAGATCAATATACCAGAACATTCTGGAAGAACTCTTAGAATTTTATACGCAGGAGGAAGACTTTTATATTGATAAGATCAACTATGAAATAGAGAAAGGAGATTTTGATTATGCAGCTTTTTACTGCAAAAAGTTCTTGGATGCACATAAGCAGAGTGAGAAGCCCTATTTGATGTATTTAAAATTATTTTATTCATCTTGTGATAAAAAAAATTTCGATCATACTTTACAATCTCTGCAGGATTTACAAGTCAGCCGCTCTTCAATTACTTGGGATATAAAAAGTTTTTGGACGGAGGTTCACATTTAAATGAAGTACAAGATAGATATGCTAATGATAATGACTGTTATTTTGATATTTGGTATAGCAATACAAGCTTTGCGTATGGGCTTAGTTCCCGCTTTACAATTCATAAAATAAGCAAAAGCTTTATTATGGCAGGTGAGAATATGAAAATTTGTATAATAGCAGAAGGCAGTTACCCTTATGTTACCGGAGGAGTTTCCAGCTGGACACAAATGCTTATTTCATGGATGAGTGAATATCAGTTCATTATATATGCAATTGGTGCAAAGGCAAAGGATAGAGGTAAGTTTTGCTACCAGATGCCGGATAATGTAATTGGGTTAAAAGAAATATTTATGGATGAAGCCTTTGACCACAAGGCGAAATGGGGTAAGAGGCTGGGAATGAAAAAGCATGAGAAGGAAGCCTTGGAAAATCTTCTCGTTGGAGAGAATCCAAATTGGGAGGATTTATTCTCCCTTTTCAAAGAGAACAGGCTGCATTCCATAGAGGAGTTTCTCACCAGCAAGGATTTCTTTGATATTCTGGAAGTTGTATATAAAAAGAAATATTGGAAAACCCCCTTTGCTGATTTCTATTGGACATTCAGATCTATGGTCTGCCCGTTGCTGTTCATCATTAAACAGGGTGTTCCTGAGGCGGATATTTACCATAGTGTATCTGCAGGATATTCGGGTATACTGGGGAGCCTTGGGAAGAGTATATATAAGAAACCCTTCATTATGACAGAACATGGAATTTACACCAGGGAAAGAGAGGAAGAAATTATAAAATCTGATTGGATAAAGAGCTGCTTTAAAGATATTTGGATTGAGTATTTTCATAGTATATCAAAATGCGCTTACGATCATGCTGACAAAGTAATTACCCTTTTCAACAGTAATAAGGAAATTCAAATTGAGCTTGGTTGTAACGAAAATAAGATAGAGATCATTCCAAATGGTATCCAGCTGGATACCTATTCGGGCTTATTGCATGAGAGTATAGAGGAAGACTACATAAATGTAGGTGCAGTTGTAAGGGTTGTGCCTATAAAGGATATAAAAACCATGATAAAAGGATTTTCCATTGCAAAGAAAAAATATGAGAAAATAAGGTTTTATGTCATGGGGCCCCTTGAAGAAGATATGCAATACTATAAAGAATGTGAGCAGTTAGTTGAGAATCTGGCACTTAAGGATATTATTTTTACCGGAAAGGTCAATATCGCAGACTATATTGGAAAGATGGATATTTTGGTATTGAGCAGTATAAGT